>DKAR01000026.1 GCA_002450895.1 Proteobacteria bacterium UBA6921
GGGCTGGGTCGCGGGATGGGCATGGACACGGTCGTGGGCATTTCGAATCACGCACCTGCTCGCGATCGGCTACGTCGTACTGGAGTCCTGGGTCGGCATTTCGTGCCCGCTGACCGTGTTGGAAAACACGCTGCGCAGCGCCGACGGTGAGACTGTCGACCAACGGGCGTTCATCGCCAGATGGGTCAGTCGCCTGCTGTTTTACGAAGCGCCAACCTGGGTGTTCACCGTGGTGTATTCCGCGTTCGGCGCGCTGGTGGCGTTNNTTCAAACCCCTGGTTATGGTAATTGCCCAGCGGGACGGACATCGCGATGGTCGGATACCCGTATGCCGTCGCCGCCGTGCCTTCGCAGGTTCCGCCGTCCATGATGCGGCGCTGATATTTCTTCGGCAGTGTTTTGTCCGCCAACTCCGTGAGCAATTGCATTCCGGCACTATCGAACACCGCGCGCCGATCGCCGAGTCGCACGACCGGGCCTTTTCCGACAATCGCGCCGGGCAACGTGCGTGAAGCTTCGAGGCTGACGCACACCACCGGTCGCGCGGCGCGACGGATCCAGCCCAATTCAAAATGNNTGCGCCCACACCGGCGCACGAAACCGGAACGCGCCAAAGAGATTCGCGGCGGGTGGGCGCGGGGAGGGGAGATCCGCCGCCTTGATCTGAACGTCGGCGGTATCGATTGCATAGCCCAGCTTGTGGAGCTTCACATTGCGCAACACGCCGTGGGAGATCACGCCGCTGTCATCGGCGATCCATACCGGGGCGCCATTCACATGTTTGACCGGCGAGCCGCCATGCCACTTGATCCTGAGCGTTCGGGGTCCGCTCCAGCGCACGCCATGAAATCCCGGGTGATCCATGTGCGCGATGAATACACGCGCCGGTTCGCGGCTCTTCGCGCGCATCAGGCGCAGGTATTCCGTTTTCGAGCCCACGCCAATAACCAGGTTACCGTGAGGATCATCGAAGTAGGGGACATCAAAGGTGCCCAGCTCACGCATGATCGTCGCGCTGACGTGTTCCTCGCGAAACGGGGCGGTGGGTTGCGACAGTAATCGAAACAGAAACTCGGCCTGTTGTTCGTTCATCGTCTACATTCAGTGGTGGAGGATGGGATGAAGCGATTGTACACATCAAGCAGCGCGGGGAAAGCCAATGACGCGCAAGAAACCGGTACACCGCGCGCCGGTTGGCATGTCTACATCGTGCGTTGCATCGACGACACGCTCTACACCGGAGTCGCCGTGGACGTCGACGGGCGCGTGCGCACGCACAATGCCGGCAAGGGCGCCAAATACACACGCGCGCGGCGGCCGGTGGAACTGGTGTACCAGGAAGTTGCCGCAACGCGCGGCGACGCGCTGCGGCGGGAATATGCGATCAAGCAAATGCCGGCATCGGTAAAACGCCAGCTGGTGCGGCAATCAAGACCGAAACGAACGCGCCGCCGTGCGGCGGCTGCGCGCTAGTAGTCGTTCAGCCAAATCCGTGTTCCTTCCTGTCCAGCCAGCATAAAATCATTGTCCCCATCGTCGTCGATATCCGCGACCGCAGAGCCGTAGGTCCCATTGCTCGATGAAAACTGCTGCGCGGCGGTAAATTGACCCGAGCCGTTGTTGATCCACACCCGATGGTTTGCATTGGAGTTGATTTGCAACACGTCCAGATCGCCGTCGCCGTCAAAGTCGCTGAGCGAAAGCGAATTCGTTGTCACAGCGTCAGTGTAGTAATTCGAACCGAGTACAGCAGTAGACAACGTGAATTGACCTTCGGTGCCGCCCTGAATGCCGCCATTGTTGAGCCAAACCAGCGTTGAGTTCTCTTCGCGCCCGATCAGGAAGTCGATGTCTCCGTCACCGTCAATATCGCCTGCGGCGCTTTGCAGAATTCCTGCCGCAGCGAGGCTGAGTCCGGCATCGACAAAGACACCGCTGCCATTGTTCAGCCAAATCGTCGTGCCAGTTCCGTCGGAAAGAATAATGTCAGTGTCCTTGTCCGAATCCACATCGGCAAGCGATGTGGCGAATCCCGCGCTGCCAATGGATTGTCCGCTGTCGGTGAATACGCCGCTGCCGTTGTTGAGCCATACCGAAGTCGGCTGGAGATAACTGGAAAAAACGATGTCCAGATCGCCGTCACCATCAAGATCACTCAATCCGACGTAGATCGCGGCGGTCTTGGTCAGTATCTGGCCCGAGTCCGTGAACGCGGCGTTTCCGTTGTTCAGCCAGAGGGTCGCTCGGCCATTGGGATTGTCGGCTTCGACGATGTCGATATTACCGTCGCCGTTGATATCGCCCAGCGCAAATGAGCGTGTCGATCCAGTCCCGGGGGTCTGTCCGGAATCGACATAGCCACCGGTGCCGTTGTTCAGCCAGACTTTGTTTCCGCCCGTGCGTGCTTCGACAAAATCCTGATCGCCATCTCCGTCAAAGTCTGCAAACGCAACGGCGTAGGCAAGAGTGGTGTCCTGAACCGCATCTCCCTGCGCGAATATATAGTCGCGGGGCGGGGTACGCAGGGAATTGACCCAAATTTCATTATCGCCAAAGATTCCGAACACGATATCCAGGTCATAGTCGCCATCGACATCCCCCAAGGCCAACGCGCCCACATATGCGTTGGCCAAGTCCCGTTCCGTATCCGTGAAAACACCTTTTCCGTCGTTGAGGTATTCGCGACTGGGTGTGCCAAACGCGGCTTGCAGCAAATCCAGGTCGCCGTCGCCGTCAACGTCTGACAGCGCCAGCGCTGCCGTATATGTCTTGCCGAGCGACTGTCCGGTGTCTGCAAATACGCCGCTGCCGTTGTTCGTCCAGACGCGGACGGGCAGGCCATTTCCGCGCCCCTCGACCAAGTCGAGATCGCCGTCACCGTCGATGTCCCCTAATTTCATCGCAACGGTGTATTCCGACTGAAACGTCTGGCCGGATACGGCGAATGTACCGCTACCGTTGTTGATCCAGACCTGAGTCGGCGCGAATTGGCTGCCCTCAACGAAATCGATGTCGCCATCGCCGTCAACGTCGCCTGCGACAATGACTCGAGTCTTGGTAGAACCCAACAATTGCCCAGTGTCTGAAAAGACACCCGAGCCATTGTTCTTGTGTACGCGACTCGATGCAGACGTATTGCCCTCGATCAAATCAAGGTCGCCGTCTCCGTCCAAATCGGCCAGTGCCACGGACAGAGTCGGGTCGTTTCCGCCAATCGACTGTCCGCTGTCCGTGTAGACGCCCGAACCATTGTTAATAAAAACCCGATTGGGTGCATTGAAGAGCGCCACGACAAAGTCCAGGTCACCGTCGCCATCCACGTCACCCAATTTGAGGTTTTGAACGTTGGCACTGCCCAAGGCTTGCGCGGTATTCGTGTACGCGCCGGTGCCATCATTGGTCCATACCCGCGGTCCGGCATTTGTGCCTTCAACTATGTCGATGTCGCCATCGCCGTCGATGTCGCCCATTTCAAGCGAGGTCGTCGTGGCGGAACCCACGATGTTGCCGAATTTGGAAAAACCAGGCGCGATATCGATGCCTTCGGCAAACGATGCCGTTCGGCCGGTATCCCGCGCGAACAGGATGCCGCTGGAAAGATTGTCGCGAACATTCATGCCGGACGGCGCGGTGCGGTGCAGTCGGTCCGGGTCAAATGTCTTGCCGACGTGCAAGTGTCCGGTGAACGGGACCAGCCCGTTCATGGTGATTACGAGTTCGTTTGGCTGGTCGCCCTTGGCCACAGTGGCGAAAGGGCCAATGCTGTCGGCCAGCACGGGGATAAGGAAGATATCGCTGGCAATGCCGGTGCGCAGTTCAAGCACCTTGTCGAAAGGAACGACGATCGTATCGCCATCATCCGGGCCGTTGCTGTTCGGGTCGTAATACACCGCGGCGCCCAGAACCTGCGGCACGTTGTTGATGATGAAATCGGCAGTGGAGTCCGCGGGCGTGCTTTCATTGCCAACGATATCGCGCGCGACGACGCGCAAGCGACAATGCCGGCAGTCGTCGACGTCATTCGAATCAAACGTATACGTGCCGGTGTCCGGTGCGCGATTCGCCAACGCATTAAATGTGGTGCCACCGTCGTGCGACAGATACAGGTCGACGGTGCTGCGGTTGGGCTCGTCGGTGGTCCAGGTGATCGTTGCGGTTCCCACGATCTCGCCGTCGCCATCTGCCGAGTCGGAAATTCCGGACAGCGTCACGGTCGGCGGCGTTCGGTCTTCATTGCCGCCGACGCTGGAAGAACTGCAGCCGGAAAGAATCAGAACCGCAGGGACGACACCGAAAAGAACAGGGCCCAGAAATCGAAACGTCATAGGCTTTTCCTTCGCTATCAAATTCGGTCGATGAACTGCCGATATATTTTCGGTCGCAATTTGAAACGCGTGAGCTTGAAGCATGTTCCACTTAAAAAAATATCCACGTTGCGTTTTATGAGGCATCGCGGCCGCGTCCAGTAGTGACGTTGAACAATAAGATCTTGTGTTGCACGTTGCGGGCGATTGGCGACAAAAGAAGTTGAATGACACATGAGTGCCGAAGTGAAGCATCACGTGTCCAAGAGAAATCACGATATGGGTGGAGGTTTACGATGTCTCGCAGACCTGGCTCGACCGGCACTTTTCTCCATGTTGCCTTGATTTGTGCTTTTGGATTGGCGGCTCAGGCGAATGCCGCCGATGACGCAGAAGGCGCGAGCTTGTTGTCAGGGATGGATTTCATTTCGAAAGTCTCGATTGGACACAAGTCATCCGAACTACGCATACGCGATCGAAAATTCACGCCCGATTTCACCACGCTGGACATCGCGGTAACCGGAGCGCTGGGGTCATACTTCCTGACCCTGGACAACGATTTCTCAGTCAAGGATGCCATTGAGACGGATCCGAACGGGCTGATCTTTTATTCTCGCAGTGACACGAACATCACCGCGGGCTACACAATCAATCGCTTCTCGTTCTTTGGCGGCTGGCGAACCGGCGAGACCGACGCCCACTTCACCGGAAGCAATAATTCATTCGGAACCAAGAGCCGCGGCTACTACGTCGGCAGCAGCGGGTCGCAACCCTTCAGCAAGGTGAACGGCACGCTATATGGAAGCCTCGCCATCGCGCGTCTGACTGGAGAAGTCTCGCTGACCGAGCCTTTCGTCGACACCAGCGCGTTTGTTTTGGGTAATGCGCCGTCCAGTGTCACTGGTAAAAGCATTGGTTTCAGCATCGCGGTGGGCTGGTCAGGAAACTTCGCCGAGGCCACGCGCTGGAACCTGGAGTACAAACTTCACCGGTTTGAATTTGAAGACGACGAAAAATACGGCGGCGTGGACCTGAGTTACGAAGAAAACTTCCAAACTGTTTACCTGGGACTGACTCACTTCTTTTGACGGGAGCCGTCGCCGCGCCCGCCGTACAGTTCAAGATTCAAAAGCATCGCCTCGAACAAGACCCTCCGCGGACCGGCGAAAATTGCGAATTGAGCGATGAAGCGGAGCGTCAGCTCCGACGATCAGCGCTCACGCGAATTGGGTGAAGAGAAAACAAGTTTTGCCTTGGCCAGCGGGCCCCCAGAGATCAATGAGCGCTCTGGTCACCGCGTACGTAATCCGCGATTTTCATTCCTCTCGGCAGCGGAGGTGGTGGCTCCGGATTGATGGGTTGAAATCGTATTGTCTGGACGGTATGCGGATTGTGGCATTCAGTGCATACCCACCATCGCTTCTTGCCGCCCGTCTTCCACTCGCCGATTCGTTTTCCGTGGATGCCTTCGCGCCAATCGATATACTTCTCGCCATGACATGAACCACATAGTCGTTGCGGCTGATTAAAGGTGATCTCATTGCCGCGGCGATCAAGCAACCGGTTGCGATTGGTGGCGCTGTGGCAATCGAGGCACCACAGTGCGCCGCGCCCGTGCATCAGCTGCAAAGAGTTCGCGACGATGTCCTGATGCATCCCGATCAATCGTGGTGTCTTGTCCTTCGGGAAAGGCACGATCGTGCCGTTATGGCACGTCGCGCAGCCGTCCGGTCCCATGTTGAAGTAGGTCAACCGCGGTTCACGCGGCTTTACCACCGCATTGACAAAATCACCTTGCGTTTCATCGGCCACCTTCGGCATTTCGCCCATGGGTATCGTTCCGTCAAACGGATCCCCATACCACAAGACACCGCTGGTGGTGTTCGAGCATTTCACGTTGGGATAGCCGTACTGCGGAACGACGTTCTCGGTTCTTGCGACCGCCGAGTACGTTTCCCGGCTTTCGAAACAGTTCGTCACCGGCTGCGCAGTTGCCGCTGCTTTGGCCAGTTCGTTGTCACCGGGATTTTTTTCTTTCCGGATATCCAGACCTCCGACCAGCGCCAAGCCGCCCGCGACAACCGCGAGTAGGGCGAGGGCGATGATGATGGTTACGGGTGCGCTTTGCAGTTTCATTGTTGGTAATCGTCCTTCTCTTTTTTTAGAACCAACTGTTCAATTTTGAACTGGCGCGATTGCAGGTACGAAAGTGCGCAGCAGATGTCGATTTCATCCACATGGCCTAGCTGGAAGCGGAAGCTTCCGGTTTTCGGTATCTCACTTCACCCGTCAGTATCCCAACGGCGCCTTTTACGATGAGTGTCAGCGACAGAAATCCAACCGCCCAGGTCAACGCGACGTTGTAGAGTTCGATGAACGTCGGGTGGTATTCCACGTATTCGCCGAGCGGCGAGGGGCTGAAGGCAGGGAACACCAGCATCATCGGTTTTTCCACCAGGATCGCGAGGAAAATTGCGATGCACACCAGCGGAAGCCAGCGATCGTAGCTTTTCCTGACTCTCGGGATGAGTATCGCGATGAAACAGATGACGATGGTCCCGACCGTGCCCCAAAACCAGGGCACGTACATGTTGAGCCCTTCATGTCCAAACATGCTGTAGTTCAGCGGCGCGGCGTGTTCGGTATTCGAGTAGAGCGCCGTGAAATATTCGGCGGCAAATACAAGCATGATGATGCCGAGGCTCCAGCCGATGATGGTCGACATCAAGTCGATCACAGAGTCGTTGATGTGCAGCTTGGTGTACTTTCTGATCATTAGGAACAGCAAGATCACCAACGATGGCCCTGAAGCGCCGGCCATCGCCAGAAAACCGAAAGGCATCACCGCGGTTGACCACGCGCCCATTCGTGCGTTGCTGCTGAGCACGAATGCCGTACAGATGTGAATGAGCGGTCCCCAGATGATGGCCAGATAGATGACCGGCGTGAACCACCGCGCCAGTGCCTTCGTATCAAATTCGCCGACGTATTTCTTGTAAAGGATGTAGCTGATGCCGATGAGGTTGAGGTAAAGGTACACGTTCAAGACGATCGTGTCGTACACGAGCATCGAATTGGGGAAGTTCAGGTAACCGAGAAACGGCACCATGTGCCACAGCCGGTCCGGTCGTCCCATGTGAAACAGGATGAACGTGATGCCCGTTGCCACGAAGACCATGGCGATGATCTCGCCGATCACGGCAAGCTCCTTCATATCCTTGCGGTGATAGAAGTAGCCGGGTGCGACCACCAGGATTGCGGCGGCGGCAACGTGTGCGGTGAAGATGAAGTTTGCAAAAAACAACTCCATCGGGATCTCGTCCGTTGCGCCGATGGTGATCAGGCCTTCGCTCAGCTGGATGTATGCCGTGTAGGAGCCGGTCACGATGATGAACAGGAGAAAGATCAGCCATGCCTTGTACTTCGTGCCACCTTTGAGGGCATATGAGGCGACGTCTACTACAAATGAAATTATTGTTCTTCCCATGTTGTGTACTCAGCCAATGTAATAGAAGAATTTCGGATAGGTGCTCATCTCATCTTTGAACCTGAAGACTTTCTTGGTGGCTAAAATCTTTCTGACGTCACTGTCCGGGTCGAGGAGATTGCCGAACTTTCGCGCGCCTACGGGGCAAGCCTCCAGACAGGCGGGATTCCGGCCTTCCCGTGTCCGCTGCAGACAGAACGTGCATTTCTCCATCACGCCGCGCATGCGCGGTCGGTTGCCAAAATAGTGGGTCTTCGGGTTCATCTCTTCCGCAGGAAGATTCGGCTCACCCCAGTTGAAGTGGCGCGCCTGATAGGGGCAGGCGAGCTGGCACATGCGGCAGCCGATGCACCAGTTGTAATCGATCAGCACCACGCCGTTGGGGTCGCGGAAAGTGGCTCGCACAGGGCACGCCTTCACGCAAGGCGGCTTCTCGCATTGCTGGCACTGCACGGGCACATAAAAGAAATTCTTGTCGGGAACCTTCTCATCCGCCGGGTAGTAGCTGTCGGCGTGTTCAACGGACAACCCACCGACCGGCGCATAGGCATTGCCGCCCACCTGCACGCCGTAATCGCCCATGGCACTTGATTTCGGAAACCCCTCGTTCAATTTCTCCGCTGAGAATGCAAAATTTCCGCGCGGAATTTTCATCACCTGTATCCACTGAATAACAGGGTTGTAGCGCGACTGGTTGTTCTCCTTCACGCAGGCATGCACACAGCGTCGGCAGCCAATGCATTTGGAGATGTCGAGGGCATAGCCGAACAGCACGCCTTCCAGCGGGGGCGCATCGGAAACGGTGGTCTTCTTTCCGTATTGCGCGGTGTAGCGTTTTTCCAGCCGCCCAATGGCGTTCTTCTTTTCCTCATCGGACATCAGAACAAAGTGTCCCTGCAGCCATTCCGAAGCGGTGATCTCGGCATCGGGATTCGACGAACCCGCGGAGACGTCTGCCGATGCATTGTCCGACATCAGCGCTGCCGCGCCGGCAATGCCGATCTTCTTCAGAAAATTACGACGACTCGTTGTTGCGTTATCTTTCTTGGTGCTGTTGTCAGTTTCTTTGTGTGACATCAAGCTCTCCCCTCGCCAGTGCTGGGCAACAGGTTCTATGCGGTATGTTTGTTGTGGTTCGCAAGGAGTTCATCGAGCATTTGCTTCTTGTCGCTATCCGTCATCGGCACCCATTGTTTTTTCAGCCATGCGTTCTTCTGCTTGATGACGTCTTTCTCGCTATGCTCATTGATTGACTGAATCAGTTCGCCTCGTGTCGGCGCCAGGTTTTTCAGATAGCCCGCCGCTGCAACCAGGCCGACTCCGGCGGCTGCCTTCTTGAAGAAATCCCGTTTGGATTTGTCGAGCTTTGTCATAGCAGCTCCTTGTTTTATTTGTGACCGGCAGCGCAATCCGCCAAGTCAGCGCAACGCATGTCAGGCGACCTCGCCGCGCGGAAGGTGTTCCCGCATACAGTTCAGTGCATCAGACAAAGCGGAATAGCGCGAAAAGAAGTCGCGGGAGAGCTTCAGTGCCTCGTCCCGGCTCATGTCATCGTTGCCGACATTGCTCATTGCAAAGCGCATGATCTCGGTCAATTGATCGTGAAATTGGTGAACACCCTGGTCCGATGAAAACTCCAGTACCTTCGCCTTCGCGTTGTATTTCATGACACAGCTCTGAATGAAACGCGCTGCGGACACGCTGCGTCCCACGCAGCCGCATGCAGGGAATGGGGTAGGGAAGAGGGGACTGAATGTGTGCGGTCGCTTGTCATTCGATCGGCTCAGGAGGGCTCATCGCGACCGATTCGGAACAGACCGACGAAGACTGCCAGAAGAAAGCGGGCCAAGGATGATGGCGAGGGTAATCAGACGACCTGCATATCGTGGAGTATTTTTCTCAACTTCCATTCTTGTTCTCCGTTTTTCCTGAGAGAGATTATGAAGAACAATTTGGGAATGGTTATCCGTATAAATATCAATATCCCGTCCCCGTTAGCTCCATGATCCGCCACTCGTTGCTCAGTTCGGCGTAGTTGCCGCCGCCGAGATAATCGATTACTTTTCCTCCAGATATGTTTTTGACCAAGTACCCGGCGTTTTCAACTTGATCGTCCCCGTCGCCGCCAAAAAAACGACCGTAGGTCACGCCGGTTCGGCCGATGAGATTTGCAGAGGTCGTCGTGTATTCACCCGCATATGTTTCGCAAGGACTTCCCGGATAGCAGACAACGACAAGATTGTCCGGGTCATCGCAATGAATTGTCGGATTACCGATGTTGTATCGACACGCTTTGAACCAAAACGTGAACGTGTCAAGGAATGATGAAAGGGCGCTTGTTCCGGTAGACGGTATATACGAGACAATCATTTTTTTGTGCTTGCTGTCTCCCGCGATCTTCATGTATCCCTGGTCAAAGGTTGTGTCTATCCTCGCGTGACTCACTGTAGGTGTTACAAATGCAATGCCAATGGCGAAAAATTTAGCGAGATGGCCAACCGAGCCGTGATGTAGTTCAGTGACGGCATGAAAAAAATCTTTTCGATTTCATTGATGCTCCCTCAACCTGTGAGTGGCGGAAAGTCCATTGCCACTTTCGTCGCTCTCCCCTGGTCGTGTTGTGCCTGTCCTGTTTGGATCTTTGCCCCACAACCGCGTCTCTGACCGTCAGTAGAATGCAATTGTCCAAAAACATGTTGCGAACTTGCGGCAAAGCTCCACGTGTTTAAAAATACGGATGTGGTAGCAATTGCCGAGTCCGCTCCACGATGATTTATTGCGTCTACGTGCCAGTACGTGTGAAGAGAACTTTGTCGCTCGTTGTTTTCGCACGATTAGCCTTTACGCTGAAATGACGGACCACTCTATGCGGGCACGTTGCGTCACAAGTTCACATCCCACGGATATGTGTTCTAGAAATGGAAGTTACGGACATATCGCTCGGTCAAGTGAGTTGTCGAGTCGTCCAGCGGGATCAGGACCCATGCGAAAGTCGTGCTGCGGTATTTCATTAGCTCACGCGGTAAGGTCTGAAAATGTTTGGGTGAAATACGGAAACGAACGGACGAAGAAGTGGGTGCATGGACATACGTAGTGATATTCCTGCGCAAGACATCGAGCGCTATCATGCGAAGGCTCTCGAATTTTCTTCTATGGTCCGGTCGTTGATCCTTTCACAGTTGGAAGTCGGTTTCGAGGTAAAGCGAAAGTCGGACAATAGCCTTGTAACCAGTGTCGATCTTCAGGTCGAAGAAGTTCTACGCCAACAGATTCAATTGCATTTTCCCGACCATGGCATCCTTGGTGAGGAATACGAGCCGGAAAATTCGCGGGCGGCGTTTCAATGGATCATGGACCCGATTGACGGCACAGAGGATATGGTTCGGCGTGTACCTACCTTTGGAAGCATTCTGGCGCTTCACTATCGCGGCGAGCCTGTTGTGGGAGTGATCGATCATCCGTTGCTCGATATGCGGGTAAACGCCGCCTACGGTTTCGGAACAAGCTACAACGGCAAAGCGATAAGACTTACCGATCTCGATTCTGCAGCCATTGACGGTACTGAACGCTTGATCCTGCCAGCCCGTGACAATTTCGTGAAATACCGTGATGACGGAAACCTTTTTGATTCCCTGGTCCGCGCGCATCCCAATCACCGCATTTATCGCAGCTGCTTCGCGCATACCTGTGCGGTCGCTGGGCTGGTCGATGCCGCAATAGACTACGGAGATGCTATTTGGGATATCGCCGCCAGCCGAGTTCTGATCGAGGAAGCCAGCGGGAAATTTGTTGAGGTTGGCAAATGGAATGTTCCAAATCTGGGTTTTGTCTATGGAACCGTCTTCGGGAAACCCACTTTGGTCGATCGGCTCGTGGAACATTTCAGAAGCGATGGTTAGCAGTTTTCAAAATCGGCCACCCCTTTTGATCTCTCGTATTTTCGAACGTTTTTGTTGAAGACCAATGTTATTTTTAATTCTGAGTTTCTCCGCTGGTGATGGCGCGGCGTCGCGAATCGAATTTATTTCCTCCAAAACGGTTTTCCCGCAATTCCAGTAACGCCAATCCGTGGTCATACAATTCTGCTGGCACATTTCTGTTTAATTGTGTGAATGGAAATACGATCCACGCGCTGTTCTAAAGAGGGCAAAACGCCGACCAAAGAATACTCATCACGACGGCGATAGCCTAAGCCCTGGTTGAGGACATTAAGGCACGCCGAGTAAGGACTTTTTCGTTTCAAGGGGTCTGGTAGCAAGCTGTTAAAACGTATATTGCCGGCTACGAGGCGCATAGTTGTTGAATTTTCACGTGATCGCTTTGGGGGTTGCGCTATAATCGGTCCCGCGCCGACCAATAAATGGAATTGGTGTAAAGCCTGTTTAATCAATATCGGGCGCCGGCAATTCGATTCATGGAAGGAGACAACAGAAAATCGTTGCGCGCAGAGAAAAATCGCGATAGCTAGATTGAAGATTTTCGCGTTTATTGGGCGTTGGCAGAATCGCATCTGCAAATCATTTCTTCATGTCGATCTTCTCGGTTCGCGAATTGCCAGTGGACTTGACCTTCGTGTAGAGCGACGTACTTTTGGCCAGCAAGTATTCTGGTATGCGTCCATTTGCGGATTCAACGCTCAATGTCAATTCGGCGCATATGCAAATGCTTCGCATAGGCTGTTCTTCAGTCCTGTGAGGTACTTAGTAACCGAAGGGTGGTGTTGTTTCAATGGGCCGATACCGTTACTCCTGGGCTCGAACGGTTTTGCCATCGATGGTGAAAAAAGCACAAGAAAATACGTGCAGAGCGTATTTACTCGACCAAGACTTGGGCCGATAAAGAGATTGGCCGAATTGGTGAGTAAACGGGGCGCGTTGTACTGCCAGGCGAAAATGGGAGAGTAGGAATGAAGGTCGTTTTGTTTTGTGGTGGGCTTGGAACCCGGTTGCGAGAACATTCGGATACGATTCCCAAGCCGTTGGTCAATGTTGGATATCGTCCGATTATTTGGCACCTGATGCGCTACTACGCTCACTACGGCGTCAAGGATTTTATCCTTTGTCTCGGGTATCGGGGAGACATGATTAAAGAGTATTTTGTGAATTATCAGGAATGGGTTTCCAACGATTTCGTCATGAGCGACGGCGGAAAGACGATTCAGCCATTGGCGAGCGACATTCAAGACTGGCGGATCACATTTGTCGAGACGGGGCTGCATTCGAATATTGGTCAGCGACTAATGGCGGCGCGCGATCACGTGCGCGGCGAAGAGTACTTTCTCGCCAACTATAGCGATGCGCTGTCAGATTTGCCTTTGGACAAATACTTGGCCGCCTGCGAGCACAAGAACACGATCGCGAGCATGGTGACGGTGCGAACTGCGCAGTCATTTCATGCGGTTTATGCCCGCGAGGATGGCATGGTGGATCACATTGGTCCGATTAAGGAAACCGATTTCTGGTTGAACGCCGGATTCTTCCGTTTCCGCCACGATATTTTCGACTACATGCAGCCCGGTGAGGAGTTGGTAGAAAAGCCGTTTAGGCGTTTGGTCGAAAAACAGCAGCTCTACACTTTTCATCACCACGGATTTTGGAGTGCGATGGACACCTTCAAGGACAAGATCACGTTTGATCGCATGGACGGTAAGGGACAACGCCCATGGCAAGTGTGGGAAAAAGCCCGGAACGGAAACGATAAGTAGCGTCACGCGCGATGGAAAACAAGCAACATGGACCTTAATTTTTGGCGCGATCGGCGAGTATTCATTACCGGCCACACCGGCTTCAAGGGAAGCTGGTTGTGCCTGTGGCTCAAGAAAATGGGCGCGAACGTGGTGGGATATGCATTGCCGCCGCCGACCAAACCGAGCTTGTTCGAAGTCGCGAATGTTCAGGAAGGAATTAGGAACATTGTAGGCGACGTGCGCGATCACAAGGCGCTGCGAGCTGCCGTACAAGAACATCAGCCGGAGATCGTGCTTCACATGGCGGCGCAGTCCGTTGTACGCCAGTCCTACGACGACCCGATCGAGACCTACGCTACCAATGTTATGGGAACCGTGAGCGTGCTCGATGCAGTGCGTGTCCTGACGCATCGTACCGCGGTCGTGAACGTGACGACCGACAAGGTGTACCACAATCACGAGTGGGTCTGGGGATACCGCGAGACCGATACGTTGGGCGGGCACGATCCCTATTCAAATAGCAAAGCATGCTCAGAGCTGGCTACCCAATCCTACAAGGATTCCTTCTTTTCTAAAGACGGGAACGAATCGACTCGCAAACTGATCGCGACTGCGCGCGCCGGCAATGTCATCGGCGGCGGCGATTGGACGCGCGATCAACTGATTCCAGACGTGGTAACAGCATTCAACCAGATGCGTCCTGTTGTATTGCGCAATCCCAGAGCGATTCGCCCATGGCAGCACGTACTGGACTGTCTGGGCGGTTACCTGACACTGGCCGAGCGCTTGTATCGCGAGGGTGATGGCTTTGCCGAGTCTTGGAACTTCGGCCCACGCGTAGAAGACGTGCTGACCGTGCAGGAAATCGTCGAGCGCCTGATCGCCCGCTGGCCCGAAAAGGCGAGCTGGTCGCTCGATCAGGGTGCGCATCCACACGAGGCGGGTTATTTGCGTCTGGATATGAGTAAGACCATGATGCGATTGGGTTGGATCCCTCGCTTGGAACTGCCCGAGGCGCTGGATTGGATCACGGAGTGGTACGGTCAGTACTTTAAAGGTGCAGACGCAAAGGCGCTTTGCCTTAAACAAATTCATGAATTCGAAACAAAGGTTAGGCAAGCTGAAGGACAGCGTTTGTGACGTGTATAATGTGCCCCCTCGAAGCGATAGTTTGCGCTCCGGGTCGAGGTCAAAATGCATTTTAGTATGTGCGATGTCAAGGACGCTTGGGTCATCGACCCGGCACCGCATGTGGACGCGCGCGGTCGGTTCATGCGCTCGTGGTGCGAAAAGGAATTTGCCGATCACGCAATTTCGTTTCGTCCGCTGCAAGGCAACATGGCTTACAGCGCCAAGCGCGGCACCATTCGTGGAGTGCACTACCAGGTCGCGCCGGCATTGGAGGCGAAGCTAGTGCGATGCACGCGCGGTGCGATTTTTGATGTCGTTGCGGACATGCGGCCAGACTCGCCGACGTACTTGAAGTGGTATGGAACGGAATTGAACGCCGAAAACGGGCGCATGCTGTTAGTTCCGGAAGGTTGCGCACATGGCTGTTTGAGTCTGGAAGATGCAACCGAGATCAT
Organism: Proteobacteria bacterium UBA6921; assembly: GCA_002450895.1. GTDB lineage: Bacteria > Pseudomonadota > Gammaproteobacteria > SG8-11 > SG8-11 > UBA6921. The sequence goes on from DKAR01000026.1 coordinate 15,064, forward strand.
GTACTTCGCATCGGCGTTTTTTGCGCCCGCGCACGCGCGGGGCGTACGTTTTGACGATCCGGTATTGAATATTCAGTGGCCCGCGCCGGTGATCGTGGTATCCGAGCAGGATCGAAGCTGGCCTTTGATCTCAAGATAGTATGTAAACGAATTTAGACAGGAAGGATAATTGTTATGAAACTTGATCCCGTGTTCGTTAATCCCGGTCAGAACGTTTCAATCTACAACCAGTTACAGCAGCGCGAAGCGACGCACCGTCCGATTCGCGTCGGCATCGTAGGTTCCGGTGCGACAGGTCGCGCAATTACATTGCAACTCGGCACACCGGTTCCGGGCATTCGAATAGCGGGAATTTCGAATCGCACAGCGGCAAATGCAGAGCGCGCATTTCGAGAGGCGGGCATCGGTCGGTGGGAAGCGGCAGAAACACCGCAACAGGCTGAAGCGATTATCAGTCGCGGCATTCCCGTAATTACGCAAGATCCTTTCGTATTGACGCGTTGTGGGCTGGTCGACCTGATCGTCGAAGTTACTGGCACCGTCGACTTCGGCGCTTCGGTCGTGTTGGACGCGATCGAACACGGCAAGAACATCGTCATCGTTAATGCTGAGCTGGATTCACTCATTGGCCCGATCTTGAAAACCAAGGCCGACCGCGCCGGAGTCGTGATTACCAACACGGATGGCGACGAGCCGGGTGTGGCCATGACCCTCGTACGCTACGTTCAGTCAGTTGGATTGAAGCCGGTTGCAGCGGGCAATATCAAAGGCATGGTCGATTACTACCGGACTCCGGACACGCAACGCGCCTTTGCCAAGACGCACGACCAGGATGTACGCAAGGTCACTTCGTTTGCGGATTCCACCAAGCTGTCGATGGAAACGTGCGTGCTGGCTAACGCAACCGGCTTTGGTGTGGCAAAGCGTGGCATGGTCGGACCGGCCTGTGGCTACGTGCGTGAACTTGCAAATTTGCTTCCGGCGGAAGCCATGCTCGAACGCGGGATCGTGGATTATTCCGTGGGTGCGGCTCCGCATACCGGTGGCTTCGTAGTCGTTCACGAGGACAACCCTTATAAAAAGACGCAGCTCGCCTATTACAAACTCGGCAACGGGCCGTTCTACGTTTTTTATACGCCTTATCATCTTCCGCACCTGCAAATTCCGTCAACGATCGCGCGCGCCGTCATTCATCACGATGCAACCGTTACGGCGATGGCCGGCCCCTCGTGTGAGGTGGTCGCTGTCGCGAAGAAGAATATGAAGGCCGGTGAGACGCTTGATGGTATTGGTGGGTTCTGTTCGTACGGGCTCATCGATAATCGTCTTGATGCGCGGCAATCAAACGCACTTCCCATCGCATTGTCAGAAGGTTGCATTATGGTGCGCGACGTCGCCAAGGACAGCGTCATCACGTTTAATGACGTGAAGATGCCGGAAACGCGGTTGAGCGACACGTTGTGGCTCGAGCAGGAGCAGATGTGGTCCGTTGCGGTTGGTCGTTCAGCCGTTGCAAAGTAAATTGAAATCACGCTGGGGGATAATTCGCAATGAAGAAAGTCGTTATTCTGGGTTCTGGTATTTCTGGTTTGGGCGCGACCTATCGCCTGCAACAAGACGGTATCAAGCCTCTCGTCTTTGAAAAGGATGGCTATTTTGGCGGCAAAACCGCGTCGTTTGTGAATGACCATGGCTTTCTTTTCGATCTCGGTCCCCACATTTCCTTTACCAAGGACGAGCGCATTCAGAAAATCCTGGCGAAATTCGTCAACGACGAATATGAGTCGTTGCACGTCAAGCTGCACAACTACTGGAACGGCACCTGGCTCACGCATCCGGTTCAGTTGCACATGCACGGATTGCCGCATGACTTGATCGTCGAAATGGTCAGCGAGTTCGTGAAGGAACAGCACGGACCGGAACGCAAAATCAACAACTACGAAGACTGGCTGGTCGCCAGTTACGGCCGCAAGTTTGCCGAATTGTTTCCCATGCAGTACACGCGCAAGTACCACACGACTGAAGCGAATAACATGTGCACGGAGTGGCTTGGGCCCCGCATGTATCGCCCAAGTTTCGAAGAAATGCTGAAGGGCGCGCTCGCGCCGTGGAATCCCAAGGTCCATTACGTATCGCACTTCCGCTATCCGACGCACAACGGCTTCGTTTCCTATCTGAAGGAATTTCCAAAGATGGCGGAGATCACCCTCAATCATGAGGTGATGGCCATCGATCCCAAGAAAAAGGAGATTCGTTTTTCTAGTGGTGTGACCACAAATTACGACAGTGTCATTTCCGCGATTCCGCTGCCCGATTTGATACCGATGATTCAGTCTGCGCCGCGTGAAGTGGTGGAAGCCGCAGATTTACTGTCCTGTTCTACCTGTGTGCTGGTGAACGTAAGTGTCGATCGCACCGATTTGTCCGAGTCGCACATGACCTATTTCTACGACCAAGACATTTGTTTCTCACGGTTGAGCTTCCCGCACATGCTTTCGCCAAACAATGCGCCGGCAAAACATGGGAGCGTTCAAGCCGAAACCTACTTCTCCAAAAAATACCGTCCCCTGAACAAGCCGACCGATACGGTCATTGATGATGTAATCAGCGGATTGAAGCGCAGCGGCGTGCTTCGTGAAGGCGACAAGATTCTCGCGCGGGAGGCGAGGGTGTTGAAATACGCCAACGTCATTTACGACCTTGACCGAGCGAAGGCGATCGAAATTGTGCACGGGTATCTTAAGGAAATTGGAATTGCTTACTGCGGTCGGTACGGAGACTGGGCGTACATGTGGACCGACGAAAGCTTCATTAGCGGAGAGCGTGCCGCAACTACTGTATTGTCAAAGTAGAGCGCAAGCGCCTTTTCCATCGAAGCGTTTTTAGTATTGCCTCGAAACAAATTTAAGAACAATTCGGAATAAACATATCGCTGATCATCCAGGTTCGGGGGCTTCCGGAATGAATGCCCCCGGGCCCTTCGCATTGGTAGTTCCTTCCCAATTATTGATCCCGTAGACCCGTGAACCTTGCGTTCGAGCACGATGTTTAAGAATGTTTGGGTCAATACTTAAGCCCTCTTTAATCGAAGTGGGCGACAAATTACGCGCTTGTTTGGTTTGTAGCTTAGGTCGCCGTTTTGATTGCCGATGGACTTGGTATTCGAGCAGCGAAATTTTGTCCTCTCTGGTTGTACCAGGGGTTGGTTCAGGAGAGTCGCCTTGAAGAAATATTTCTGTTTACTGTCCGCGATGCGTCGCTGTGCGCATTTATTCGGCATACTCGCCGCAATTTTTCTCGCTTCCTGCTTATCGGATTCACAGGCTCAATCTTCGAGTGCGAGCAAGCCCGGTGGAAATCCCGGCAGGGGCGCGAAGTCCGACACGATACCGCCGAACGTCTCGTTTTCTGAGCCAGTCGACAACTCAACCGTCGGTGGAACGATAGCCATTAGTGCCACGGCATCGGATAATGTTGGCGTCGTCGGTGTTCAATTCAAATTGGACGGTAGCAATTTCGGAAATGAAGACAAAAGCGCACCGTACAGCGTCAATTGGGACACCACCGCGAGTTCGAATTCGACACACACGCTGTCTGCCGTCGCTCGCGATGCGGCCGGAAACATTAGCACGGTTTCGATCAATGCGGCGGTCAACAATCCCGGTTTCGATACACAGGCTCCGAGTGCCCCAGGTGGTCTTGAAGCAACTCCGGTGACGGCAACTCAGATCAATCTGACCTGGAGTGCATCAACGGATAACGTGGGAGTCAGTGGCTACAAAATTTACCGCAACACGGCATATGTCGGAACGAGCGCAACGTCCAACTATTCAGACACGGGGTTGAATTCAGGGGCGACGTATACCTACGCCGTTTCGGCTTATGACACCGCCAATAACGAGAGTGCACAAAGCGCCACCGTCACAGCGAGTACGCCGAGTGTCGATACGACGGCTCCAACCGTCATTTTCTCCAACCCGACAAACAATGTGACAGTGTCAAATACCGTAACAGTATCAGCCAATGCGAGCGACAATATTGGTGTGGTCGGCGTGCAATTCAAGCTCGATGGCGCCAATTTCGGCGCTGAAGTTACTAGTGCGCCGTACAGCGTGTCTTGGGATACAAATACTGCGTCAAATTCGACACATTCACTGAGTGCGGTGGCGCGAGATGCCGCAGGGAACGGCGCGACTGTGCAAATCAATGTTGTGGTGAGTAATGTCGTTCCTGATACACAGGCGCCGTCGGCGCCCGGAAGTCTTTCAGCATCGCCTGCGTCGTCGTCGCAGATAAATCTCACTTGGAATGCGTCCACGGACAACGTAGGTGTCGTGGGATACAAGATCTATCGCAATAGTTCGCAAGTTGGTACCAGCACAACGACAAATTACAGCGATTCGGGGCTCTCCGCGTCTACGGTTTACAGCTACACAGTGGTGGCTTACGACGCCGCGGGAAATACCAGTTCGCCGAGCAACAGTGCGTCGGCCACGACGCAAGCGGTCGCCAACAGTTATACAACGAATTTTGTGGCGACCGAGAATCCGATTAGCGAAAGTGGAAATTGGATCAATGGCAAGGCGAAAGGCGTCGACTGGAATAACGTCAAGACGGCAAACGGGCGCGCGACCGCGACGGTAGTGTCGGGAAATCCGAGTCGGTACAACGACAGTATCGCGAAACTAAACAGCTCGTTTTCTTCAAATCAGTACGCACAGGCCACCGTATATCGCGCTTCGGGCTATGATCCATCTCCATCCGGGCACGAAGTCGAATTGCTGTTGCGATTCAACATTACCCCCAACAGTGCCAGTGGCTATGAGATCTTGTGGGGTGCCCCAGGGTACCTTGCGGTCGTTCGATGGAATGGACCTTTGGGGGACTATACACCACTGTTAGATACGGGTCTGCCGGGCATTGGTCCAGCTGTGGATGGTGACGTTTTCCGGGCAGAAATTAACGGCAATACCATTGCAGTTCTGAAAAACGGATCGGTCGTGGCGACTGTCGATATACGATCATCCGGAGGAGCAGTATATACGACCGGTCAGCCGGGAATGGGGTTCTGGCCAGTTGACGGTGCGAGTATCGACAAATTTGGATGGAAGAGTTATACGGCTGGTGGACAATAATATATAGTCGCTGCCTGTTCCTCGTTTCAAAAGATAAGGCAATTAGTATCTTATCGCTGCGCCCCGATCCGGCGCGCAGCTCGCGTTCCCAAAATTACCCGATTCGGGATTATAATCTCAGCAGTTCGTCGCTGTTTGGTATCTTGCCGTCGGTAGTCGCGTACACCCCCCCCGTGCAGATATTCAAGAATCTATTGCGATATTGTTTTGTTGCTAGCGGGCGCCATTGCGCCTTTTCAATGAGGATTGGAAATGAAAGAACGTAAAGTCATCGTCGGTCTGCCGATCTACAATGCACAAAAGTTTATTGCCGCGGCAATTGAGGCTCACCTGGCGCAGACGTTCGGAGATTTCCAGTTGGTAATTTCCGACAATGCGTCAAGCGATGCAACACCCGATATTTGCGCGAGCTACGCAAGCAAAGATGACCGAGTCACTGTCTTGCGTGCGCCGGAGAATCGCGGCCTGCTGTGGAATCACCGTCGTGTGATGGAGGCGATTCAAAGTCCCAAACAATACTTTCGTTGGGCGGGTGGAGACGACATACCCGAGCCAGATCTATTTCAGACAATGGTGAACATCCTCGATACTCGTCCAGATGTGGAAGCGGTTGTCCCAAAAACGAAGAACATTGACGATCAGGGCAATATCATTCGAACGTTGGAAAACTCGCTCGATCTGCAATCTGAGGATGTTTACGAGCGTGCACGCAAGGTATTGCTTGCCAATTACCAACACGTCATCGCGTACGGACTGCTGCGCGCCTCGACAATTTTGTCGCTACGCACCGGGCCGAACTACATTGGTTGGGATCCTGTATTCATTTGGGAATTGGCGTTGCGCGGAAAAATGGTACAAACGGAAGATGCCGCACTTCGCCGTCGGTTTCACAAAGGTTCGATTTCGCGGGTCAAGACATCGAAAGAGCTGCGAAAGTGGGTAGAACCAAACCACAAGGCTGGAGTGAGCTTTCCTCACTGGAAATGGGCCTACGAGCATTTTCGTGCCTATCTTGCTAGCCCGCTAACAATGCGAGATCGCCTGAAGGTTGGCGCGTTTCTCGGTCGCGCGACGCTGTGGCATCGCGCGGAATTAGCCCGCGACATTACACAGGCGACGAAGCGTGCGCTGCGCTTGTCGGACGAGTACACGTTCTAACCGGTGATGTTTCGATAGCCGCAAACCTAGTCCCGAATGTGCCGTATTTTCGTGCACCCGGATAAATGAATACAACGAAGTTGCGCACGAGTCGTCTTCAATGCGCAGTCGGTAGGAATTCAAGTGAGTATTTCGGTAAGCCCTGTCAAAAGCTACGCAAAGAGCACAATTATGTCCCTCTTACTCGGGGGTGCATGTATCGTCTTCGCATTATTGGCGCCATACTGGTTTCCGCCAATTTTCGGATGGGCGATTTGTGTTATCGCCACCATCGTCGGAATGATTGCACTTTTCATTGCGGCCGCCGGAAGCATGGTGATCGCAAGGTATTTCCGCATGGAAAGAGGTGAGGAAGACTTCTTTCTGCGCGCAAATCGGTCGCGTGACGCTAACGTAATATTGGCGACGCCGCCGATGCATCGAACAACGATTCGCCGTTGGTTGGCACAAAAGATTTTGGGGCACGATTTGATCGTAGGCGATCTTGTCGAAATTCGTTCCTGGGCGGAAATACAGTCAACTCTTGACAAGAACGGTTGTCTCGAAGGCCTTCCATTCATGCCAGAGATGCTTTCGATGTGTGGAAAGCAGGCGCGTGTATTTCGCTCGATGAATCGGCTCTTTGACTACCGAAAAACACGGAAGATGCGCCACATGGATGGCGCGGTTCTCTTGGTCGATACTGTTTGCGACGGTTCGAGCCACGGCGGCTGCGAAGCGGCATGTCACACGATTTGGAAATCCGACTGGCTTCGGCGCGTGGATCTATCGATTTCCCCGAAGGAAACAGTGCGCGACCACCGTAGCGATCGGGGAAGTGGGGATTTTTCTAAGGAGGTTCGAAGCCCGCTGGAGTGGGGGACGAGACCACCCAACTATTCATGCCAGTTGACACAACTCAACGCCGCTTCAATGCCAATTGGAAAGCGGAGTTTCGTCAACTTTTTGCGTCCAATTGTGGCTGGCAACGTCACGCTTCGCGGTTTCGTAATAGGATGGATGACTCATCTTTTCAACGTTGTACAGCACAAAAGGCAGGGCGTAAGCTTCCCGGAAATAGACGTCGAAGTAAAAGACCTGGCGCGAATACCGGAACTTTCGCTAAACGTTGGTGACAAGGTATTTGTGCGCGGACTGAAAGAGATTCGTTCCACCCTCAACGCAAAGTTGGAGCATCGTGGAATGGGTTTTGAGGACGATATGTTAAAATACTGCGGCCAGCCGCTCTACGTGCATTCGGAAATCAAGAAGCTGATCGACATCGTGACCGGGGAAATGCGGACCATGAAAACACCCGCGTATTACCTGAGAGGGATACATTTTTCTGGCGAGCGGCAGCAGTTCAATGCTCAGTGGGAGCCGCTGTTTTGGCGAAGTGTCTGGCTGAGGCGGGAAGACCAATAATCTGATTTTTTTGCGGGATAGGAAGCCCGCAAGTTAGCTCGGATAATCACCGGCAAGGGACTTGCATTGTGGTTGTGATACGAACTGTAATTTATGCTGCAGCGGCATGGATTGTCTCTGCGTGTGGGCAAGTTACCACGGTTCTGAACCTTGGAAAGCAGGTTCCAGCACCGGATATATCGACCGTGGTTTATCTCACTAATTTCTCAGCGGTAGAAACGACGTTGCGCGAAGGCGCGATCTGGAAGGACGGCAAGGCGGATGGCCTTGACTGGAATGACGTGAAATCCAATTCGGGTATCGCTTTTGCGTCAACTCTCTGTGGTATCCCAAGTCGCTATAACGACAGTATTGCACACCTGATACAACCTTTTCATGCAGACCAATATGCTCAAGCCACCGTATTTCGTTCGAAGGAATATTCGGCGAAACACGAAGTGGAATTGTTGCTTCGGTTTGAGATCAATGAGCATTTCGCGCGGGGGTATGAAATCCTGTGGGGGGCGACCGGCTATTTGGCGATTGTGCGTTGGAACGGCCCATTGGGGGACTACACCGCACTGTTTGAAACCGGCGACCCGGGAATCGGATCTGCCGTTGAAGGCGACAGGCTGCGAGCCGAAATCAAAGGCACATTGATCAGAGTCTACAAAAATGATCGATTGGTTGCGTCCGCAGATACGGCGACTTCTGGCGGCGCGGTTTGGTCTGAAGGCCGGCCGGGAATTGGCTTTTGGCCGGTGGATGGGGCGAATGTCCAGAAATACGGCTGGAAACAATTTCTTGCCGGGAATCTCTGATTTCACGGGTGTGTTCGAATTACGGTTGAGCTGAACCTCGCCGTCAACTTGCAAAGAGACAGAGTGCTTCGATGAGTCAGGGAATCAGCATCATTGTGCCGCTGTACAATAAAGCTCACACGCTCACCCGTTCGCTTGATTCTGTTTTTGCGCAAATTGATGATCGCTTTGAAGTCATCGTTGTTGACGACGGCAGCACGGACAATTCGCCACAGGTCGTGCGCGAACGCTACGGCTCGCGAGTTATCCTGATTGAGCAAAAGAATGCAGGTCCTTCTGCGGCGCGAAATACCGGCGCCAGACACGCAAATAAATCGCATTTGCTGTTTCTAGACGCAGACGACGAACTGTTTCCCGATGCCCTTCGCACGCATCTGCTCGCCTATGAGCGATATCCTAAAGCGTCAATGTGCGTCACTTCTTATCGAACCATGGAAGATGGTAAGACGATCGATGAACGACTGGTCGGAGTTGACGAGTTGCGCTTCGATGGTGAGTTCGGATGTTTCGGCGGATTCCACCCGATGTTCATTTTTGGCGCGCATCTACCGAGTATTTCATTTGCAAGAGAAATGTACGAAGTTACGAAAGGATTTGACGAGCGATTGCGTTGTTGGGAAGTAACCGACTTCTTGCTGCGCGCCAACTTATTAAATAAAAGTATTGCGTACACAAATCTGATCACCGTGTTAAAAGTCGAGGATCCGGTGAATTCGCAGTTCAAGAAGGAAAGAAGGAATACAGTATATCTCGATGCCGTCGCGACAAGAATACTCGATGTGATCGAGAGCGTTCCAAACCAATATCGCAGGCGAACTCTTAGGCCGATAAAAAGCATGCTTGAGGATCTTTTTTATGCCGGCGAGTTCGATCGGTTTAGAAGAATTGGAACCTTGGCATGCCCTCAATTCAGTCAGTACGGAATTAAGACACGCCTCTGCTTTCTAGTGCGTTTACCGAATCTATTGTTGAGGTTCTTGAGCTGGCGCCGTACAGTCACAATCGCGCGAGGCAATTCGACGGCAATTCAGAACTAAGCTGAACCGTGTCTCTCGTACGTGAAACTTCCGATTGGCTATCGTCGTTGATCGACATTTTAATGAATTTTGGAATTGTTTATGCGCGGATTCCTCCCCGTTTCAGTTAAGTCGGTTTTGTTTATCGGCGCCCATTGCGACGATATTGAAATCGGCTGTGGAGCAACGGTGCAGAAACTGATCATGGAATATCCCCACGTCGAAATATATTGGGTTGTGCTTGCCTCCAATCCGGTGCGCGCTGCCGAGGCGCAGAAAAGCGCCGGTCTTTACTTGGATCAATGTGTTCGAAAAACAATCGACGTACAGTCCTTTCGCAACGGATACTTTCCTTACGTTGGCGGCCAAATTAAAGACTATTTCGAGCAATTGAAGACGCGTGTGAATCCTGATGTCATCTTTTCGCACTGTGGTAATGATCGCCACCAGGATCATCGCATCACCGCAGAAGTAACTTGGAATACATTTCGCGATCATCTTGTTCTCGAATACGAAATCCCCAAGTATGACGGCGGATTGGGGTCGCCGAACTTCTTCGTTCCGGTTTCTCGGGAACAATGTGAAACAAAAGCGGGCCGGCTGCTCGAATGTTTCGTCACCGAAAGTTCCAAGCCGTGGTTCACGCGTGAGACCTTTTCGGGATTGATGCGACTGAGGGGTGTGGAATGTAACGCACCGTCTGGATACGCGGAGGCTTTTTATTGTCGCAAGCTAGTTTGGGACANNGCTGTCAAAAAAGTACATCAGAATGACAAATAGCATCGGAAAGACTGTTGCGAAGGGCGCGTTGTGGATGGTGCTCTTCAAAGTCGCCGAGCGAAGTATCGGGTTGGTCAGCACGGTTATTCTTGCACGACTTCTGGTGCCGACGGATTTCGGGTTGGTGGCACTGGCGACAGCGATCATTGCGTTGCTCGAAGTCTTCGGCAGTTTCAGTTTTGATCTCGTACTCATCCAGAAGCAGCAGGCTGATCGCAGTTATTACGATACCGCCTGGACGTTCAATGTCATCGTTGGGGTCGCAATCGGAGTCGTACTCCTCATTGTGGCGATACCTGCGGGTTCTTTCTACAACGATGCACGCCTTGAGGCGATCGTCGCAGTACTCGCATTGGCTCCGTTCCTCAATGGCCTCGAAAATGTCGGTATCGTTGCGTTTCGCAAAGACCTCGAGTTTCACAAGGAATTTGCCTTCCTGATCGCCAAGAAATTTATCTCCTTCGCAGTGACTGTGACGTTGGCCGTTTTATTGAGAAGTTACTGGGCCTTGATTGCCGGAATCGTCACTAGCCGACTAACCGGGACCGTATTGAGCTATTGGGTTCATCCGTACCGGCCCCGACTTTCCCTGAACAAGCGCCGGGAACTCTTCAATTTCTCAAGCTGGCTGTTTTTTGGAAACATCATTCAGTTTGTGAACAATCGCATGTCCGATTTCGTCGTCGGAAAGATCGCGGGTTCGCACGCGCTCGGCCTTTTCAGCCTGGCCTATGAGGTATCGAATTTGCCGACGACCGAGCTGGTGGCCCCAATCAATCGTGCGGTATTTCCCGGTTACGCTCGCGTTGGCAATGACGTCGCAGCGCTGCGTGCCGGCTATCTCGCAGTGATAGGGCTGATTACATTGCTGACGGTGCCGCTAGGATTAGGAATCGCCGCAACAGCGAGTGTGTTTGTCCCGTTCGTTTTGGGACCAAAATGGATTGAGGCCGTTGAACTAATCAATATTCTCGCGTTTTTCGGGATGCTTCATACTCTGCAAGGAAACACCGGCTCTGTCTACATTGCACTGGGACGCCCGAAGAGCAATACGGTCATGGTTTCGATCTATGCCGCCATGATGGTTCCGCTTTTGATTCTTGGAACCATGAAGGTTGGAAGCACAGGGGCCGCTTACGGCCTGCTTGTCTCCGTGATCGCCATTCTGCCCATCAACATGGGCCACCTTTTTCACCTCTTGAAGATGAAGTTCCGCGATTTCTTGCGCGTCGTGTGGCGGCCTGCAATTGCGGGATCTTCCATGTTCGCGGCGGTGACGTACATCAAGATGTACTTGGCGCCACAAGATTCCGCGTCTGCGGGCTTTGCGGATTTATTAATTCTCGTCGCCAGCGGCGCTGTAGTTTACACGTTGGCGATTTTACTACTGTGGACGGCGGGGGGGCGGCCTAGCGGGGCAGAGGCGGCTGTGCTTTCGCATCTTCGACAGTGGCTGTTGAAGCGAACTGGATTTTCGAACTAGTGGGCTAACGCGTGCGAGTTGAAAATCTTTTCGAGATTGCATAACTCTTTCAGTAATGTCACGCCCGAAATAGATTCATTATTGAACGTGTTCTCGAACGACAGCTTTCAGACCTACAATCGAGTTCAAAAAGTTGATAAAGTTCAACTAGAAATAGCGAGATAACGGTGGGTGTCATCGCTTCGCATCAATGGCTTCGCCCAGTGTCGCCTCAATAATGAGGCGCGGACGCTGACTCGCTCGACAAGGGCCAAAACGGAACTACATTCACGATCCGTGACTTCTCAAGTACGTGTTCGCACTCGACTTGGAACAGTCCGTATGGAGAAGACAGCCTGCTCGTCGCAGGCTGCCCGAGAAAATTACACAACCATCAGCCCCCGTTTTGCACCATCGATTGCCAGGCGTCGGCATTCTTGGCGCGCTCCATCTCTTCCTTTTTTGCATCCGTAGTCATGCTGGTTGAAGAGCTTTCCGCGGTGGTCGAGCGGGTGTCCATCGTGGCCTCAGAGTGAAGACAGGGAGTGCCGTCGTCATTTTTGTTAGAAGCCGGACAGTCTGCCAATGCCATTGACGAACCCAAGAGAGCCACGCTCGCGACGAAAGTACCAATGATTTTCTTATTCATTTACTGCACCTCAAGTTTGTAGAGTTGGATATAACATTTCTGGCGGCCGAGTCGCCGGTCGCCCGGTTCGTCGCCCGACGTCTGGGCCGCGGGCAACGTGAATCGTTTCGTCCGTGGATGTGAATCTTGTGACCGAAAAAAATGTGAACGGATTTGCACTCAATGAATGTCAAGGGTCACATCGATTGATGTTGTTTGTGGGCCAATAGGAGCCATTGCATGACGAGTAAAAAAACCGATCGCGATGCATGGGTAAAGCGAGATCGGCAGAAGGGTGGCTAATAGCGGTATCGGGAAATTATTCGCGGAGTGTCTGGGGTCTCTCGGGGTGGGGTGAAGCGACGCGCAAGTGAGTCGAGCTGAGCGTTGGGTTTGGCTACAGGGTAAGCCTGGGCTTTACGCGTTCGTATTTCGTTGTTCGTATCTTCGACCAAATCGAGTCCGCCCGCGAATTACGAGTGCGGTGAGGATGATCCAAAGATCCACGATGCCACCGCCAACTTTTTTCTCTTCTACTTTCGTCGTGTTGCTTGCGACATTGTGAATGGATAAACGGATGGCGGGCTGCGCCTCGAAACCAGGGTCAGTCGAACTCGACGGGCCAATCAGCAGTGCAAACGTTTTTTCTTCCGGAGAGATTCCGGTGAGGTAGATGTGCTGCGCTTGGTTCCAGTTGGTCGGAGTAAAATGCAGCGTTGACGGAGAAACTCTGACCGTCGCGGGATCAACGGCCTCAATTGGAAGGTCGACGTTGACGAGCGGCGCGCGTGAAAGCGCGACCGTGATCGATACCGTCGTGCCCTGGCGCGTGACGATTTCCGGGTCGGCACCGGAGACGATGAGTCCGCCGGTGTCCTCACAGGTGTAGATGGCGACGTTGTCGATCCACCATCCGGGCGACGCGATTCCCTGGTCGGTGGCCAGCCGGAAGCGAAAGCGTGCCGATTGCCCACTGAGCGTCGAGAGATCCGCCAGCGTTGTGCGATAGCCGGTGGTGTTGCCGGTGAAGGCCTGACGCCCAGCCAGTCGGTTGTTCAAACCCGGAGCAACGCCACCGTCGTAATTGCGTCCGGCGGTCACAAGAGCCCCGGCATCCCGCCACGTGTTACCCGAATCCGTGCTGAATTCAAGCACACCGGCGTCCAATCCGGTTTCGAATACATAATTCGAATCGATGTGTAACCACGCATTTGGCGGCACCGCCACATTGCGCCGCATGGCGATTGACGAGTCTGTTGCCGTCGCCGAACCCGCGCCATGAAGGGAATACAATCCTGTTCGTGCACGGCCACTCGAATACAGCGACCCGGTCGCCGCATCGTTCCAGGCATTGTTGCCTGAACTGGCCCATTGATCGGCCGCGGTATCCTCGAAGTTGTCGAAGAAAACATAGCGCGGAAGTTTTCCCGTGGGACAAAACGCGCTGGCGGCCGTCGCAGGCATGGGCGCTGGTGGCGGCGGGGCCGGTGCGCTGGCATTTGCACAAGGGGGTGTCGTCATGTAGACCGACAGCATCGCCTTTTTGACTTGCGCGCAATCGTCGAGGGTAAGGCGGCGCGCGTCCAGCAGGTCGGAGCAGGCCATCACGTTGGCGTTGTAGTTGTCCAGATAGGAGCTGGCGCTGCCAAGATATTGCGCCAGCGCGCGATACTGTACGGCGATAGCTTTGGACAGGCCGATGCCGCGAATGGTGTAACCGTTGAATTCGCCGCCGTCGACCATCAGCACGAAGGCCTTGTTGCCGACGCCGCTGTTGGTGTGAACGCCGCCGTTGTCGATGTCGGGATTGCAGGCGTAGTTCGCGTCGAGCGTTGTTGCGGGTTCCGAATACAGCGTCGGATCGGCCATGCTGCGCAGCGCCGTTCCGGCGCTGATGAATCCGGGAATATCCAGATCTTCCCCGATCAACCAGCGCTGACTGGGGTTGGTGGTGTGATTTGCATCCGACTGCTGGATCGTCTCACCGAGGATGTCGGAGTACGATTCGCTCAGTGCGCCGGATTGATTCAGGTACAGGAAATTTGCGGAGTACTGGATCAGCCCGTGCGTCAGTTCATGGGCCACGACGTCCTCAACCTCGAAACCGTTTCCTATGTTGATGCGCTGGCCGTCCCAGAATGCATTGGTCATCGGGCACGGCAGGGCGGGATCGCAGGCGCGCGCGACACCCACCATCATCAAGCCTTTGCCGTCGAGGCTGTCGCGATCAAATCGCGTGGCAAGGTATCCGTAATACGCGCCGAAGATGTCATACAGCGCATTGACTGCGGTGATGCGCGAAGGATTTTCCCCCTCGCTGCGCGCGATAACCGTCGACAACGTTGTCGAATTGCGTCCATCCCAGATCTGTCGGTTCAGTGCAGTCGGGTTCTGATTGAAGCTGAGCAGAACGCGGCCATCCAGTGCGTCGACCCAAACGTACTCGGAAGCACGGGAAGTGCGGGCCTCGATAAACCAGCTGAGGCGCGGTACGTGTGGTGCATTGCCAAGAAGTCCCGGGTCAAATATTTCCAGCGCAGGTACTGAGAAGCTGGCTTGGGCTGAAGGATACTTCGCGGCGAGTACATTGCGTGCGATGCCCACCGCCGCTCCGGACGGAATTGCAGGCGCAGAAAACTCGGGCGTCGCGAACGTGTCGAGAAGTTTTACCGATGCCGAATTGACCCCGTCCTCATCGAGGTGGACAAGCGCTTCACCGCCCCGCACGCGAATTCCGGAAACGGTTTGTTGCAAGCGTACGTGACTCCGGTTCAGGGCATCGCGTGGCGTAATGTGGGCAATCTCAAATTCAGAATTGGCCGCGATACCACCGGACTTTGAAAGGTGCTCGCGCAGGAATGTCCGCGCACGCTCCTCGGGTCGGGACGGGAGAACGCTTTGCGCCGTCGCCGCGCGCCGATCCGAAATAAAATATGAATTATGCCAAGGGGTTGTAGGGGGCCCGTTCGGCGGGTCAGCGATCGAATGCGCGGGGTTCACGGTGTTTGAAGAGCCCGCCCACGCAGACGTGCACAGCGGGCATGCAGTTACCAGCAAGAACGCAGCAGCGATCCTGCGAGCCATGCGAGTCCTCCGCGATGCTCCCATCAATCCGTCTCCATGGTCGAAACCGCGCTTGCGGTTCGAGATGGTTTATCACGTTGCGTCCATTCGCAACGCACTTGGTAACGCGGATATTTTTTTCCTCTGAATGACGAACGACAAGCGTGCGAAGTGCGCCGTGCGTCGCATGCTGGCATTACGAAAGTTTTTGCGTCTTTAAGGAGAGTGAGAAGAAGTTAGCGCTCTCTGGTGCGATGTCATTCTGAAGAACACATTAAGAATCCGGCTCATATTTCCACTGATCGCCGAAATCATTCGTGAGGGATGTGCTCCGGTGACACATCGTGACTGTTCACGAGTGAACGCAAACGTTGTGATAAAGAACTCCAACGAACAAAATTTTTCCCAACGTGGGACGAAAGTCCCAAACAGAAGTTTTCTTCGCGCACATTTCGATAACTCTCTGCTCGCTAGGATTCACTTCCCGCATCGCACGATGTTTTGACCACGGAGAGGTGTCAATCATGCAGAGGAGTTGGCGGTACCTGTCGTTGTGTTCCATGGTTCTTGTGCTGTCCGCCTGCGGCAGCGAAAGCAGTTCAACATCCACGTCCACTACACCACCCGCCGATCCGACGCCGATCCAGGAAGTCGTCAAACTTGTGGCGCCCACGGATGTCACCGTGCAAGCGTTGTCGAGTAATTCGATACAGCTGCGCTGGTCGGAAAACAACAACGCCTACACCGGCTATGAAATTGAGCAGAGCAGCAATGCGACTACCGGGTTTGCGCTTGCGGGTACAACGGTCAAGGGTGTGACGGAGTATACGCATTCCGGCCTGACGGCCGGGGCGAGTTACTTCTATCGCGTCCGCGTCGTGAAAGAGAGCGGCAATGGCGTGGTGACGTCGCCGTACTCCTCGATCGTCGCGATCGCCACACCGCCAGATATGTCAGCCATTCCTGCGGCTGCTTCGGCACTGACGGCCTCGTCGATGTCATCGACGCAGATCAATCTCGCCTGGTCAGACAATTCCAACAATGAAACGGGCTTTCGTGTGGAACGTGCCGCCGCGGCGACCGGGCCTTTCAGTTCGCTTGTGGCCCTGGGCGCGAACGCGACCAGTTACACGAATACGAACCTGACCGCCTCGACGACGTATTACTACCGCGTGATCGCGTTTAACGCGTCGGGGAGCGCCGCGCCATCGAATGTGGCCAGCGCCACCACGATGGCACAAACGCCCACCGTGACGATCCCGATCGCGCCCAGCAATGCAACGGCGACCTCGATATCCACCAGCCAGATCAATGTGGCGTGGTCCGACAACAGCACGGACGAAACCGGATTCCTCGTCGAGCGTGCAACCGTCGCGACCGGGCCGTTTACGCAAGTGGCTTCGCTGTCGAACAATGCAACGACCTTCAGCGCCATGGGCTTGTCGGCATCGACCACGTATTACTTCCGTGTGCGTGCGTTCAACTCGGCCGGAAATTCAAACTACACGAACGTTGCAAATGCCACGACCAAAGCGCTCGTAACAATACCGAACGCGCCCTCGGGTGCTGCGGCGAGCACGGTTTCCGCAACGCAGATCAATCTGTCGTGGACTGACAACAGCACTGACGAGACCGGTTTTGTCGTGCAACGCGGCACCAGCGCGAGCGGACCGTTCACACAGATCGCCAGTCTTGGAGCCAACGTGGTCAGCTATTCCAATACCGGACTGACGGCTGCAACGACGTACTACTACCGCGTCGCCGCCACGAACAGCGTCGGCACGTCCAGCTTCTCCAATACCGCCAGTGCAACAACGTCGGACACGGCGCCGGCGGCACCGTCGAATGCCTCGGCCGCGACGATTTCCGCCAGCCAGATCAACATCACCTGGACGGACAACAGCTCCAACGAAACCGGGTTTGCGCTGGAACGTGCAGCGTCCTCCGCGGGACCGTACACACAGATTGCAGCGCTCGGTGCCAATGTGACGAGCTACAGCAACACTGGTTTGACAGCGTCTACGACGTACTACTATCGCGTTAAAGCCAACAATTCGGTGGGCAGTTCAGCGTATTCGAACGTCACCAGCGCCACGACCTCGCTGGTTGCGCCGGCTGCGCCGAGTAGCGCGGCGGCGACCGTGGCTTCCACCAGCCAGATCAATCTGACGTGGGTCGACAACAGCAACAACGAAACCAACTTCAACGTCGAGCGCGCGACGGCGGCGGCGGGTCCGTTCACGCAGATCGCGGCGCTCGGCGCGAACGTCACCAGTTACAGCAGCACCGGTCTTGCGGCATCGACGACGTACTACTTCCGAGTCCGCGCCTCCAACAGTGCCGGCAGCTCCGCGTATTCCAATACCGCAAGCGCAACGACGGCAACGGCAAACCGCGCACCGGTGGCGAATGCCGGCGCGGATGCGACGGTGAATGTCGGAACATCGGTGACTCTGGATGGATCCGGAAGCTCCGATGCGGATCAGGATGCGTTGACGTACGCCTGGTCGCTGACGGTTCGCCCCGGCGGAAGCATGGCAGCGCTGCTGAATCCGACCACCGTGCGGCCGAGCTTCACGCCCGATGTTGCCGGTTCGTATACGGCACAGCTGATTGTGAACGACGGCAAGGTCAACAGTGCTGCTGATACCGTGGTGATCACGGCGAACGCGGTTGCAGTGAGTTGCGACAGCCTGAAGCCGGAATTCCAAACCATCACCTGGGCACAGGTGCTGAAGACCAGCTGTCTCGGTTGTCATCAGAGCGTTAGCAATTTCCGTCTTGTTCCTGAAACGACGGCGGGATTCAACGACACCAACTTCGCCAACTTCAAGCTCACGGCGGCGAAGACCGGTGGCAACAACATCTCGCTGATGCTGACCAAGCCCGCCAACCTCGACGGCGATCACGGCGGCGGACAGGTCATCATGCAAGGTTCGACGGCGTACAACACGCTGCAGAGCATGGTGAACAAGACCAAGAGCTGCGTGGATACGCCGACGACGACCACGGGTCTGGTCAGCGGTACGAGCTACTACCGTCTGCGCAAAGCCACGCTTTCGCTTGCGGGCCGTTTGCCGACCACCGCGGAAGAAACCACTGTGAACAATGCCGGCACCAACACGTCGGCGGTCAATACAGCAATCAACGGTGTGCTCGACAGTGTGATGAATTCAACCGCGTTCTACACCCGGTTGAAGGAAATCTACAACGACATGCTGCTGACAGACTATTACACGGTCTCCGGTCGCGGTTTCTTTCTCGATACGACGGGTTTCCCGAATCGTACTTACTTCGATTCGACCAACCTGACCAACAACGGCTACTCGGCAGCGGACGCCTCCACGATACGCAATAACGCATCGTTCGGTCTGGGCCGCTCCCCGCTTGAACTGGTGGCCTATCTTGTTGCCAACAATCGTCCGATCACGGAAATCGTGACCGCCGACTACGTGATGGTGAACAGCTACTCGGCGACGATCTTCGGCGCGACGGTCGCGGGCGATGCCAACTTCCCGTTCAAGTACGGCGATGCAGCAACCCTGCATGATCCGAACGTGTTCAAGCCGGCCAAACTGGTCGACACGAGCGCGCGTCCGGTGGATCACGCCGGTGTGCTGAGCACGCTGAGCTTCCTGTACCGCTATCCGAGCACCGCGACGAATCGCAATCGTGCGCGTTCACGCGTCACATTCGAGTACTTCCTCGATACCGACGTGCAAGGGCTTGCCGATCGCGCGGCGCTGAACTTCGACAACGTGATCGGGACCTTCCCGACACTCGAAGATCCGCAGTGCACGGTGTGCCACAACGTGGTCGATCCGGTCGCGGGCCTGTTCAAGAACTACGGCAATAGCGGCGGGTTCCTGGGCAACGTCACCAACTGGTTCAACACGCGCAACCCGAAACAAATGCTCGATCCGGGTTACACGATGAGCTCGGCCGACATTCTGCCGTCGACGCAGAGCGCCTCCGCACTGCAGTTCCTCGGCCAACACATCGCCGCGGATAACCGCTTTGCGGTCGCCACGGTCAAGACGATGCTGCGCGGCATGATGGGCGACACGATCGTCGCGGATACGTTGTTCGTCGAACAGATGAAGCAGGCGCTGTTGGCAAGCAACTACAACCTGAAGTCGCTCATCAAGGCGATTGTCGCGAGCGACCGCTTTACGACGGTGAACCTCGGCAGCAGCGAGAATCCGGCGAATTATCCGACGCTCGGTATGCCGGTTCTTTCCACGCCGGAGCAGCTGGATCGCAAGATTACCGCGATCACCGGCGGCTACCAGTGGAAGTCTCCGAGTCTGCGCACGCTGCTCGACATCAATACCTACCTGATGTTGTACGGCGGCATCGATGGCATGGACGTCACCGAGCGCACGCGCGATGCGACGACCATCATGACGGCGATCCAGGAACGAGTCGCGTATGCCTCGTCGTGCAATGCAGTGCCGGCAGACTTTGCCAAGGCGACGACGGCACGCGCACTGTTCCCCGGCGTGGCGATCACCGACCTGCCGGACAACGGCACGGGGACCACGCGCATCAAGCAGGGCATTCAGTACCTGTACAAGCGCGTACTCGGCGAAGAGCGCGCCCTGACCGACGCGGAAATCACACGTGCCTACGATCTGTTTGTCGCCGCGAAGGCCAAGGCCACGACGGCAAACATTCCGCAGGATTGCGCGGGAACGCTGGCAACGACGGATCCAATCCGAGTGGATACCAACGGGACGGTACGGTCATGGATGGCGGTACTCGCCTACCTGATGCTCGACTTCAAGTTTGTCTACGAGTAACGCGGGTTCACCCAACGTGAATGGACATACGCGCAACTGAACGATTGGAGATGATCAACATGAATCGCAGAGAGTTTCTGAAGTTGATGGGTGTAACGGGTACGGGAGCGGCACTTTCGCTCCCCACCATGGAAATCTTCGCGCAAACCGGTCCGTATACCGGGCCGCTGTGGTTGCTGGTGAACTGTACCGGTGGATGGGATCCCACCAGTCTGTGGGATCCAAAGGGGTATACGACCTCAACGGATCCGGCGCGAGTCAACAACTATCCGAAGACGTCGATTGACCAGCCACGCAATGCATCCGGGCAAACCGTCGGCAGTCCACTGCGTTACGCGCCGCCGCCGGATTCGTTTCTCGCCGACACGACGCTGTATCGCGCCAAGACGTTTTACGACAAGTACTACACGAAGATGCTGGTGTTCAACGGCGTCGATTCACGTACCAATTCACACACGGACGGACAGCGGCACAACTGGAGCGGGGAACTGGCGCGGACCGGGTTCCCGAACATTGGCGCGCTCATCGCGGGTGCCGCCGCGCAAGAGCGACCAATGTCGTATATCACGAATGGAGGTTATTCAACGACGGCAAACCTGACCAGCGCAAACCGGCTGAACTCGAGCGGGCTCAGTGCGCTGTATGAGGTGGCCTATCCCAACCGCAGCCAGACGGCCAGTCTGTCGACCAGCCGGTTGTACTTTCCGGACTCGAGCGCAACCGACACGCGTGGCTTGATCAAGACGGCGAACGCTGCGCGCACGCAGGCACTGCTGAATTCGCAAAATTTGTTAAGCGTTCGCGAAGCGATCGTGCAGCTGCAGGTGGCACAGGGTCGACCCAACCTGTTTGCGACAATGGCGCAGAATCTTGCGTCGAATGCGGCACTTTCATCCGCATCGTTCAACGGGCGCTCATCTGCGTATGCGCTGTACCAACAAGGGCATACCGCGCTGGCCGCGTATGAGTCAGGCGTTGCCGCGGCGGTGCAGATTTCAATGAGCGGTTTTGACACACATTCGAATCACGATGCGCTGCACTACCCACGATTGATGGATACGTTGCAGGGGCTCGACGCGATTCTCACCGAAGCGCAATCACGCGGTCTTGCAGATCGGATTGTCGTAATGGTGGGTTCGGATTTCGGCCGCACACCGTTCTACAACAGCGGTAACGGAAAGGATCACTGGCCGATCACCAGCATGATGTTCATGGGCAACTCCACACAGTTCATTCGCGGCAATCGCGTAATCGGTGCAACTACCGACACGTTCGCGGCGATGTGGATCAATCCCTCCACGTTGCAGCCGGTCGCTGCAAATACCGCCGGCGCAATTCGGCTGACACCGGGCGTTGTTCACGACGCGGTGCGGCGCCTGGCGGGAATCTCGGGAACAGCAGAAGCGATTCAGTTTTCGCTCAATCAACCCCAACTGAATCTGTTCGCGTAATTGACGTTGTGTTGTGCCCTCCGGAACAGGGACGTACTGGGGGATTTGTGCGGGTGCGCTTTGTCTCTGCGCCTCCGGGATCTCGATGAATGGATGTCTAACACGTACGAGGTACGACTATGGAAAAAAGAAATGTTCGACTCAAGCGGGCGTTGCCGTTTCTGGCGGCAGGTGTCCTTGCAGTTACAAACGCGCCGGCGGTTTTTGCTCAGGGAAATGGCATCACCGGCTATTCCGGAATGAACGCAGGTAGTGATTGCACATCCTGTCATGACACGGGTGCAACCGTTCCCACCATGATCATTACCGGCGCCACGTCCGTGGCTCCCGGAGCCACGACAAGCTACGTCGTTACATTGACTGGCGGTCCTGCGGTGAATGCGGGTATCGACGTCGCCGCCAGCGGCGGAACGCTCGCGGTGGTTTCGCCGGGTACCATTTTGCAGAAAGGAGAAATAACGCATTCGTCGCCGAGCACATTCACGGCCAACGGCGTGTCTTACGCATTCAACTGGAAAGCGCCCACTACGGCTGGAACCTACACGATCTACGCCGCCGGGTTGTCGACGGATGGATCGGGGACTCGGGGCGATGGCATGGCCCTCAAGAATATGAAGGTTACTGTCAGCGCACCGGCATTGCCGCCGGTGGCGAGCTTCACGATTGCGCCTTCGCCGGCCACGGTGGCCACGATGGTCAACTTTGATGCAAGCGCGTCGAAAGCGACCACCAATGGAACCGCCACGATCAATGCCTACGACTGGAACTACGGCGATAACAGCGCGGGGTCGGGCGTGATGAGTACGCATTCGTACGCAGCGGCCGGCACCTACAACGTCGTGCTCAAGATCACCGACAGCACCGGTGCGACTGCCACGGTCACGAAAGCGTTGCAGGTGAATGCGCCAACACCGCCGCCACCCGCCATTCCGACGGCATCATTCACCATTTCGCCTTCACCGGCGACGGTGGGAACCGCGGTGACGTTCAATGGCGGTGGCTCAACAACGCCGAACACGTCCATCTCATCCTACGAGTGGAATTACGGCGATAACACCGGGCTCGGCATGGGCGTCTCGTCGATGCATACATATGCTGCAGCTGGGACTTACACAGTCACGTTGAAGGTGACCGACAACACGGGCGCCACCAACAGTGCGATGAAATCGCTGACGGTGAATGCTGTGACAACACCGCCTCCTCCGCCGCCGACCACCGCCACCGGTCAGCAGCTGTACGACCAGTATTGCGCGTCTTGCCACGGTCCGAATGGATTAGGTGTGAAAGATGGTTCCGGCGGACCCATAGTTCACTCTTCGGCCAGGAAGATCTCTCGTGCCATTGCCAAGGTGCCCGACATGAATTCGTTGAGCACGCTGACCAGCGAGCAGATTCAGCTGATAGCCGACTTCCTGAGGATCAAAACGACCCAACCTCCGCAGGTGGTCATCACCGGGCAGGATCTCTACATGCAGTACTGCGCGGCATGCCACGGACCTGACGGTAAAGGGATTGCCGGTGTGGCTGGCGGCAATATCGTCGGTGAAAGCGTCGGTGACATCGTTGATGCCATAAGCGCTGTTCCCGAGATGCAATCGCTGATGGGCAAACTGCAGATCACCCAGATTCGCAGCATCGCGAACTTCCTTGAAGTGATGGGTGATGAAACCGACGAGGAAGATGCCGGTGAATACGGTGATCTGATTCCGCCTGGCGAGAATTACACCTATGGCGGACGTCTGAAGGCAGAATCGTTTAGCCGAACACGCGTATCAACGTCCGCGGACGAAGGTTCCAGCTCCGGTGGTGGTTCGTTCGACCTCGCGTTGTTGAGCCTGGCCGCGTTCGCCGCGGCACGCCGTCGCCGCAAGAAGTAATTTCACTTCGCAACAGCACAGGAGAGGCCGGGAGCAATCCCGGCCTTTATTTTTTTCGAAGGATCGTTCAATTCACTTCGTAATCCACCACGCGCTTCGCGGTAGGTGAATTCGAAAAAAAGACCAGAATGGAGGTGTCGGCGGCAGGGGTGGAGTTGAACACAACTTCGGTCCGGTCGCGAATGATCGCGGGCTCGGCTTGCCGAGCCCATCGGTTTATATTCGTGATCGCCGGAGGGCCTTGGGCGCGAGTCTGGACCGGAAGTGTTATTTTAAAGTAATTTCTCCGACGCAAGATTGTCGCCATTGATGGATTTGATGTGCGAAGTCGGGGCAACAGTAGATTGCTCGAGTTTAGAGCGTCATATTGTGTGGGGCGTTGATGGCAACTTGGACCAAGTATCGAGTTACTGCGATAGCGGCGGCGCTTGCAGTTGTACTTCTTGTGGCAGCTGTCGCATTTGTTGGCCAGTCTTTCGAAATAGAAGATCGTTCGCCTTTAACGCCGCAGTTGGAGTTTCTGATAGCGGGTCACTATCAGGACGCCGAGGATTTCTTCGGTGGCGTCCAGCGTCGCTATGAAGTCGGCGAAGCGACAGAAGATGAGCTGTACCGTAGCCTGCAATTATTTCGGACTACACGTGCGTCGCTTGTGCAACATTTGTCGAAGTGGGTGGAGTCCTATCCGACTTCCTATTCGGCCCGCATAATTCGAAGTTTCTACTATCGACACATTGCCGAACAAAAGCGAGGCGAAGATTTTCGTTCGGAAACGCCTTGGTACAAACTCTATCTATTGGACAAATATCTTGATCTGGCGGAAGACGACGCCCGTGAGTCGCTCCACTTGTCGCCGAAGCCCTATCTAAGTTTTCTGAATCTCCTAAACATTGGAATGCATCGCGGTACCGATGAGGAGAACCGTAAAATCTTGGATGAGGCACTTGCAGTGGAACCGGGTGGGTTCTTGGTGCGACGGCGGTATATGCTGACGTTGCGGCCGCGATGGGGCGGCTCGTTCGCGAGTATGCGCGCTTATCTAGATGAGTCGAAGGTACAAAATATTGCGGAGCCGCACCTGCGTGTGTTGGAAGCCGAGTACATTGGGGAAAAAGCACACGTCGACGAAATGGGACATCGCTATGAAGCAGCGTTACAGGGGTACCGCCAAGCCGCTGCACTCGTTCCGACCAATCTGGTTCCGAAAATTCCTGGCGAAAATTTCTGGGTTCGGGATCAGTACTTGTTGGGGGTTGTACGGTGTGCGAATTCAATCAAGCGCCTCAGTGATGTGAGAGCAGAACTCGATGAGTTGGCAGCGCGCAATACGTCGGAGAGCTACGTTTACAGCTACCGGGGTTACCTATATGAAACGGAAGGCAAGACGGGCCTTGCCTACGCAGAATACGTGCGCGCCGCGGACCTGAACGACGCGTGGGCTAAGAGCAAAATCGGACGTCAATAGGTTAAGTAGCGCGGACACGACTAAGGCCCGAGCTCAATTGTCGCGCGCTGATCAATTCAAAAAAACAGCAAATGTGACTGATGGGCGCCGCCTGTCACGACGACACTTCGTAATCTACCACGCGCCGTTCCAGCCGCACTTCCTTGGCAAATGGAACCAGGGCCAGATGATCGGGATGATTCAGGTAACCGTCGAGTGCCGCGCGATCAGTAAACTCGGAATAGAGCACGACGTCTGACGCATCATCGGCCGGATTGAAATTCAGTCCCACTTCAATTGTAACGAGTCCCGGAACCTTTCCACGCAGCGCTTCAAGCCGGGCCTTGAGTTGAATTGCGTTTGTCCGCTTGTCGTTGCCGGCTGCGTGATCCTTCAGTTTCCAAGCCACAATGTGCTTGATCATCTAAAACGCTCCTGATTGTGAATCGAACCGCACTGGGCGCGATTTTGATATATGGACGGAAAACCAGATATAGGCGCCTCCTTTGATGCCTCCTGGCAATGCTTGGCATCAAGTCGCAGGGGCGGCGGGGCGCTGGCAAACGGCATTCTAATATAGAGAGTCGGGCTGCCATGCGGCCGACGCTCGTTGCTATTTTGATCTGTGAATAACGATTTGAAGCGAACGCCATTGTGGAAAAGTCCGGTTCCGCGTTGCGCGGCATGCCTGTTTTCCGGCGCCTGTTTTTAAGCCAATGTGAACGAGCCAAGTTGGTTCCAGCGACCGGGCGAATTATTGATCTCCCTGCTGTAATTATGTTAAATTTCACCGGCCTGACGATGTCGTCGGGTCGAATCTACGGAGTGAGTCGAGGGGTGGTTTCCCAGGGGTTTTGGGAGGCCATGAATGGAAGCCAAAAGGGGTGAGTTTGGGGTTGTTGTTCTTCTGATTGTTGGCAGACAGTTCTTCTGGGCCGTCCGACAGCGGCGCCTGAAAGGGACTTCTAAGTGACTTCACGTGGGGGATAGATCCCTGCCTGATTTCCTCCGGTTATCAGTTCGAACCACCGCAACATCTCCCACGACGTCATAAGTGGTAGATATGAATCTTGCGTACAAATTGAACAAGAAAGACGCCATTGGCGTCGTTCTGATGACTGCTTTGCTGGTCGCACTGTTTTATTTCAGGGGCGTCGACTATGACCCCGGCGTGAGCGAGTCCTGCGAAAAATGTTCGACGGATGTCGGTTCGATGGAGCGGGCGGGACACTTCGAGGAAATGCTCTGGAACGGCGCGCTGCACGTTCATCACTCGTCGAACGACAATCTGGTTCAGTTCACGCGCAGCAACGGTCTTGTCGCGGCCGACAAATCCTCTGTCAAAAACTGCATTGATTGCCATTCCGAGGGTGCGGATGCTGTTGCGCCTTCGCTCGGTCAGCTTTGGGTGAAGTTTCCCCGGCTCGACAAGGAAACGGGCAGGATCATCGACTTCGAAAAAGCGGTTCAATACGAGTTCGTGAAACGCTACGGTGGCACCAAGCCGTTTTACAACGACGTGCGCATTACCGAGATCATGGTCTATGCATTTGAGAAAGCGCGCCAAAAAGGTCTTGTTTTCGATGTCGAGCCGGATGATGGCGTTCCTCTCACCAATGAGCAGCTCGATGCGCTGGAAACATCTCCCGTATGTCGCAACGTCTTCGACGAGTATGGCGTGCCGAAAGGTGACATCGCGCCGTATATCGTAAAAGGCTGCAACATTTTCACGCAGACAAACAAATACCGTCCCGCGGGATATTCGCTGTTCTGGGATACGCGCATGAATTGCACGTCGTGCCATCTGAACGGCGGCACAAAAGAGTACGCGGCGCACATGGCGGACGCTGCGGTGAACTATCCGATGGTCTATTCGTCGCAGAATATCGTGTATACAAATCGCATGCGCATCGCGCGTTGTTACGCACACTCGATCAATGAAGTGCTGTACGGCTCCAACTCCGAGTTCTACAAGCTGATCGGCCTCTACATCGCCTGGATCGGCGAGAAGAATCAGCTGCCCGTCGGCACGGTTCGAGCCAGTCGTGGCGTTCACAATATTCGCGGAACGGCGGCCCAGCACGCCAGCAACATGGCCGGGCAAAAGGCGTACGTCGAAAAGTGTCAGCAGTGCCACGGCCCGGCCGGCTACGGTACCGATAAGTACGATAACGATCCGTTCCTGCATCCGCCCCCGATTACGGGCAGCGATTCCTTCGTGCGTACCGCGACGATGTCTTATCCTGAGCGATTCGCGTCGTTCATTCAGAACAACATGCCGCCCGGCTCCACGCATGAGCACCCGCAGATTACCGAGCAGGAAGCGCTCGATATTGCGGAATTTATTCAGGCGCAAACCCGGCCGTCGTCGCCGTCGACCAATAATCTCAGCGTGTTCTACAACTACATGATCAATCGCGTCATGGAGTGGTGGTTCGCCGAAAAGACCGGGGCAAACATATGAGCACGATGGTACGCACCGAAGTTTCCAGGAACGTCTTTCCCGGATTTGTGATGGCGCTGATCAATCTTCCGATGAGCATCGGCTTCGCATTCCTGGCCGGTGTTCCTCCGGTCATGATGATCATATCCAGCATCGTCTGCGCGATCATCGGCTACTTTCTCAACGCGTCGAAGTATGCGGTGGGTGGGCCCAATTCAGCGACATCGATTCTGATCGCCGTGGCGGTTACGCCGTTTGCACCGCAGATGGGGAATCTGTATGTCGGTTATGTTGCGACGCTCGCGCTGATGGTCGGGATGTGGCAGCTGGTTTTCTGCGGAGTATTTGCCAAGTACCACGTCACGGATTTCCTGAACAACGACATTATCGAAGGATTGGTCCTTGGCATCGGCATTCTGTTTGTACTGGCAACGCTCTATATGGTTTTGGGTCTGCCGCAGATGTCCAACGAGCAATGGATTGGCTTCGACGTTGCCAGTCTCGTGATTAGCACCATTGAAGGAGAGGGCAGTTACTTCGCGGTTGTTCTCGGTGTGATAACGATCATTACCGGTATGGTTGCGCGCGCGACGCGTTACAAGCGCTACAGCGTGATCATTGCACTCGGAGTCGGCTGTGTGGCCCTTGTGATCATGGAGCGACTCTACTCATTTCAGGTCGAGCGCGTTGGCTGGATCAAGCTGGGCCTGGAAACGAGCGTTCCGGATCTGCGACAAGTGAGTTTCCCTGTTATCGCCAACCTGATTACCCCGGCGTTTGTGATTGCAATCATCGGTACCCTGCAGGCCATAACGGTCGCCAAGGCGATACGCAGCGACAACGAAGTGTTTAATCCATTGCGTGATGTTTTCTCCCAGGCCGTGCAGAACATCTTCGTGGCATTTCTGCATGGAGCGCCGTCGGCGAATTCGATCAACAAGAGCGTCGCCAAGAAGGAACTGGATTCCGGCCCCAGGGCGCTACTCTATTCAGCAGCGTTCACTGTGCTCCTGGTTGTCGGTCTCGATTTTGCCCTGGCGTATATTCCGCTCGCAATTCTCGGCGGCTTGCTGTTCCTGAGCGGCATGACCATGGTGAGCGCGAACAAGATTCGCCGGTTTATGTTCAGCAACAAGAAAGTCGCGCTGATTTTCTTCCTGACCACATTCCTCGTGGTTGTTGTCGACATCTACACTGCGGTGACGGTGTCTGTGTTGGCCACCTTTATCATCAATGTCGTCCGTCTCTCACGTGTGCAGATCGAGTCGCGCGTCGAGGATGGGACCAGGCTCATCCTGAAGGTTGACGGCACGCTACTTTCCCACGCGTTCAATCGCATTGAGCGAAAGTTTGTCCAGGAATTCACTCCGGCGATTCGCGAGGTTGTGCTTGATCTGCGCAGCACGGATTTGCACGCGGAGGAGATTCTCAATTTTGACTGGATTACAAAACACGCCAAGCGCGGGATCAGCGCGACGCTTCTTTACAGCGACAACATGGAGAAGAAGGTCAAGAAGCTGCTGAATCTAAATCCGGAAATAACGGCGATCAATCCGCAAAAGGCGAATTACGCCGATTCGGGATCGACACATCACGAACGGCGCCGGTTCCGCTCAGCGTAAGCAACACAAACGGCGTAGGTTTTACACCCGCGGTGCGAGTGAATCTCTGTCTGCATATCCTGACGGCACTAGAAAAAGAAAAGGGCGGAATAATCCGCCCTTTCATTTTGACCACCGCAATACTCTTTGTTTACTCGAAGCGCGCCGCCCACACGCTGGACTGCGTGCCGTCGCTTTGGATCCATACCGCAAATGCGCTTCCGCTGGTATCGATCGCAATCGCGGATGAATTCGCGGCATTGGTATCGTCAGTTTCGAGTAGTTGTTCCGTGCCCCAACCCACGCCATCCTGATAACGGTTCGTCCAGATGCTGGCGACGGAATTGCTGTTTTGTCCCCATGCCACGATCGCATTGCCGCCCGCGTCAAATTCAAACTGCTGGAAGGATCCACTTCCGGATTGTGATTCCGCGCTTTGAACCGCGCTCCAACCGGTTGCGGGCTTGTAGACACTGGAGACGATGTTGCCGTTGTTCTTCCAAACGGACATCGCGTTACCGTTTCCGTCGAAGTCGACCAATGGCGAATACGAATTGAACGACTCCGATTCCACTTGAGCCGCAGTACCCCAGTTCATGCCGCTGTATTTGTTGTACCAGATTTTGGCGGCTGAGCCACCGGTCGGAACTTGTGACCAAACAGCAATGGCATTTCCATCACCGTCAACCGCGATATCCGGTTCAGTCGAGGCGGTGGCATCCGATCCGATTTCGGCGGCGCTGCCCCACGTCGGTCCTGAGGCGGTGTAGTACGCGGCATAGACGGCGTCGTAGGTGCTGTTGTTTTGTACCCACACGGCAATGGCGTCACCCCCGTCATCAATAGCGATTTTCGGTGCGTACGCAACGCCATCGGCAGTTTCAATTACGGTGGCTGTACCCCACGTGCCTGTGTCGATGTCATAGTAGTTCGCCCAGATGCTGTCGACAGCGTTGCTCGGCTGCAGCCATACAACCATTGCGTTGCCGAAACCATCGATGGCGATCTGTGGGTAGAATGCATTGCCCGTATTGTTCTCAAGCGGCGTTTCTGTTCCCCAGCCGATTCCCTTGGTGTAGCGGTTCGCGTACATGGTCTGCTTGTTGGGGGCGCCACTGATATTGTGCGACCAGACCACGATGCCGTCGCCATTGTTGTCCAGGGCCACTTGGATCGGGTTCGCCGCACCCAAAGAAAGGCTTTCAATTGCCTGCGCGGTGCCCCACGTGCCGCTGGTTGCGTTGTAATAGTTGGCGTAAACATCATTGCCCTGAATCCATGCGGCAATCGCGTTTCCGTTGGGATCAAAAGCAATCAACGGATATGACGCTGCCGTCGCATCGTCGGTTTCAATTTTGGCGCCCGCCGCCCACGTACCGTCGCCCACGGTAAAATCCCATGTCATCGGAGTGATCGGCGTGCCGGACAAGTTGGTGATGCCAGAGGCTAGCGACGCGGTGTATTTGCGCAGCAAGGTAAGATCCTTGGCCGGCGTAAATGTCGCCACATTCGTTGCGCCGTCGAACGAGACGGCTCCGGAAATTGCGCTCCCATCGACCACCTGGAACGTGGTGGTATTGATCGATGTTCCCAGCATGTTCTGGCTGAAGGTCGCCGTGACAGTCGTACCGCGTGATACGCCCGTGGAATTTTTTGTCGGGCTGACTGTTGCAGCATCCTGCGTGGTACCAGAACTGCTGCTGCTACTACCACCGCCGCTACAGGCGGAGAGTGCAACAAGTACGGAGAAACCAAGAGCAGAAAGGGTGAGTACGTCAGTGTGCGGGGCGCGGTTCTTTTTCATGTTGGGCTCGCTCAGATGGAATGGAAAAATTTTTGTTGTTGGTATGGCTCCATCGGCCGCGAGGCCTCTTTCTACAGAGTGCGATCCGTTAACTTTCCGGCAATTTTGGGGCTGGACAGCGAAGAACGCGCAGAACCATCGTGCTGCGAAAATCATGATTGATCGTGAGGGTTAGGGATCCGGTCGCGAAATGGTGTGTCTGGATCACCTTGTGGTCTGGCGGCGACGCTCCCACATCGACATCTTGCCGAGATCCAGAAAGCCGAGTTTTCGATACACCGGGTAACCCATCGGGCTTGCTTGCAGCGAGGCCGTGGTGCAACCGCGCGCACGGGCTTCGCCCAGCGCAACGGACATCAGTTGGCTGGCGTAGCCGTGCCCACGCGCGTCGGGCAGTGTGGCCACCAGATAAAAACCGCAATCGCCATTCACATCGAGTGTGGCGAGCGTGCAGGCAGGCTGGTGTTCATGATGCGCGATATAGAAGCGTGCGTCGGGAAAATTTCCGTGCTCGAACGCTTCCTCGAACGCAGCGCCGGTGATGCCGTAGGCTTTTCGATTGATCGCGTTGAGGGAGCGAAGGTCGTCGGCGTGTTTCCAGTTCAATTCGCTTGGCGCGGAAATGGTGGTGGTTTCGAGATCCAGGGCCATTGCGATGGGAGCGCCATCAAATGTGTGGCCCCTTGTTTCAAGAAACTGCGCGAGTTTGGAATCGTCCGGCATGACCCACACGGTCCACGCATTGATCTGTGCGGAGTGATACGCGTGATTGATTTCGTCATAGTGCGCGACGACGGCATCTGGAGCGTCGTATGTGACCGAGTTGAAGATCGAACGTTCCGGCGTGGCGGGGACGACGCTTGCCGTAACTCCGTCCCGTGTGAAAACAGAGGATGTCGGCGCCGCAGCTCCCATGAATTTGACAAAGCGCCGGAAGTTGGCCTGCATCCGATTCAAGGCATCTTGAACTTTCATGGTCCGACTCCGTTTGTTGACAGCGAACAACCAGATCAGGAGAGATACGCTAGAAAATTAGCGGCGCAGTTCCCACATGGCCATTTCGCCAAGGTCGGTGAATCCAAGCTGGCGAAACACGCGATAGCCCATTGGCGTGGCTTGCACGGTCGCCGAGCGGCATCCGCGCTTTTGCGCTTCATTCAGCGCGACGGCCATAATGTGGCGGCTGAGGCCATGGCGCTGTGCGGAGGGCAGCGTCGCGATGCAATACAGGCCGCAGTTGTTGTCGATTTCCAGCGTCATGACACACGAGGCTGGTTCACCTGCCACGCGAGCCACATAAAAATGCACACCGGGGTGCTCCATCTTGCGCAGCGCAGCGCGAAATGATGAGCCCGTCATCTTGTAGGCCTCTTCATTGATGGTTGCGACGGTCCCGAGATTCTTGGTTTCAGACCAGTCGAGGGCGGGATCCACGTCCAACGGCGTATCCGTCAGATCCAGCGCCATCGCGATGGGTGCGCCGTCGAACTTATGCCCATGGTCTTCCAGGAACTGAGCGACCTCGGGTTCATCGGGCATCAACCATACGGTCCAGGCACGAACGCCCGCCGCGACGTAGCGCCGATCAAGATCCGCATGCGACTGATACAGTGCGTTCGCTTCGTCATAGATGACGGAATTGAACAGCGATCGCTCTGGAGTTTCCGGCACGATGCTCGCGAACACGCCATCCAGTTCCACGCAACGGGACGTCGGTGCGGCGTTTCCCATGAGATGGTAAAACGCCTTCAAGCTTGAGTGCAGCGCCGACAGTGCGGCGGCATTATCCATGGTTCCTCCCGGCGTGGGGCGCAGCCTGGCCTGGCCGGCGCGCTTATGATTCTTCTGAGGGTGGCTATTCTAACAAGCCTGAAAAAGAATTTAACGCGCATGATGAACCGGAACCCGGGGCATGCCTTTGGGGCCGCTGGGGCATCCTCCGCGTAGGAGTCTGGCCCGGTGTCCGTCGGTCGGGTTCACGGCACTGCGGGTTGCGTGTATCATTTCGCCCCACGATTTGCACCGTTGAACTCGACCATGCTGGAAATCAATCCAATTCTCTCGCAGTTAGAAGACCTCCAAGGGCGCGCCGCGACCCTGCGGGGGTATCTTTGACCTCGACACCAAATCCGAACGCCTCGCGGAAGTCCGCCGCGAACTAGAAGACCCGAATGTTTGGAACAAACCTGAACGCGCCCAGGACTTGGGTCGCGAGCGCGCCCAACTGGAACAACTGGTTGAAGGGTTCCTGCGCATTGAAAAGGGGCTGAAGGAAGCGTCGGAGCTGCTTGAGATGGCGGCGGCTGACAATGACCAGCAGACCATCGAGGCGGTCAACGCCGATGTTCAAAAGCTCGAGAAAGACATCGCCGGCATGGAGTTTCGGCGCATGTTCGCCGGCAAGATGGACCCGAACAATGCGTTCATGGACATTCAATCCGGCGCAGGCGGTACAGAATCGCAGGATTGGGCATCGATGCTGTTGCGCATGTACTTGCGCTGGGGTGAAGACCACGGATTCAAGACCGAGCTGATCGAAGAGTCGGGCGGTGAAGTCGCCGGCATCAAGAGCGCGACGATCCGTTTTGAAGGCCCTTATGCGTTTGGCTGGTTACGGACCGAAACCGGCGTTCATCGCCTGGTGCGCAAGTCACCGTTCGATTCGAATGCGCGTCGACACACTTCGTTCGCGTCGGTATTTGTGTCGCCGGAAGTGGAAGACGACATCGAGATCGAGATCAATCCGGCGGATTTGAAAATTGATACGTATCGCGCCAGCGGCGCGGGTGGGCAGCACGTGAATCGAACCGAATCGGCGATCCGTATTACGCATATTCCGAGCGGAATCATCGTGGCGTGCCAGAGCGACCGTTCGCAGCACAAGAACCGGTCGACCGCGATGAAACAGCTGAAGGCCAAACTGTATGAGATGGAAGAGCTGAAGCGCAACGCGGAAAAACAGAAGATGGAAGATTCCAAGACCGATGTGGGGTGGGGATACCAGATCCGGTCCTACGTTCTTGACCAGTCGCGTATCAAGGATCTGCGCACGGGCGTTGAAGTCGGTAACACCCAAGCGGTGCTGGATGGTGATCTGGATCAGTTTATTGAAGCGAGTTTGAAACAGGGGTTGTGATCATGGCCGAGCAGAAAAGTGACGAACCGCAATTTGACACCAACGAGCAGATTGCGCTGCGCAAGGCCAAGCTGAAAGAGATGCGCGAAGCCGGCATCGCCTATCCGAACGATTTTCGCCGCAATGTGGTGGCGGGTGAGTTGCACGCGGAATACGGCGACAAGGAAACCGCCTGGTTCGATACCAACGCCGTGCGGGTGAGCGTCGCGGGCCGCATGATGACGCGGCGCGTGATGGGCAAAGCCAGCTTCTGCCACGTCAAGGACATGTCCGGCCAGATCCAGCTCTATGTCACGCGCGATGCGCTGCCAGAAGGGTTCTACGACATCCAGTTCAAGCGCTTTGATATTGGCGACATCCTCGGTGCGGAAGGTGTGCTGTTCAAGACTAAGACGGGAGAGTTATCGGTCAAGGTCGACGCGATTCGTCTGCTGACCAAGTCGCTGCGTCCGCTGCCGGAGAAATACCACGGCCTGCAGGACCAGGAAGTGAAATATCGCCAGCGTTATCTCGACCTGATCATGAGCGATGTGACGCGCCAGACCTTCATCATGCGCTCGGCCGTCGTGCAATTTATTCGCGAGTTTCTGACGCAACGCGCGTTCCTCGAAGTGGAAACGCCGATGATGCAAGCCATTGCGGGCGGTGCCGCGGCGAAACCGTTCAAGACATTCCACAATGCGCTGGATATGGAGCTTTTTCTGCGCATCGCGCCCGAGCTTTATCTCAAGCGCCTCGTGGTGGGCGGATTCGAGCGTGTGTTTGAGATTAATCGTAACTTTCGCAACGAAGGTCTTTCGACGCGGCACAATCCCGAATTCACGATGCTCGAATTTTACGAGGCGTACGCCACGCATACCGACCTGATGAACCTGACCGAGGAAATGCTGCGCGCGCTGATGCAGAAGGTGCTTGGCAAGACCACGCTGACCTATCAGGGTGAGGAATACGACTTCGGCAAGCCGTTCGCGCGCATGACAGTCAAGGAATCGATTCTGCATTTCAATCCAGACATCACGCCGCAGGAGATCGAGAATCTCGAATCAGCGCGTGCGATCGCGCAACGGCTCGGAATCCAGCCGCAGCCGTCATGGGGCCTGGGCAAGGTACAGATCGAAATCTTCGAGAAGACGGCGGAGAGTCGATTAAAGAATCCAACGTTCATTACCGCGTATCCAACCGAAGTGTCGCCGCTGGCGCGTCGCAATGATCAGGACCCGTTCGTAACGGACCGCTTTGAATTCTTCGTCGGTGGCCGTGAAATCGCCAACGGCTTTTCGGAGCTGAACGACGCCGAGGACCAGGCCGAACGTTTTCGCAAGCAGATGGAAGACAAGGCGCGCGGCGACGAAGAAGCGATGCCCTACGATGAGGATTACATCACGGCGCTCGAGCACGGCATGCCGCCGACGGCGGGCGAGGGAATCGGGATTGACCGCTTGGTGATGCTGCTGACGGATTCGCCGTCAATTCGCGACGTGCTGTTGTTCC
Source organism: Proteobacteria bacterium UBA6921 (assembly GCA_002450895.1). Taxonomy (GTDB): domain Bacteria; phylum Pseudomonadota; class Gammaproteobacteria; order SG8-11; family SG8-11; genus UBA6921. The sequence continues at coordinate 50,559 of DKAR01000026.1, forward strand.
CGCACATGCGCCCCACGCAGTGACAAACTAGGTCATCAACAGGTTCTTGAGTTCAGTGATTTCGCTATGCGCGGCCTTCATGGCCTCGATGCTTTCTTCCGGCGACAAACCGAGCTTCTTCAGTGCCGGAACCTCGCCCCATTTGGCTCGGGCGTGTTTGTGCGTCGTGCGAATGTAGCTGTGCAGGTTGGCTACGATCACGATGTCGCACAAGTCGGCCGGACCGTCGTGATCGCGTGACAGGAATTCATGTTCGGCCGCTGCGGTAATGATTGCCGGCGCAAACTTCCACGCCTTCAGCATCGTCTTGCCCAGCATCAGTCCAATCTTGTCGATGATTTCATCCAGCGCGGCGTCGTCGGCGGCGATGGAGGGATAGCTCTCGGCATAACTGATAATCGGCAGTTGTCCGATGTCGTGAACCAAACCGGCTAACATGGCTTCGTCCGGCCGAATGTGTCTTTGTTTGCGGGCGAGCATCGCACAAATTGCTGCTACGTGCGCACTGTGCGACCACAGGCGCTCCATGCGCTTTTTGAGCGTGGGAAAATCGGATTTGAACAACTGGCGGAGCAGCAAACTGCACGCGATGTTGCGAACCTGTTGCAGGCCCAGCCGCGTGATGGCCGCCTGCACATCCTCGACGGCGTTGCTCGTGCGGTACATGGCGCTGTTTGCAACATGGATCAGCCGCGCGGAGAGTGCTGCATCGGCACTGACAACGCGGGACACATCCTTGGCTTTTGATTTCGGATCATCGATCGTATTGGTGATCTTCAGCGCGACTTGCGGTAGCGTCGGAAGCTTCAGACGATTTTCTTTGAGATCGTCGAGGATTTTATCGATCAGTTTGTGAATGTCTTCCATACGATCCGAATCTTCTTATGTGGTCTTGTTATGTTACGGCGTAGGGCAGCTCCTTGAGCGATAGCGTCGGACCTGAAGGTCCGCCGACGTGAATTGCGCCTCGTTCGGACGCCGCAATCACAATCACCGCCAGTGCCACACAGTCGCCGTCCGCCGTACGTTGCGCGTGGACAATGTTCCCCACGCTTTGCGTGCCGTCGGAGCCCGCCTCGTACAACGGCGTCGCGGGAGCCGGAACGTCGTCGGCGCCAAACTGCACAAGAAACATGCGGCGCTTCAGCGTCCCGAGGTACTGCATGCGCGCGACAATCTCCTGTCCCGGGTAGCATCCCTTCTGAAAGCTCACTCCACCCACGGCCGGCAAATTGACCATCTGCGGAATGAATTCTTCCAGGCTGCTTTTGAAAACCTGGGGCATTCCAGCCAGTATCTCGAGCAACCACCACGCGGGGGTACCCACTGGCCGCGCCTTCGCTGCGATGCGAATCCATAGGTCTTGCAGCACCGCCGGAGAACCCAACACCTCATACCGCGGGTTCGAACCGGCGTGGCGAATGACGAAAACGCCATTTCCAAATTCCACATTATTAACGGCAGATGGCGCACTCCCTAGAGCTTCGGCTATCAGGTCCGGCGCCTGAGGCCCCGCCACCGCAAACCGAGCCAGGGCGTCACTACGATCTTCCAGCACCACTTTGGAGCGCAGCACGAACATCCGCAGGCGCTTCAGCGTCGATTCGACCAGTTCGGCCGGCAACTGAAGATAAAAGGTGCCGTCCTGCTCATGTATATAAAAAAGTGCGAGCAGGCGTCCTTTGGCCGTGCAGTACCCGCTGCGCTGGGCGTGTGTCGATGTGATTTCTTTGGCGTCGTTGGTCAGCTGGCTCTGCAGGAAAGCGCGTGTATCGTCGCCACTCGCGGCAATGACGCCCAGTGCCGACAGGTCGATGATCACGTTTCCTTCAGCGACAGCTCGACGCTCACCGTCAACGTCTCCAAAGTTGGAGACGGATGACTGTGTATCGTCAAACCGCGCACCCTGCGCGCCCAGAAAGGATTTCCAGTCAGAATTCATTGTTGTGCGATGGTTTCATGCCGATATTGGAGACAATCAGGGATTCACTATAACGGATGCTCTTGTCACCGCAAACGCCCATTCTGGACGCGACACGCGGGTCAGCTAAACTTCGACGCATATGAGACCGAACGCAAGACCGGTATATCTCGATCTGCTTCGAATTCGAATGCCGGTAACGGCCATCCTGTCGATTCTGCACCGCGTTTCAGGTGTGCTGCTGTTTCTCTCATTTCCCGTCGGCGTGTATTTCTTCGATTTATCCCTGCGCGGGCCAGTGGAATTTGAAAAAGTGAAAGCGGTGATGACCGGCTCCGTCGGCTTTGTGCTAGTGGAAGCCGTCATCCTATGGGCCTTGGTGCACCACTTGTTGGCGGGAATTCGCTATTTGGTTCTGGATCTCGGCATCGGTTCCGATCGGAATACGGCGAGGATGACGGCAATGCTCGTGCTCTGGGTCGAAGCGGCGGTTGCGCTTGCATTTGTGTTCTATTGCCTGTCGGGGAATTCCCAATGACGTGGCGTGCCTCATCCGGATTGCGCGCGTGGATCCTGCAGCGCGTCAGCGGCGCTTACCTGGGTATATGTCTTATTGCACTGGGAATTTCCGTACTCGGTGTTCCGACACTGACGTTTGAGGCCTGGCGCGGTGGGTTCCAGCATCCGGTGGGAAGCATCGCTGCGGCGCTGTTTTTTGTTGCCTTGGCCTTGCACGCGTGGGTGGGCGTGCGGGACGTGGTGATCGACTACGTCCATGCCGCCGCAGTGCGATTTGTTTTGTTGGGAATCACGTTGCTGGTGTTAAGCGCATCCGTCGTCTGGGCGCTGCGCGTACTGTGGAGCCTGCCCATCGGATGAACATCGCGCGCCGCAAGTTTGATGCATTGGTGATCGGGGCCGGGGGCGGCGGGTTGCGCGCCGCACTGCAACTGGCGAATGCCGATCTTAAGGTTGCTGTCGTTTCCAAAGTTTTTCCCACGCGTTCGCACACGGTCGCGGCGCAAGGCGGCATCAACGCCGCGCTGGCCAATGTGTTGCCGGACAACTGGCATTGGCATATGTACGACACGGTGAAGGGCAGCGACTACCTGGGCGACCAGGACGCCATCGAATATATGTGCCGCGCTGCATCTCAAACCGTAATCGAACTCGAGCACGATGGTCTGCCGTTTTCACGCTTGCCCAATGGAAAGATCTACCAGCGCCCGTTCGGCGGACAGTCACAGAATTTTGGCGGCGAACAGGCCGCGCGTACATGTGCCGCCGCGGACCGGACCGGTCATGCACTCTTGCACACGTTGTATCAACAGAACATTCGTGCCCGGACCCATTTCTTCGATGAATTCTTCGCCATCGACCTGATTCGCGATGACGATGGATTCGTGCTCGGCGCGCTGACGCTTGAAATGGAGACCGGTGAGGCGCTCCTCATTGAAGCCAAGACGACGTTAATTGCCACCGGCGGCGCGGGCCGCATCTTCCGCACCAATACGAATGCACGCATCAACACCGGCGACGGCATGGCCATGGCGTTGCGCGCGGGCGTCCCATTGCAGGACATGGAGTTCTTTCAATTCCATCCCACCGGCATTGCGGGCAAGGGCATGCTCATTTCCGAAGGAACGCGCGGGGAGGGTGGATACCTTATTAATTCCGCCGGCGAGCGCTTTATGGAGAAGTACGCTCCCAAGGCCAAGGACCTGGCCAGTCGCGACGTGGTCAGCCGGGCCATCGCGGTGGAAGTCCGCGAAGGACGCGGCTGCGGGCCGCAGAAGGATCACATCCTGTTGAAGCTCGATCATCTCGGCGCCGACGTCATCAAAAAGCGGCTGCCGGGAATTCGCGATCTGTGCCTGACGTTCTTGCGGCTCGATCCGATCGAAAAACCGATCCCGGTGTTTCCGACGGCGCACTACACGATGGGCGGCATTCCGACAAACCGGTTCGGACAAGTGGTCGCGCCGGAAGCGCATGGACCGGAAGAACCGGTGCCCGGCCTGTATGCGGCCGGTGAATGTGCCTGCGTCTCGGTTCACGGCGCAAACCGCCTCGGCGGAAATTCACTGCTGGACATCATTGTGTTCGGTCGTGCCGCGGCGAACCACATGATCGAGTATCTTGCCGAAAACCGTTATCACCGACCCATGAGCCAGACGGGCGTCGACCGCGCGATGTTGCGACTGGCCCGATGGGACGCGAAAGGCAACGGAGAAACCGTGAACGGCGTGCGTGCCGATCTTCAGAAAGTCATGGAGGAACATTGCGGCGTTTTCCGTACGCGCGATGTGTTGCAGCAGGGAGTTGAGAAAATGGTTGAGATTGAACGTCGTGTGGCCGACGTCCGTTTGCAGGATCATTCGCGCATTTTCAACACGGCGCGCATCGAGGCG
>DKAR01000036.1 GCA_002450895.1 Proteobacteria bacterium UBA6921
GCAACCGCTCGGACCGATAAACGCTGAAACGCGATGGCGCGGCAGCACCATGTTGATATTCTTCAACGCGTGCTTGGATCCATAGTAAAGGTTCAGATCCTTTACCTGGATGCTCGTAACGAGGTCATCAATCTTTCCCGGTGATTCCTGGCGACTAAGCGAGGAAATATCTAGACCGTGGGTGAGGGTGCGATCGTTCATGACTAACCTTCCAGCGCGCGATATTTCTCGCGNNTGTATGAATGGCGGGTTCATATCCATGGGCATCGAAGGCGCGAGTTTGACAACGCCAACGAGCATCAGCGGGGCAACTTCGCCCGCGGCACGGGCCACGGCGAGAATCAGACCGGTCATCATCGCAGGGCTGGCCATGGGAAGTACCGTGCGCCATAAGGTTTCGAGTTTGGTCGCACCCAATGCAAGGCTGCCTTCACGAATGGAGCTTGGAATTCGGGCCAGTCCTTCTTCCGTCGCGACGATGACGACCGGGAGCGTAAGAATTGCGAGCGTAAGTGACGACCACAGGATTCCGCCTGTACCAAATGTCGGCTGTGGCAACGCTTCCGGAAAGAACATCCGATCGATACCGCCACCGATGAAATACACGAAGAATCCGAGCCCAAAAACGCCGTAGACGATCGCCGGAACACCCGCGAGATTATTCACTGCGATCCGAATCAGGCGGGTCAGTGGGCCCTGTTTGGCATACTCGCGCAAATACACCGCAGCAACGACGCCAAACGGTGTTACCAAAATCGACATGATAAGAACCAGGATGACTGTACCGAAGATGGCTGGAAATACGCCGCCCTCGGTGTTCGCTTCACGCGGTTCATCGCTCACAAACTCCCAGATCTTTGCTAGATAATGCCCCAATTTTTCAGGCAACGACATGGAATTGGGAAAGAAAACACGCACAATTTTGGCGAGGGGAATATCGACAACCTTGCCGCTTGAAACCTCGACGTCAATTGAGTCGCGTTTCAGGTCCTTATTTAGTTCAGCCAAATTGCTCTGCAATGTTTCAAAGCTTGTCTTTAATTCATTGCGCCGTTCTTCGATACGCGCGCGTTTGCCTGCGTCAGTATCGCCGGCCAGTTCCAGTCGGCGCTCGGCTAGCCGCAATCGTTCAAATTCGTAGTTGATCGCGCCGATCTTTCCTTTTTGGATTTCCTGAATTTGATGAAAAATCTGCTGCGCGCGTTCAAGTCGCGCGCGGAGTTCGGATATCGCAGTCTCTCCGCTCGCAACTGATTTTGACGATTCTTTTACTTCGCGCAGGTATCCGTAGAAATTTCCCCATTCGCGCCGCTCGATCACCATGAGATCGCGCGGTTCAATCTTGCCTTTGATGCCGTAGCCCAATACCCATCGAAAATCACTTCCGCCCAGTTCCCGGTTCCCGTTTTTGACCAGAAAGCGCTGGACGTCCTCTATGCCGGCAGGGACTTCAACGCCGGCTTCCTGAACTCGCTTTGCCGTGACCGTTTCCTGATCGTGAAACTCACCAATTACCTTTTCAGCAATATCGCTCGCCAGCGGCTGGTATTGGAATTCGAAGACCGTATGCGGCCAAAAATAGCCCATTCCCCGATACGCGATCATGGCGAGCAGACCGAGTACCATGACCAAGCTCAGGCTGACTGCTGATGCAGTAAACCAGATCCACGGTGCTCCGCTGTTAAACCACTTGCGCATCTGAAATTATTCCATTTCTGCTTAGTTGAAGATTCGTACTACGTTACAGCGAGCTGTATTTTCGGCGCAGCCGTTGGCGAACTATTTCAGCCGCCGTATTGAAAACAAAAGTGAACATGAACAACACCAGGGCCGCGAGAAACAGTACGCGGTAGTGCGTGCTAGCAACTTCGGACTCTGGCATTTCGACGGCAATATTCGCCGAAAGTGTACGCATTCCCTGGAACATGGAGAGGTCCATTACGGGCGTATTTCCAGTAGCCATTAGCACGATCATGGTTTCACCCACGGCGCGTCCCAAGCCGATCATGATCCCTGAAAATATACCGGGGCTTGCGGTCAATAACACAACGCGCCACAGCGTTTGCCATGGGGTCGCACCGAGCGCGAGAGATCCATTGATGAGTGTGCGAGGAACGCTAAAAATTGCATCCTCGGCGATAGTGAAGATCGTTGGGGTCACCGCGAATCCCATCGCGATTCCGACAATGATGGAGTTTCGCTGGTCGAATGGAATTCCGAGGTCGTTGGCCAGCCATAAACGCATATCGCCGCCAAACCACGTTAACTCCATCCACGGACTGACCGACAATGCGCCCCATGTGAGTAATATGACGACCGGCATTAGCACAAGGCCGTACCAGCCTTCCGGAATACGCGACCGCACACTGAGAGGAAATTTGTTCCAGCTGTAAGCAAATGCCAAGACACCGATTGGAAGAATTAGGAGCGTTGTAAATACGCCCGGAAGATATTCTTCAACAAACGGTGCCAACCATAATCCAGCGAGAAAGCCCAATACCACCGTCGGGACGGCACCCATGACCTCAACGGTGGGTTTAACCAATCCACGCATATAGGGCGACATAAAATGTGCTGTATAAATCGCGCCTAACAAAGACAGTGGCACCGCAAACAGCATTGCGTAAAACGCGGCTTTCAGTGTTCCGAAAGCCAACGGCATTAAACTGAATTTGGGTTCAAACGTATTGGTCGAAGCGGACGATTGCCACAGCCACTTGGGTTCATCGTAACTCTCATACCAGACGCGGCCCCATAAAGAAGACCAAGACACTTCAGGATGCTCATTGTTGATGCGCCAAAACGCCAGTTGGCCGTTCGCGTCTTCGGAAAGAAGGGCGTTAGCACGCGGTGCGATCGCGATTCGTTTCAACTCGCTGCTCGTGGCGGGTGTCACGAGCAGCGTGCGTTCCGCCGTCGTGTGATACAACCCGAGATATCCGCTAGCGTCCGCGGCAACGAAACCCTTACGCGCATACTCCGGTGCAATCGAAGTGATTTTTGCGTTCCGTTCATTAAAAGAACGAATCCTTTTTAGAGATGAATTTCCGCTCGCATCCCGAACCGGAAACCACTGGGCGATCGTTCCATTATTCATTCCAACAAGTAAAGAAATCCCGCCACTCAGAAATTCCAGTGCAGTAACTTGCGTGCCAGGGTCGGCGACATTGAGTCGCTCTTCAACCGTCGGTTTCTGTTTGTTCTTGATATTGATGCGCGACAAGAATCCCGACTCTTCGACGACGTATAAGAACTTTTGGTCCGGATCGAGCAACAGCTGTTCCACTGCCTCAGCAGGTGCGGGCAACTCATTCGTCACCGCGATAAGCTTTCCTTCCTCTCCGAGCAGAGCCTCTTCGCGCTCAAAGGTCGTCAGCAGCAGGCGGCGATCTTCGGTCGCCGCGACCAACGTGATATTCGATCCGTCTGACTGAATAGCCAGTTTCGAAAGCGCGCGCCCCTTCTTGTCCATTGAAATGGGCTCATTACCCAGAGGCAATTCGGTTTTCGGCACGATTGTTCGCACACCTTCCGAAAACTTGGCTTCAAAGCCAGCCCGCGCAGCGACGACCTGCCCATTTGAAAGTCCAAATGCGACAACTCGAGAGGCGGGCGCCGCCGCGGCAAAACTCGCGATCTTGGCTTTTGGGGGGAAGGGAATCGGTTGATCCAACAAGATATTGCCGTTGGCGGTACTGAAGAAAACAGCACGGGCGTCCTCGGTATAACGGACGCCGATTTCTGCCTGCTCATCGATGGCCAGGTGCAGCGTAGCCCCGGTGCCCGGGACAGAAAACCGCTGCACGACGTGCATATCGGCGCCCCGGAAGAGGGGAATAACGACCCAGACCAGGTAGAAAAATATCAATAAAATCGCGATGATAACGCCGACACCGCCGACGCCGACCAAATGTTTTGCCGCCGCGTCTTTGAACATTCGCCAGCGCCGCAAGCGAGAGGTAGGTTCGTATCGAAGGACGGGTGTACCAGAGGCCGAGTGCGCGGAACTTTCCATGCGCGCATCGTATGGATGAAATATGACAGAAATGTTACAGAGCGCTCAGCGGTGGTATCGCTGAGCGCCCTGAAGACTTCGAACCTTAGAACAGGGTAGTGCTTAAATTACTTCAACTTTTCCAATTCTTTGTCTGCAATGCTCTTGGGCAATGCAACAAAGCCGTCCTTCACAACGACTTCCTGGCCAACCTTGGCGAGAACCATTTTCAGGAATTCCTGTTCCAACGGCGGCAACGGCTTGTTGGGAGCCTTGTTGACATAGACGAAGAGGAAGCGTGACAGGGGATAAACACCCTTCAGCGCGTTATCTTCTGTTGCTTCTTCAAACGCAGCGCCGTCGGCCTTCGCAATCGGAACCGCACGGACCGTTGCGGTCTTGTAGCCGATGCCCGAGTAGCCCACCGCGTTCAGCGAGGCCGATACGGACTGCACAACGGAAGCGGAGCCAGGCTGTTCATTCACGTTGTTCTTGTAGTCGCCTTTGCAAAGCGCGTGCTCTTTGAAATAACCGTAGGTTCCAGAAACGGAGTTACGACCATAGAGCTGAATGTCGCGCGTCGCCCAGGCGCCGGTCAGGCCGAGTTGGCCCCAGCGGGTGATGTCTTCCGCCGCGCCGCATTTGCGGGTTGACGAAAAGATTGCGTCCACTTGCGGCATCGTCAATCCCTTGATCGGATTGTCCTTGTGGACAAACACGGCCAATGCGTCGATCGCAACGCGAATCGGGGTCGGTTTATAGCCGAACTTCTTTTCGAAAGCCTCAATTTCCTTGTCCTTCATCTCGCGGCTCATAGGGCCGAGGTTTGAAGTGCCTTCGGTTAGGGCCGGCGGAGCGGTAGACGAGCCCGCCGCTTGAATCTGAATGTTGACGTTCGGATAAAGGCGCTTGTATTCCTCAGCCCAGAGGGTCATGAGATTCGCCAACGTGTCCGAGCCGACGCTGGAGAGGTTGCCGGAAACGCCGCTGACTTTTTGATAATCTGGCAATTTCGAGTCAACACCCGCGTGGGTTTGCGCGGACAGCGCCAGAGCACCGGTGATCATTCCGGCGATAGCGGCGCTTTTGACGATCATCTTGGAAACAGACATTCGAAAACTCCTATCGGTTGTGATTGCGCGATAGTCTGTGAACTTATTGTTACATTTTCATGACAAGGTAGAGGCCTGGTCGTTGGCGCGCGGAGGTGCGATTACGCCCGAAACCGGGAATTCACAGCTGAATTCACTCCCCTCGCCCAAGACGCTATCGATTTTCAATATCCCTTCATGGCGTTGTACGACGTGTTTGACAATGGCGAGACCGAGCCCCGTTCCGCCGGCTTCACGAGATCGGCCCACATCCACTCGATAGAAGCGTTCTGTTAATCGCGGGATGTGATTTTCAGAAATTCCGATTCCTGTGTCTTTAACTGCAAAGCGAACCCCGCCGTCCGAAGACTTCCATGTGACGTGGATTTTCCCGTGTGGCGGCGTGTAGCGAATTGCATTGAACACCAAGTTCGAAAACGCACTTCTCAGTTCTTCGTGATTGCCAAGAAGCCATAGGCTATCGTCTGAGTCGAGAGAAATATCATGTTCTCTCTCTCCGCTGAGCGCGCGGGCCTCGCTGCAGATTGCCTTCAACATCTCGGGAATGTCCACCGGATTTTTCCGCGGCGGTCCGACATCCGTTTCGAGGCGAGCAAGCAGCAAAAGTTGCTGCACGATCAGTTGCATCCGGCTGGCTTGCGCTTGCATCAGATCAATTTGATGTGACCAGTCGGAGATCTTTTCGTCCTTGTTATCAGACATGCTTTCAAGAAATCCGGTCAGCACCGTCAACGGTGTGCGCAACTCGTGCGACACGTTTGCAACGAAATCACGCCGCATTTGCTCGAGTCGCTGCATGCGAGAGACATCGCGTGCAATTAGCAGGCGCTGATTATCTCCATAGGGCACGACGTGGATTTGCAACGACAGCTGGCTGTCATTGGGTGACTGCACTAGCAAGGGCTGTACGTAGTTGCCTTGCGAGAGATATTTCAAAAAACTGGGATGTCGAAACAGATTGTCGAGTCGCTTTCCGACATCTTGCGCGCGGAGATTGAAGTACCGTGACGCGGCATGATTGAACCATTCTATTTCGTTGCTCGATTGCAATACGACGGTTGCGTCCGGCATCGCTGCCGTCCCTTTTCGAAACCGACTCAGCAGATCTGTAAGGCGCCGTCGTTGCGCGCGTCCGCGACGGTAAAACTGATAGACCGAATGATAGAGCTCCTCGTACACCCCGCCGATTTCGGGAAGTTCAGAAATTTTTCGCTGTCGCAGCCATTGATCGAGTTGATAGACGTTGTACAGGTGATACGCGAGATAGGGGACGATGCAAATCAATATTCCAAGCGAATAGTATCCAGTGATGGCGCCGATGATGACGCCAACGACGACCAGTGCGACCAGTCGCCACGCCTCGGAAAGCCAGTGATCGAGCAAACCTACCCCTTGGACGAGAAGCGGTAACCTGAACCGCGAACCGTTTGAATATAGCGGTCGTGGCCGTGTACGTCCAAGGCTTTGCGGAGACGGCGGATATGGACGTCGACAGTACGTTCGTCGACGTAAACGTTTTGGCCCCAAACCTGATCGAGGAGCTGATCGCGGCTATATACGCGGTCCGGGTGCGTCATGAAGAAATGCAGGAGGCGAAACTCCGTCGGGCCCATATCCAGCACAGCGTCTTTGGCTGTGACGCGGTGGTTCACCGGATCGAGCGAAAGATCGTCACAGACGACAGCGGCGTCGTCGTCGTGCGGGCGGTAGCGTCGCAATACGGCTTTGATTCGGGCAATCAGTTCGCGCGGCGAAAACGGTTTGGTGATGTAGTCGTCGGCACCCGACTCAAGTCCGCGCACGCGATCGTCTTCTTCGCCACGCGCCGTGAGCATGATCACCGGCAGGCTTCGCGTGGAGTCATTATTTTTCAACCGGCGCGCCAGTTCAACACCACTCATTGACGGCAACATCCAGTCCACTAGAACCAGATCAGGACGGCGATCGGCGACTTCGACCAGTGCCCGTTCTGCATCGCCTGTTTCAGCGACCGCAAATCCAGCCCTTTCTGCAGCGAAGCGCACCATTTCGCGAATGGGCGCTTCATCCTCAACTACCAAGATAAGTGAACGCACTAAACAAACACTCCCGGCCAAGTACAACGCGGCCGTATCGTAGAGTTGCAATGTTACATTTCCGTTACAGCGGGCCCAAGAATTAAGCCGACGGACTCCCGCATTCTTCCTAACACGCGTTTCGCTACCCGAGCGTGCAGTCACATTGTAGTGCGCTTGCCCGCAATCGTCGTTGCACTGTCACTGAATCTTCACGAACAGTTTCTAGACTTCGCCTGCCTCCAAACGCCGACCACCGTCGTCGGAAACTGAATAACTGAAGTATTCCGCAAGGAGCCCGTTCCGTGATCCATTTTCATGCCACAAGGATGTCCTGCGCACAGCGAGAAAATCACTCAAAGTCTTTGGTTATTATGGTCTTATTGTTCTTTTTGGGGGTTCGCCCGGCGCTGGCGCAATCCCTCATATATATAGGTGTAACGCCGGTCACGGATCCGACGGGCATTTTGGTTAGCGAAAATCGTGCATCCGTCTACGTTTTGCGGGCTGGGGCGGATGCCATCGATACGTTGCCACGCGATTCGGTCACAGGGGTCTGGGGCGCGCCTCGAACAATTGATCGCGAGTCGTCCGGAATCAGCAATCTGCGCAGTCCGTGGAAAATGGCCCTCAGTCCGGACCAGTCGAAACTATATGTCGTCTGTCGTGGCAGTCTTACCGATGCGACGAATCCGGATGCTTTATTGGTATTCGATCGTGATATTTCCAGCGGTGCGCTTGTGTATCGCGAATCGCACATCAACGGAGTGGCAGGTGTGTCCGGCATCGGCTTGCCGTCGTCAGTGACAGTAAGTCCCGACGGCACCCATGTTTACGTGACGAGTCAATCTGAGAATGCTGTCGCCCTGTTTGTGCAGAGTAACAATGGCGGTTTGCAATTTGTTGAGAGCTACAAACAAGGATCCGCGGGAATCAACGCACTGGATCAGCCGTTGAGTGCCCAGGTCAGCCCTGACGGAAAACATCTTTACGTCGGCGCGCAGAACTCGAAATCGATTGCAAGATTTTCCCGCGATTCAATATCAGGCAAGCTGACATGGCTTGGTGCCCTCGTCGACAACAGTAGCGCGAGTTTCGCACTGGCGAAGCCGTTGGCAATTTCGGAAAGCCAGGACGGTCGATTTGTTTATGTCGCCAGTGAATCGGACGGTGCGGTTTCCGTTTTCGTCAGAGACACAATGACGGGAGATTTGACGCCACGCCAACGGATAAAGCAGGGCGACACCGGTGTCGATCACCTCGACCACGTTACATCGATTGTATTGAGCGCCGACGAAACCCGACTTTTTGCAGTAAGCCCGACCGCGAACACATTGAGCGTGTTCACGCGGAATCCGACAACCGGGGAGCTCATTCCTCTTGAGGCTCTGGTCGACGCAGGAAACGGCGGGGATTCTCTCGGAGGCGCCGTTGCCGTGACGCGTTCAGCCGATGGGCGATGGGTGGATGTCGCGGCAACATCGGACGACGCCATCAGCTCGTTCTCTGTGGGAGCCACGAATCTCCATCTTGCAGTCGATTCGCCGGCGGGAGCGCGGCTGGCCAACAAAACGCTGACGTTGTCGCTCACCGTCCAGAATGCGGCATCAAGCGGCACGGCGACGGGCGTGCGGTTGTTTGCGAATGTGCCGGACGAACTGAATGTCACGGACGTGCAGCCTGAGAGCGGAAGTTGCTCAAAACGTCCCGCGATGATTGATTGCATGCTGAATACACTTGGCAGCGGTACGTCAACAACCGTGACGATCATCGCTCTGCCCACACAGAGTCTCGCGAGCGTGCTGCGCTTTTCAGTGGTCGCTGATCAGCACGACGAAATGATCAGCGATAACAATGTTGAGATGATCCTGGAAATCGTCGATACCAACCACACACCGCAAGCAGTCGATGACAGCGTCGTCACAACAGTCAATCAGTCATTGGAGATTGATGTATTGGCCAATGATTCCGATCCCGATCCGAATGACGCATTGACGATCAAGAGTTTCAATTCAACCAGCGTCCAGGGGGGCTCTGTCGTTCGAAATGCAGCGGGCACGCTCACCTACACGCCGCCGTCGGGGTTCAAGGGTCCGGATTCCTTCAACTACACGGTGAATGACGTCGAGGGGGCGACCGCATCGGCGCAAGTCAACATCTTCGTGAACTCCCCCCCGATCGCTGTCGACGACGTGTTTACTGTCTTGCCGGGTGCGCCGGCAACGTTGTTGGTGTTGTTGAATGACCACGATCCGGACATCAACGACCCGGTCTGGGTGGCCGATGTGGACGTTGTTTCAAGTGGCGGGAATTCCGTCACAGTCAGCCCGAATGGCGACGCGGTGAAATATTTCGCCGCGCGTGATTTTCTGGGTACTGACGACTTTACCTATACGCTGACTGATTCTCACGGTGCGCTGGTGACGGCCCATGTCACGGTAAAGGTGGTTGCAAGCCTTGCCGCCGCGCAGGATGACGGCACACAGGCGACAGCGACGAAAAAGAAGAAACACAGTGGTGCGTTCGATCCTTTGTGGTTGATCGCATTGATGGCTTTGACGTGGAAGCGACGACGCTGTTTCGCATCACGTCAGGGCGGGCGCCGACATCTCGCTGTAATACTTCCATCATAAGGTTCGGCATTTTGCGGCGGGACAGCTCCCGCAGACAGGATTGTCTGTGCACAACCGGATACTTGTGAACTTAATTCAGAAACATGATCAGGGCGTGATCGGTCAGCGCGCCCGGCATCGCACGGGCGCACTCTTTTCCGCGACCGTCATTGTCTGCGCGTCTCTGACATTTTCTATCGCGGGCCAGGCGAATGGTGACGATGCGGTAAACACGCCCGCCGTACCCGCCGGCGAGGCCCGTTTCGAGGTTTCCGAATTTCGAGTTATTGGCAACACGCTTTTGGATGTCATCGATGTCGAAAGCGTGTTGATGAGGTTTTTGGGCCCTGGAAAGACCGGAGCGGACGTTGACGCGGCGCGGCAAGTGCTGGAACAACGCTACCGCGAGGCGGGATATCCCACCGTGCTGGTCAATGTGCCCGAGCAGGCGGTCACCGAGGGCGTGGTGCGCCTTCAGGTCGTCGAAGGAAAAGTAGAACGATTGTCGATTAAAGGCTCGAAGTACTATTCGCTTTCACTCATCAAGAAACAGGTCCCGGGCCTTGCCGAAGGCGCGATCCTTTATCTTCCCGAAGTACAACGGCAAATGAGTCAGGTCAATGCGGCGTCCGGTGATCGAACCGTGACACCCGTACTCCGCCCCGGAAAAACGCCAGGAACGGTCGAGGCAGAACTGCGTGTCACAGAAACGTTCCCGCTGCACGGAGATCTCGAACTCAACAACCGCTACAGTGGCGATACGAGCAAATCACGCCTGAGCGCGGGACTGCGCTATGACAATCTCTGGCAGAGTGCGCACAGCCTCGCTGTGAATTACCAGACCGCGCCGGAGGAGCCCAAGGAATCCACCGTGTGGTCCGGGACCTACCTGGCGCGTTTTACGACAACCGAGAATGTTCTGGTCGTTTATGGCGTTCAGTCCGACAGTGAAACCGCCGCCGTGGGCGATCTCAACGTGATTGGTAAGGGCCGCATAATGGGTGTCCGCGGCATTTTACCTCTTGTACCTCCGGAGCATGGGACTCGGACAATAACGCTCGGGCTCGATTACAAGGATTTTGACGAAACGATTACTGTCCAGGGTTCTGACACGCTCAACACGCCGATTACTTATGTAAGCTGGTTGGCACAATACGGCGGCGGCGAGCGGACGGAAGACTCGAGCCTGCAGTGGTCGCTGGGAGCTGTCGTTGGAATTCGTGGCATTGAGAACTCGAACCAGGAATTCGCCAACAAGCGCTACAACGCGAAAGCGAATTTTCTGATATTGAAATCGGACCTCGACTATCAAACAAAAAATATTCAGTCGTCAACGCTCCGATGGCATGTGGCTGCACAGCTGTGCGACGCGCCCCTGATCAGCAACGAACAGTTCTTTGCCGGCGGCGCGGACTCGGTGCGCGGATACAAGGAGTCGCAAGCGCCGGGTGATTACGGTGCCGTGATGAATATTGAATGGTCAACGCCTTCCTATGCCGCCGCAGTGAGCGAGCAGGTTCGCGATCTTCGCGCTCTGTTCTTCATTGACGCGGCGTCACTTCGGCTTCGCGACGCGCTCCCCGGACAAGATCGGAGTACCGAACTCTATTCCACCGGTATTGGCCTGCGTACCAGCGCGTGGTCAACGCTATCCCTCGATGTCGATCTCGCCATGGCACTGAAAGAATTTGGTGACACAGACAAGAATGAGTGGCGCGTCCACGGGCGACTTTCCTACTCGTTCTAACCTCGGAATTGAAAGTAAGGCCTGAAATGCTGTGCACGGTGCGGCATTTCTTGCGACGTGCTTACTTTTCAAATCATGGTTTTCAAAACACACGTTCCGATCGGGCGCGGTTCTGTCGTGTGCGTACGTGAAAACTCGGGCGACGTGACATGTCATCGAATCAAACGTAATACATTTGAATTTCGTTGTTAATTCAACTCGAAATTCATTCGCATCCCGCCTGTATTTCTTGAAACAAAAGGTTCAAGAGAAATTCAAGCGAGAGTCACTCCGTCGTCACACACGCCGCGTGTAATAGCGCCCGTTGCTCGGATTGGGGCGAGAGTGAGTTAGCAATCTCAAAGCCGACGCAATGCCGGATGACTCCGTGCCTCGTCTTTTTCATACATCTCTGCAGAAGGTGTACGGCGGGCGGAGCAGGGTCGAAGAGGAATCAACGAAACACAAAATGAGGATCCTATGAAAGTTTCGAAACTTGGTTTGAAGCAGAAGATGCTGGTTGCTGCCGTTGCAATGGCCGCGACGGGTGCAGCGCACGCGATCGATCAAACAAACAATGCCCCTTATGGTAGCGAACTTGTATTCAGCATTTGGGACCCGACCGTCGGTCAGGAAGCGTCCTTCACGCTTGGCCTGAACGTCGATCTGAATACCTTCTCATCCTCGGTTGCTACCGCTCCCGGCTACTCGGTGAATTTTGGAAACATTTTTTCTGACGCCGGTTTCCAGCAGTTTCTGGGGGCCGCAAGTCTGAACGGCGCGAACGACCTCAATTCGCTGCGTTGGAACATTGGCGCCGCCAACACGATTTTGTCATTCAACGAAGTCATGGGATTCACCCATGGGCCAGCGGGTCCGCTCAATGATGTAACGAACGCCGAAGTCATTCAGGCGTCTGGTGGCGCCGCCAATTTCTTCAGCAATTTTGGTTCGGGTAACTCCGGTGGTATCGACGGAACCGGTCCGAAATACGCTGGCAATCCTGTCAACTGGGGCGAAACGATGGTTGGCGGCATTTTCCAGGGCACCGCTGGTAGCGTTGGCGACAGTCTCGGATTTTACGTCTTCACGAATAATCAAGAGAGCAGCGGAACGTTCGATGAACAGGCGCTTGCCGATGGCGGTGCCTATCAAAACCAATACGGTTTCGGCGCGTTCACGCTTAGCGCGAACGGTCAGCTGACGTACTCGATCGCCGATGCTCCGACGAATCCCCCACCGGTCCCGGTTCCGGCCGCTGTTTGGCTGCTCGGTTCCGCGATGGTTGGTTTGGTCGGCGTCGCACGTCGTCGCGAAAGCGAAAAGGCCTAACCCTTTTGGCCGTTGCGGTCGCGGTGAATCGGAATCGTCGACGCCGCGACCGCCTTCACGAAGCAAAGATTTGTTGCCTTTCGCAACGTGAATGTCGGTTGGAATTTCGAAGTTGAAGAGTCATCCAACAATCTTGAAACAGGAGTCCATCATGAAATTGAAATCTATCGTCACCGCGACGGCGTCCGCCGTTGCCCTGTTGGCCGCCGGTCAAGCCGCCGCTGTCAACGTTGAACCATGGCAAATCACCGGCGCAGAAACCTACACGCTGCTCCTGGGCGGCGCGACCGCGCAGGACAAGGGTATTGTTCTGCTGATGCGTCGTCTGTGCGCTGCTGGAACGATGACGCAAGTCGCCGGCAACAAGACCAACGTGTTCTTCTGCGATGCGAATGGTGTCGACAGCCTGCCGATTGCAGCCGGTACGCGTCTGGTGCTGTACAAAAACTCCAGCTCTGGTTCGAGCAGTGGCGTGAATCCGGTGGCCAACTCCACCACGATTCCGTTCATCAACCTGGCTTCGCTGACGCAAGCGCAGTACACCGACGGCGTGACCTGCCCGATTAGCAACATTGCAGCTACCCCGGACTTCGCGGACGTGAAGGTGTACAACTGCGGTAACAACGTCGGCGTCGTCAACTCAGTTCCGAACGGCGGTCTGTCGGACGTCGAGCCGCCGCTGCTCGGTTATGTCAAGACCACCGCACCGACCAACAACGAACTGCTTTCACAGGCAGGACCGCAAGTAGTTTTCGGCGTTCCGGTTTCGCTGAACTTCTACCGCGCGTTGCAGGCTGCTCAAGGCAAGGCTTTGGACGATACCGAAGCGAACATGCCAAGTCTGACCAAGGCTCAAATCACGGGAATCTGGACCGGCGGCATTCCGTCTCCGATCTTTTTCTCTGACATCACCGGCACCAAGTTGGCCGCCGCTTCGTTTGAACGTTGCCGTCGCAAAAACGGCTCGGGCACATTGGCTTCTACGCGCGCCTATTTCACTGCGGAAGGTTGCTCGATCTATCCGACCAAGTTGATGTCACCCGGTAATGACGGCGATGCAACTGCGCCGGCGCTTCCCGCTGGCGTTGTTGCTGAATACGGCGGAACGACGGGTGTTCTCGGTTGCTTGAATGCATCGAATGCCGGCGGCAAATACGGCATTGGCATGGCGAGCATGGAGACTGTGCCCGGTAGCGCTTACACGTCTGATGCGGTGTGGGGCACGGATGCAGGCAACTGGCGTTATATCAAAGTCTCTGGTTACGCTCCGACGCTGTTGAACGTCGCGCAGTCCAAGTATGACTTCGTGATGGAAGCGAGCTGGAACTACCGCGGTGGCGCCAACACCACATCCGGTGGTCCGTTGGCCGGCGATGCCAAGACCTTCTTTGACAAGATGGTTGCTACGAACAGCACGCAGCTCGTCATCAAGGAGCTGAACACGCAGTTCATCCATTCGTTCGGTCAGTCTGGCCTGATGGGCAAGCCGGGTACCCCGACAGCACCTTCCGCCGCTCCGGCGGGTGTCCTGACGGCGGCCGAAGTCACCGCAAATCCGATCAGCACCTGGACGCGCGCCGTCGCCGGCACGCCGAACTCGTGCAACCCGATCTCGGTGACCAAGGAAACCGGCCTCGACATGCTGCAGTAATCATGTCGCAATCGCTGTAACTCGCCCGGCGGCGCAGGTTGCCGCCGGGTCCTGCCAGAAAATAAATGCGGGCCCCGATCTGGGGCCCGCTTCTTTTTTTCGCCATGCCGAGGTGGCAGGGTGGACTTCTGCGGGCGGTATTTACTCGTCGAAAGTCCCTTTCCGACTGTCTCCGCGTGCGCCTAACGCGTATCATTCGGACTGGCCCTTTATTGAGCCGGGTCATCGTTAAATTGCGGGTAATTCTTTATGAGCCATTCAATGTCACACCGGTTGTTGTCAGAAGCCTTTGGAACGTTTTGGATTGTATTCGCGGGTACCGGAGCCGTGATTGTCAGCAGCGCGACCGGCGCTTTTCCCCACCTGGGCGTTGCGATTGTGTTTGGTTTGGTTGTGTTTGTGATGATCTCTGCGCTCGGCGATGTGTCCGGCGCGCATTTCAATCCGGCGGTCACGATTGGTTTCTATCTCGCAAAACGCTTCCCGGGTCGCGGCGTAGCGCCGTACGTATTGAGTCAGTGCGCAGGGGCACTATTGGCGAGCCTCGTTCTGCATCTGTTGTTTCCGTTCAACGAGACGCTCGGCGCAACCAATCCGGCCGGAACTTTTCTTCAGTCGTGGATTTTGGAGTTGATCCTGACGTTGGGACTGATGTTTGTCATCTTGAGTGTATCGACCGGTGCCAGTGAAAAAGGCATTACCGCCGGATTGGCCATCGGCGGGTTGATTGGTCTCGAAGCGCTTTTTGCGGGTCCGATCAGCGGCGCGTCGATGAACCCGGCACGGTCGCTGGGGCCTGCGCTGGTTTCGGGGCATCTCGAAAATATTCTTTTGTATCTGTCTGCACCGGTCGTCGGTGCGGCACTCGCCGTCTTGATGTGTGTATGCACCCGCGATAAAGACTGTTGCTCAAGTCGCGCGATGGAGAATTTTTCATGAGCGATTCGGTCAAGCGCGTGTTGTTCGTTTGCGTCGAAAACTCCAATCGCAGCCAGATGGCGCAAGCGTTTGCGCGGTTGCTCGGTGGCGCTGCGGTGGAAGCCTACAGCGCCGGTTCAAAACCGTCGGGGGTGATCAATCCAAAGGCCATCGCCGCCATGAAGGAATTGGGTTACGACCTGACATCCCACCAATCCAAGTCACTGGACGACTTGCCCAACGTCGAATTCGATTTTGTCGCTACGATGGGATGCGGAGACAATTGCCCTTACGTCAAGGCGCGCACGCGGACGGACTGGGCGTTGCCGGATCCCAAACACATGGGCCCCGAAGAGTACCGCCTTGTACGGGACGACATTCGCGATCGCGTCGCAACGATGTTGCGCAAACTGGGTGTTCCGGTTGCTGAGTACTAAAGCCGCGCATTGGGATTGAATGGCGGCCGGGAAATTTTACAGCGCGCCATTTCTTTGCGAATCCGTGGGGGCAATCTGAAAAAGAGATGTACTCGGCGCGAGACGGCGGGCGATTTCCGGACGTTCTGAATAAAGACGCCCCCACGCAACGGCGCGGGGGCGTCCTGTCGATCAATTTCCGGGCACAATCATCGGTTCAAAATCGAACACATTGGGATTGGTCGGGTCTACCGTCACTTTGATCCAGTGAATGTTCGGGCTGCCGAACGTTTCCACGCGCGTGAAATTTTTCACGAGGTGGGCTTGGTCAACGAGCGGCTTGTCAACCTTGAAGAAGTGCGTATCGCCGTGCACCAGCACGACCTGGCCTGAATATGAATTGGTCTCTTCAACGATCGCGTTGAGAAAATCCGTATAACCGTTGACGGCCGCGTCTGCACGCTCGTTGATATCTTCGGTTTCTGGCAGATCAAACCAGGGATCACCCTGAATCACGACCATGACGCCTTTGGCTTTTTTGGCCTTCGCCATTTCAAACGCGTCATGCAGCCAGATCAGGTTGTGCGCGTTGCGATCAGCGTACTCGGCGTTGTCTGCATCACAGTCCGCCTGGGTGCGCGCGCTCTTTGAACTGGCGCAGGCGCCGTCGTTCACCTTGTTGTTATTGCTGCCCGGGACGTTCATGCCAACGAAGACAATGCCTTTGTACATCCAGCGGGTGTTTTCACTGAACGGCCTGCCCGGTTCACCCTGGCGATTCAGCACCATCTTTTTCTGGCCGAAGCTGGTTGCGGAATTAAACATGTTCTGGCGCAGGAAGGTGAGACGTTCCAACGCATTGTATCCACCGTTGTTGGTGCGATGGCAGTCGGTCCACTCGTTGTCTCCGGGGACATAGACCAGCGGCGCACGCAGCGAATTGAACATATCGGCGGCCTTGGTGCTGATGGTTTCATCGTCACACACGGAGCTGCCATCCTTCGTGTCGCCGTCATAGATACTGAAGGCAATACGAGCGGCATTGATGTCTGCAATCAGTGCAGGAATCTTCGGTTGGTCGCCGCTTTTGGCATAGGGCATGTCGCCCCACAGGCCGAACGAGAACCGACCGCGGTCACCGTCGTCCGAATGCTCATCCATCTCGTGAGCCGACGCGTAGGCGCTGCAAAGCAATGTGCCGGAAAAAATCAAAGCTGATGTCAAACGAACCGCTCTTTGACGGGTAGTCATTTCCTTTCCCCCTGGTTTTTGCAATGGAAGGTTGCTGGTTGCGACGGAGGGTTATTTTTCTTCGCCGCTGAAGAATCTTGTTACTGAAACGTGACAGAACGATGACAGCACGATCGCGCGCGAGAGTCAGGGCCAATCCTGTCGATAGTAAATGCCATATCTTTTGTCACGAGCATTGCGACTTCAGTGTATGTTTCGCAATCGTTTCTATTGCGTGAGTGATGTAAATTCATCCAGGATGCTGCGCGCATGATCAGCGACGTCGGGATCAGGATCGTGTGTCGCCGAACTGACAAGGGTGCGCAACGTGCCATCAGGATCCCCCGTGTTCCACGCCATGGTGCGAATGGAATCGAGCGTCAAATACCGGTTGGTGGATTGCTCATCGCGTAGCGACTCACTGAGCGCCAGACGCGCTTCTGCATTGTTGGCAGAGGCCAGAGTCTGGATGGCGGACGCGCGCCGCGCCGGGTCCTGGTCCAGCGTCGCCTGCCGAATCGCTTCGCGGGTCATGTCTTCAGGTCCCGGGGCAGCAACGGTTTCTTCGTTCGTGGCTGCACGGCGAATAGATCCGGGAACACCTGTTGCTGGTGACGCGGAGCGCGGTACGGAAACAAGCGTATTTGAATGGAGCGGCACTGAATCCGGATTGGAACGTGCGGCCGTAGAAATCGGCGCCACCGAAATGTCATCGACAATATTTGGAAGTGTAATTCGGCTGACAAATTCGACGAGCGTGTAGGAAGCGAAAACGACTCCCGCGAGGGGAAGCGCAATCAGCCACTTCCAATGGTCGTTACGTTTCATTTTCTCTCAATTACAACTTTCGTTTTGTTTGCACGGTACAGCGACTTCGTGACGCGAAAATGACGCGGCGCGCGCCGATGCCGTGTCATGCAAGCGTCACAATTCCCGGTGTAAGCTGCGCGGCATTTCCGGAAGGGGCCCGACATGGCGACAGAATTCAGCGCGGATACACAGCCGTTCGCAACAGCAGTGTCATTGCATGAGCGGGGCGAGTGGGAAGCGGCGGCGCAGGCGTATCATCACGCCTTGGCGGTCGATCCATCCAATATCGAAGTGTTGCACGGCGCGGGCATCCTCGCGTTACAAGTCGGTGATTTTTCGACCTCCGCTGAATTGCTCCGTCGTGCCGTCGTAAACGGTTCCCACGAACCGGACACCTATATGTTGCTGGGCCGTGCATTGAAGTCCGGCGGTGATCTTGATGCGGCGCTGGAAAACTTTTTTCACGCAATCTCGCGAGCCCCGGATTGGGCCGACGCCTATGTGCAGATCGGAATCGTGTTTCGGATGCAGAATCGCATGGCGGAAGCCGAAGTCGCGTATCGACAGGCTCTCGCGCTGAATGCGAATTCCGTTGAAGCGCATATCAATCTGGGCAATGTGTTGCATCTGCGTGGTGATCTCGAAGCCGCCGTGCGTCATTACGAAATCGCGTTGGAGTTATCACCCCAGTCCGAAACCGCGGCCACCAATCGCGACATCACCCTCAATGCGCAAGCCTATGCGCGCGGCGTGAATCCCGTACCGGCATGAGTCATTCCGTGGTTAACCAATCTCTGACTGCACGCGCGCAAGCGCGACCCGGAAAGCGAAGGCTCCCGCCCGAGTTTCGGATGCGCCGGTGTTTTGCGCTGACCCTCAGCGCGATGGCAGCAATCGCCTGTGCGCCATCGCACGTCTCCGCGGAGCCGGCGAACACGGCGCTACCGACGGCATGTGGCAATGGTAACTGCGGCGGAAAGCAGTGGGTCACGCTCGGGTCCGCCAGCGCCAGCGTTCAGAACAATCAGATGAACGTGGTTGTTCAGGGGCAAACGGCGGTACTCAACTGGAGCAGCTTCAACATCGGTGCGGATGCCGCCGTCAATTTTCAGCAGGACAACGCAACGGCCGTCGCGATCAACAAGATCGTCACCGAAAATCCCACCGAGATCTTCGGCCAGCTCACGGCCAACGGACAGATCTACCTGATCAATCCGAACCGGATTGTGTTTGGAAAGACAGCAAAAGTCGACGTCGGCGGACTCGTCGCGTCGACGCTCGAACTCACAGATGAAGCGCTCAAGGATGGTATCGCGGGCGCCATTCATAACTTGGGTCCCGACGGGAAGCCCGTTCCGGCATTCGTGGCGACGTATGATTCCTCCGGTCATGTCGTCAATGGCGATATCGAAATCCAGCAGGGCGCGTCGCTGAAAAGCGCCGATGGCGGCCGCATTCTCGTTTTTGCGCCGAACGTCGTGAACCGCGGTGACATCAACACGCCGAACGGTCAAACCATTCTCGCCGCGGGTAGCAAGATTTATCTCGCTGCTGCGCAAGCCGACGGGAATCGTGAGGACAGCGATGTCGCCGGTCTGGTCGTTGAGGTCGATGTCAGTGAAATCAACAATGATGAGCTCACGAAATTTCTGCACGGTGAAACAACCCAGCTTCTGTTGGGCAGCGTCAACAACTACGGCTCGATCAATGCCGACGTCGGCAATATTTCTCTGGTCGGTCTGGCGGTAAATCAGTCCGGGCGCGTTACGGCAAAAACGTCCGTTCGTCGCAACGGAACAATTTTATTGCGTGCCGGTGACGGGATTGCCGCTGGAAACGTCGGCGCCAACGGTGGAAATCTTTCAAACTACTCCCCACGCGGCGGATTGGTCACGCTCGGTGCGGGGAGTGTTACGGAAATTATTCCGGACTCTGCGGACACCTCCGCAACGGCCGATGTCGTCGAGCAACCGAAGTCGCGCATAGATCTGCGCGGACATAGCGTGCACCTGCTGGGTGACGCACATGTCACAGCCACCAGCGGTGATGTGACGATCACTGCCCAACAGGATCCATCGCAGACGCTGGCGACCCAGGCCGACAACGATAGCCGCGTATTCATCGACGATGGCGCGGTCATTGACGTGTCCGGGGCCGCGGTGTCGCTATCGGCTGACCGAGCCACAGTAACGGTGCAGCTGCAGAGCGAGCAGCTCAAGGACAGCCCCGAGCAGCGGGACTCCGTCGTGAAGGGCGAATATGTCACGGTGGATATACGCCAGACCGGAGTCAATGCGGACGGTTCAACCTGGGTCGGTACGCCGCTGGCGGATATCACCGGTGCCATTCAGGCCGTGAATCGAACCGTGGATGAACGCAGCGTCGAAGGCGGAACCATCACGATTCGTTCGCAGGGCGACGTTATCGTCAGCGCCGGTGCCACGCTCGACATTTCCGGCGGACGAAAAGACTACGAAGCGGGTGTCATTCATACCACCAAGCTGGTCTCCGACGGAAAGTTGTACGACATTGGCGCCGCGGACCCGAACCGCCACTACGACGGCATTGCTGGACAGTACACCCAGTCCTCGGCGAAGTGGGGCCAATCGAAGACCTGGAGCATGCTGGGCGAAGTCGGCACCTACTCCGCCGCGTTTACGCAGGGTGCCGACGCCGGCCAACTGAACATCGATACGTCGCGCATGATTCTTGACGGAAAGGTGCGCGCCGACGTTGTCAAAGGCGACTATCAGAACGATTCGCAGTCGCGACCCGGCAACGTCAGCGAAGATGTGTGGAGCGAATTGCCCAGCTCGATGGCGGCCCAGGGCACGTTTGTGTTTGGCAACACCGCGCAGGACACCGAGCCTGTGCATCGCTATCGTGGCGATGATGTTGTCATTGAAGAACAGCAACTGCTTTCTCAATTGAAAGACTCCGGATTTGATCCGACACGCGATGCGCTACCCGAAACGCTGGATCACATCACGATCCGGCCATCCCTGTTTTCCAGTGACGGAGTCGGAAGTGCCAGCATTCGCAGCAGCGAAACCGTGACGGTTGCGGCAGGCGCCAACGTACAGATGAACGCGGGCAGTTCTCTGCAACTGATCGGCAGCACAGTAACTATTGACGGAAACGTCAGTGCGACTGGCGGCAACGTATCGGCACTCGCCGTAAAGACCGGAACGAACTCATTGAACGAAGGTCACGACGTCACACTGAGTCATGGGGCGTCGATCGACGTATCGGGAAGTTGGGTGAATGACGATCCGTTAATTGCAGGCAGCACACGAGATCAGCGCTGGATCAATGGCGGCAGTGTTCAGCTCGAGGCCAAGCTCGGCAACATTGTAATGGAAAGCGATTCGAGCATTGATGCATCTGGTTCCGCCTGGCTGAAGAGCGACGGAAAGATCAAGGCGGGCAGCGGTGGAAAGATCGACATAGTCACCGAGAGTGACGGAACATCCGTGACGCTCGATGGCGAATTGAGCGCGTATGGAATGTCACGCGGCGGCAGCCTCTCTATCACCACCGCGAATTCGATTTGTATCTCGACCGGAGTCTGCGACGGGTTGGCGAAAGAATCTGTACTGACATTGGTCCCGGATTTCTTCCAGCAGGGCGGGTTTGGTTCTTATTCCCTGACCAGCAAGTTTGGTGGACTGGTGGTTGCCGCGGGTACCGAGCTGAGCCCGCGCCAGCAAAATCTGGTACTCGACAGCGGCTATCGTTCCAGTGCCAGCGGCGCGGATCTCCGGACATTCAGCCATCTCGAAGAGCGTCCTGCGGAATCACGACGTGCGACGGATCTCACACTCAAGAGCAAATCTGAATTGCGCATTGAGTCAGGTGCGGTGATCGAAGCGGATGCGGGTAGCAAAGTCAGCCTCAGTTCAACCGACCGCATCTATGTTGACGGCACGGTACAGACGCACGGCGGAAGTATCGCACTCACCGTCAGTGACTATGCCGGGGGCGATGATGTCGTCGCCAATCAAGCGATCTGGCTGGGACAGAATGCGCGTCTTGATGTCAGCGGTACGACGCTGTTGCAACCCAGTCCCATCGGTCTGCGCGCCGGCACCGTTTACGACGGCGGAACAGTCAGTCTCACCGCCAACGCCGGATATGTGATCGCCGAAAGCGGATCGCTAATTAACGTGCCCGGGACGCAGGCCACGCTGGATCTTCCGGATGGCAACGGCGGATACACCGCGGTTGACGTGGGCAGCAATGCAGGAACGGTGCGAATCAAAAGCGCCGAGGGTGCGGTGCTGGAAGGTTCCATGGAGGGCCACGCCGGATCGGCGACGGCGCTCGGTGGCACGCTCGCGGTCACCATTGATGCCAACAATCGCGGCGAGCCGGGCGAATTCACGCTCACCGCGGACAAGAACCACTTCTCTCACGACGATCGCGTGATCGAGGTAATTGACGATGTCGCCCAAAGCGCACTGAGCGGAACGACCTATGAAACATTCGGCGCCGCGTTCAGTGCACCGGACGCCGGCCACGCCGGTGTGTCGACGGTTCGCACGACAATGCTCGATCAAGGCGGGTTCGACGCACTGGAACTTACTGCAAAAAATTTGCGTACGATTCCGGATCAATCGAACGACAATCAGGTGGATCTGCGCGCGTACGGTATTGTTCGAGTAGAAAGCGATCTGAATCTGGACCGACGCCTGGTTATCGATGCGCCCACGCTGGATGTCGCCGCCGACAGCGTCGTACTCGGTGCAGCCTATGTGGCCATCGGCTCACGGGAGGGACTGCTGACCGAGAGCGCTCCGACCACCACGTCGGATCATTCACTCACGGTCAATGCGCAGTGGTTGGATGTTGTCGGTCACAGTTCAATCATCAATACCAACGACATCGCGCTGCACGCCGAAAGTGATTTGCGCCTGCGCCCGGTACCGTCGACAAATCTGGAAGACAATGCGCTTGCAATGACTGGTTCGTTGACGGTCGCGGGCCATCTCGAGTTGCAGGCCGACGTTGTCTACCCGGCCACGTTCACCGACCTTACGATCACCGCCAAGGACACGGCCGCGCCCGGTTCGATTACCGTACTTCCCGGCGACGAAACGCACGGCGTCCTGTCGGCCGGTGGCGCGCTGCATCTCGTCGCCAATCAGATTGATCAGCGTGGTGTTTTGAAAGCACCGCTCGGCGTGATTGACCTGCAGGCGCACGGAACTGAGGCTGTGCCCGGAAATTTGGTGCTTGCCGAAGGAAGCGTAACGTCCACGTCGGCCGAGGGTCAGGTGATTCCGGCCGGGCAGTCCGAAGGTGGCTTTGACTGGGTGTACAATATCAACAGCCAGACAAAACTTTTGTTCGGAGGCGAATTTGATCCCGTGCCGCAACAAAGCATTCAGTTGGGCGGCGACAACGTCGCGCTGAACGATGGCGCCAAACTTGATGCGTCCGGCGGCGGTGACCTGCAGTTGTACGAGTGGGTCAATGGCCTCGGTGGGTCGCGCGATATTCTCGATCCCGCGGTTTCGCCGCTCAGCTTTGCGGTCCTTCCGACCTTCGGCGAGACGATTGCGCCCTGGGATGAGCACGAGTCCGGTGCGTTTACTTCCAAATCTGTCGGGACGACGGTTTACCTCGAGGGTGTCGCCGGATTGCCAAGCGGTGAATATGCGGTACTGCCACCGCGTTACGCGTTAATGCCCGGCGCCTATCTCATCACCGAGTTGCCGAATCTGCGCGATCGACCGGCCGGTCAGACCGGCATGCTGATCAACGGAACGCCGATCACCACCGGTTACTTCGGCGTCGCCGGGACCGAGCAGCGCGAAGATCGCACGCGCGGATTCTCCGTAGTTTCGAGTGAATTATTGCGTGATGCCAACGATCCACATCGTCCGGCAGAGTACACCCTGACGCTCGCCAGTGAGTTCCTGGCGCAGCAGGCCGCCGACGGCGCGGTGGTCGGACGAATGCCGAACGATGCCGGCGTGGTTTCGATCGCCGCCGAGGATTCGCTGAATTTGCAGGCGCAGCTCATCGGCAATGCGGCCAACGGTGGTCGCGGTGCCGGCGTCGATATCGCCAGCGCCAATCTGGTGGTGACTGCCGATGGCGCCGGCGCTGCGGACGGCGGAATTCCAATATCCGCTGATGTATTAAATGGCCTGGGTGCGGAAAGCATTTTCCTCGGTGGCCGACGCAGCGAAGGCGCTGAAGGAACCGAACTGAATGTCATCAGCAACAACGTCACGATTGCCAGCGGTGCGAATCTAGTCGCACCCGAACTGATCCTCGCTGCACGCGACACCGTCGTGCTTGCCGACGGCGCGACCGTCTCCGGCGCAGGCGAATCAAATCAGGAAGGTTCGAACTACGTTGTCAATGGCGACGCAGCCATCATGCGTGTCAGCGGTGGTGCGCAAAGCGAACTGGTGCGCCATGCCGCATCCGGAAACGCCGGGTCGATCGATGTCGCGAGCGGCGCAACCGTAGCGGCGGACGGATCCGCGCTGTTCGACGTCAGCAAGAATCTGAGTTTCGCTGGAAACATCGATGTGCAAGGGGCTTCGCTGGCCGTCGGCGCTGCGCAGATCAATCTGGGAGATGTGCCGGCGAATACCGAAGGCTTTAACCTGGCATCGTCGACGTTGATCGGAATCAATGCCGACGAATTGCGGCTCAACGGACGTCAGTCGATCAACGTGTTCAGCGCCCCGATTATCGAGGCGCAGCGGCTGGTTCTGGATACGCCATTGCTTGAAGCGCGTGCCGGTAGCAGCGATGCAGTGACCCAGGTTCACGCCGATGAAGTGATCCTGCGGAATTCGACCGGCAGTGCGGTCAGCTCGAATCCATCGGCACAAACGCACGGTTCGTTGCAGATCAGTGCGGGCAATGCGGACGCGGCGGGCGAGATCGAACAGGGTCAGGGCACAGTCACGGTTGCCGGATTCGATGCGGTTAAGCTGACTTCGACCGGCGCGATCTACGGGCGCGATACCGGCACACTCAATACCGGCGCCGCCGATGTCACGCTGGATGCCGGCGTGATCAGCGGTCATCGTGGCTCGGAAACGACGATCACCACGCAAGGGCGCGTCGACATCGCCGCGTCGAACACGGCGTCGTCCGCGCTGGCGGACGACGCAATCGGCGCGACGCTGTCCATCAATGCGGACACAATCCATGACGACGGCCGAATCGTCATGGCGTCGGGTGCTGTGAATCTGCATGCCACAGGTGCCTACGGTGTGACACTCGACCCGAACGGCGTCATCGATGTGAGCGGTGTCGTGCGCGACTTCACCGTAACGACGCGCCCTTCACCGGGCGGTAACGTTGAGATCGTCGCAGACTCCGGCAATATCACGCTCAACGCAGGCTCGAGTATTTCCGTCGCCGGTGCGGTGACTGCCGACGGTCTCGGTGCCGATGCCGGAAGCCTGACGCTGCGCGCACCGCAAGGAACAGTAAAAGTTGAAAGCGATCTGGACGGCAGCGCGCAAAGCGATCAGCGCCAGGGACGCGCAACGATCGACGCGCGTCGTATCGACAACCTCGCCGCATTGAATCTCGCGCTGAACAATGCGGCATTCAATGACGAACGCGTATTGCGAATCCGGGAAGGTGACGTCGACCTGGATACGGACATCACCGCGCATCGCATCGACATCACAGTTGATGGCGGCGCACTGACAGTGGGAAATCAAAACGCAAACGTCACCCTCGACGCCAGCGGCAACGAAGGCGGACACGTGCGTCTCGCTGCGCGCGACGACGTGCAGGTGAGTTCCGGCGTGACCATCGATGCCAGCGGTAGTGAAGGCGACGGTGGCAATGTTGAGCTGATGAGTTCGGAAGGCGTGGTGCAAACGGAGCAGGGCAGCACCATCGACGTGTCGCACGGTTCCGAAGGTGACGCACAAGACGGCGAAGTTCACGCGCGCGTCAACGAGAGCGTGTTGCTTCCGCTGGCCAGCGGTGGCACGTCAGCAATGGAATTGAAGGGAACCGTGATCGGTTCGCCGGTGATCGTCGAAGGCGTGCATGTCACCAGTCTCGACAGCGTCGGCGGTGTCATTGGCGATGCTGAAATTGCCAACGCGCGCGGCAGCGCGGATGCGTTTATGGCCAATGCGACACCGATCGAAGCGGCGCTGGAGAAATACGGCACCGATGTCGAACTTCGTCCTGGCGTGGAACTGGTTTCCAGCACCGACCTGACACTGAATACGCCATGGGATCTGATCGATTGGCGCTATGGCGGCGCGCCTGGTGTTTTAACACTGCGTGCCGCCGGCGATGTGAATATCAATCAAACGTTGTCCGACGGAATGATGTTCGACTGGATTGCGTATGCGTCGCTGCCAGCGGCGGGACCCTCGTGGAGCTACAGGATCGCCGCCGGCGCGGATCTGGCCAGTGCATCTCCGTTCGGTCTTGCGGCGTCGAGCGAACGCACCCGGACGGGAAGCATCGCCATTGCACCCGGCTATGTTGGCACGAGTATTTACGATCCGACGGTGCAAACCGCGGTGCGCACCGGAACGGGCGATGTCGAAATGGCGGCGGCGGGGAATGTCGAACTCGGCAATGCCGCCTCGGTGATCTACACCGCCGGGACTCCGGTCAGCGGAATCAGTGCGTCCATGCGTGAATCGCTGGACTACATCTGGGGATTCACCGCCGCATTTCCCGAAAACGGCGGCGATATCATCGTGCGCGCGGGCGGTGACATGACGGGCGCATCAAGCCACCATCTCGTGACCGAGTGGCTATGGCGCATGGGATCCGATGCTGCGACGACCGGCGAAATGCCCACGGCCTGGGGAATACAGTTCGATCAATTCACCGACGGCATCGGTGCATTGGGTGGCGGCAACGTCACACTTGTTGCCGCGCGCGACATTGACAACGTCTCCGCCGCCATTCCGACGGTGGGCGTTCCATTGGGAGCAACGCCTGCGGACAATGAGCTGCACGTCACCGGCGGTGGCATACTGCGCGTCGAAGCCGGACGGGATATCTACGGCGGGATGTACTTTGTCGGTGCTGGTCAGGGAATGTTGGCGGCCGGCGGTGACATTGCGCGTGCCGCGGGCGACAGCAACGGCGCGTCGTATTTGAAAATCGCCCTCGGCGATGCGGAAGTCGGCGTCAGTGCGCGGGGCTCCATTGATGTGGGGTCAGTGTTTAATCCCACGATCATTCCGCAAAGCCAGTCGGCGGGTGCCTATGGTTTCGATCCAACCATCGACTTTCTGACCTACCAACCCGACAGTCGTGCCGATTTCACGGCGATTGCTGGCGCCGTCCACTATCACGACAGTGCCGATGCGACGGTCAATGATGCCAGGGACGGGCTTTACGGCGTCAACGACTATACCGTTCAGGCAGAATTGCTGCGCATGTTGCCACCGACGCTTACGATGCAGGCGCTCGGCGGTGATATTGTCGTTGGCGGAACCGGCGCGGACAACGGATCGGGCAAGATTCTGAAACTTGCACCCGCCGTGTCCGGACAACTCGAGCTGCTTGCCGAGGGTGACGTGCGCTTGTACGACGGGATCCTGCTGTCAGATACGAATCCGGAAAATCTTCCCACGCCGGAGGCGCCGGGCCGATTTTTCCCGGCGTCCAGCGATTCGCTGCTGACACAACTCTTTGCAGAGTATTCGCCGCAGTTTCGATCGCTCGATGCACCATTGCACGCGAACGATGCCGGCGATCCGGTGTTCGTCGTCGCGCAGCACGGCGATCTGGACATGACGACGTGGACGAAGCAATCCTTTAAATCCGGATTGTGGCTTGCGAAGTCTGCCGAGATCGTGGCGGGACGAGACATTCTTGATCCGGACATCGCGATTCAACACGCCAATGTCGGCGATGTGAGCCAGATCGTGGCCGGACGCGATATTCGTTATGAGACCGAACGTGACTCGAAAACGCGGCGCATCGTTCCCAAAGGAATTGCCAGCCAGAAAAGCATCGTCGTTGATGGTCCCGGCGAGGTACTGGTTTCCGCCGGTCGCGATGTCGATCTGGGGGCGTCCAGTGCCGGTATCCTGACCCGCGGTGATGTCGTCAATCCGGCCTTGGCGGATAACGGAGCCAACCTGACGGTGCTTGCCGGTATTGGAACAGGCGCCGACTACGCCACGTTCATCGATACATACATCAACGGTCGTGACGATTACCACGATGCATTGATCGCCTACATGCAGTCGCGCGGCGCGCTTGTCTATACCTACACCGACGCCGTTGCCCAATTCGATGTGTTGAGTCGATCCGAGCAAATGCCGTTTCTCGAACGCATCTTGTTCACGGAAATGCGTATTGCCGGGCGGGATGCGGCGACGAGCGGCAGCGGCGATTACTCGCGTGGGTACACGGCGATCAGCGCATTGTTCCCGGATCCCGATGCACAAGGCCGACTCGCGCTGTATTTCAGTCGCGTCTATACCCTCGACGGTGGCGATATCAATCTGATGGTGCCCGGTGGGGAAGTGAACGTGGGATTGGCCGCGCTCCCGACGTCGTTCGGTATCACCAAGAAGCCCGAAGAACTGGGTATCGTGACGCAGAGCACCGGCAGCGTGAATATCCTCGCGCGTGACGATGTGCTGGTGAACACGTCGCGCGTCTTCGCCGGGGATGGCGGGTCCATTCTGATCTGGTCATCCGAAGGTGACATTGATGCGGGTCGCGGCGCCAAGACGGCCATCTCCGCGCCGCCGCCGGAAATCACTGTGGATCCGGCCACCGGACAAGCCAAGATTGTCTACAAGGCCGCGTTGAACGGCAGCGGCATTCGCGCGTTCGTTACCACGGAAGGTCGCGCTGCTGGTGATGTCGATTTGTTCGCACCGAGCGGCGTCATCAATGTGAACGATGCCGGCATTGGTTCGGCCGGCAACATCACCATAGGCGCCACCGAAGTGATCGGGTCCGACAACATCGACGTCGGTGGCGTCGCAGTCGGTATTCCGTCCGTCGATACGAGCAGCCTGTCGTCCTCGTTGTCCGGCGTTGCCGCCGCGGGCGCGACCAAGAGCGCTGAACAAAATGCGAGCGACAGCGCAGGCGCTTCCGACAAATCGACAACGCCTATCGCAGACGCCGCCGTCAGCTTCCTTGAAGTGGAGGTGCTCGGTTTCGGCGAAGACGACGAAGAAGAAAAGAAAAAACGCGAGCAGGAATCCAAGTAGTCCGTATCGCGGGGTGTCGTGGTGCGCAGTCCTTACTCAACCGGTCGCGAAGTCGCGTCGTTCGTCCTGATATTCGCAGGATGTTTCGTCGCGATGCAGCTCACGTACACACTGGCACGCGAGTATGACGTCGTCGAGCGCGCGGTGGTTGATATTGCGACCGTGTTGCCGAGTGCCCACATCATTTCCGCGCTTACGCCTGACGAGCAGGTGCGTGCTGAAGGCGCGCGACTGATTTCTCCCAACGTGCGCCTGTCCGTGCTCAACGGATGTGAAGGCACCGAGTGCCTGCTGTTGTTGTTCGCAGCAATCATTGCGCATCGCGCCGCCGCTCGCGACAAGGCAGCGGCTCTCGCGGCGGGATTTCTGCTCGTGTATGGCATCAATCAGATGCGCATCGTCACGCTGTTCTATGTGGTCCGTTATCGACACGACTGGTTTCCGATATTGCATGGATATATCGCGCCGCTGTTCGTCACGGGTGTCGCCGCGGTATTTTTCTACGTCTGGGTTGCCTGGGTCGCGCGACGGTCTTCGTTTTCACGGAATGTGTCATGAAGCCGGTGCTGATCCGGGGAATCTGCGCGCTGGTTGTGCTGTTGTCCGCGGGGTATTGGTCGGCCGGAACTGTGGCGGCGCATCTGCTTCCATTGATGCAGTTTTCCATTCACCTGCTATTGCCGGATTTTGACGTTGTCCATCTTGGCGTCGAGCAGCCTGCGGGAGAAGCGTTCGTTGTTTTGACGGTTGAAAACGTGCGCCCGCTCTTTGTTGGTCGTTTCATGCCGGCCGGAAATCTGTTTGATAGCTCTACGCTCGCCGCCCACGTCATGCTGCCGGCGATTGTGTGTTTCACCCTGTTAGTCACATGGCCAGTCAAAACCGCAAGCATCTTGATGGCGCGATTGCTCTGTGGTTTGGCTGTATTGATTCTGGAGATTCCACTGGATGTTCCCGTGGTGTTGTCCGGAGCGATTGTCGATTTTTTGACCGCGGCAAATCCCTACGCGAGCGGCGCCCCGCCCGCGGTGGTATTGGCGATGAACGTCCTCAATGGCGGTGGTCGCCTGCTGTTGGGTGTTGTGGCGGCGGCGAGCGCTGTCGTGCTGGTCCATGGGGACTCCTCGCCTGTCGCGAAAGATTCATCAAATCTTCACGAATCTTTTAAGAAAACACGCCATAGTCCGGATCGCAGTCGCCCTTCGCAGGGATAAACGGCGGCCGCATGCGAGCGGGATGCTCGCTCCATATGCCTAAGGCACTGTTGGCTGTACCTCCCATAAGAAAGCGCGGGCGGCGTGAGCGCGCCGCCCGCCGAATAACACCTTCCCGGGCCCTCCCGTCGCTGTCACGGAACTGCAATACGTCCCGCCGATAATTCGTCCGCGCCGCGCGTTACAACCCGATGCGATGTTCCGCGGACGTTGCAGGCTGGCCCGAATCAACCAAGGACACTTTCATGGCAAAACGACTCGCCGCGACACTCTTCCTGTTTTGCCTGGTTCCCTCGCTGGCACAGGCCTGGTGGAATGACAGCTGGGATTTTCGAAAACAGATCAGTATCGATACCAGTGTGACCGGCGCCGACATCAAGGGCGCGGTCAGCAATGTTCCGGTGCTCGTGCGCCTGCATACCGGAAACTTTCCGTATTTCAAGGACGCAAAGCCCGACGGTTCCGACCTGCGTTTTGTCGCCGGCGATGACAAAACGCCTTTGAAGTTTCATGTTGAAAGCTATGACTCGGTCAATGAGATCGCATTGATCTGGGTCAAGGTGCCCGGCGTACAGGGTAACAGCACCAGCGAAAAATTCTGGATGTACTACGGAAACGCGGATGCGCCGGCGGCGCCTGATGCCGGTGGCACCTGGGATACCCAACAAGCGCTGGCGCTTCATTTCGATGCGGACGCGGGTGCGCCGCAGGATCGCACCGCGTACGGCAATCACCCCGCCAGTTCGACGGCCGTGCGCAATCCCAATTCGCTCATCGGCGGCGGTGTGCGTTTCAGCGGCAGCGAGTCGATTGCCATCAATCCGTCGCCTTCGCTGTTGATGAAACCGGAATCGGGCTGGACTTTCGCGGCATGGATCAAGCCCCAGGGACCGCAACAGGAAACTGCCTTGCTGTACAGCCGCGACGGCAATGCCTCGCTGATGTTCGGAATCAAGGACGCGCGTCTGTTCGCACGCTATCGCAACGCGGACGGAAAGGTCGCAGAGATTCCGGCGGATGGAACGCTGAATCTCGGAACCTGGACCCACGTCGCGATGACGCTGGGCGCGGGACGCATTGCCATCTTCATTAATGGAAACGAAACAGCGTCGGCGAACGCGGTCCTTACCGAGAAGGGCGGCAAAATTATTATCGGCGCCAGCGAAGGCGCCAACTTCTTCATCGGCGAAATGGATGAAGTGGAAATTTCGAATATTGCGCGCAGCGCGGACTGGATCAAGCTCGCCGCGCGGGGTCAGGGTGCGGAAGGCACGCTGCTGCATTACGCGGAAGACGAGCAGAACAAGGGCGGTGGCGGAACGTCGTACTTCTCGGTCATTCTCCAGAACGTCACGATCGACGGTTGGGTGGTGATCGTTCTGCTGGCCGTCATGGCGGTCATAAGCTGGGTGGTGATGTTCGGCAAGGGCGTCGTGATCAATCGCGTGCGCCGCGACAATCGCGCGTTCCTGGATCAGTTCAAGAAGCTCGGCGCGCGTGATCCAGATGCGCTGGATGCAAAAGACTCCGAGGACGACAAGGAACTCGCCGGATCTCCGCTTTCGCAGGCGCTGTTTGGAAAGCATGATCATTTCCAGAGCTCGGCGCTCTATCACATCTATCACACTGGCATTCAGGAACTGCACTATCGCGTTGGCAAGGCGGTCGGAGCGCAGGCCGCCGGACTGTCACATCAGGCCGTGGATGCAATCCGTGCGTCGCTGGATGCCGCGGTCGTGCGTGAAACACAGAAGCTGAACAGCCAGATGGTGTTGCTCACGATCGCCATTTCCGGGGGGCCGTTTCTCGGACTGTTGGGCACGGTCGTGGGCGTCATGATCACGTTCGCCGCGATTGCGGCCAGCGGTGACGTCAACATCAATGCCATCGCGCCAGGCATCGCGGCAGCTCTCGTTGCCACGGTCGCCGGACTCGCCGTCGCGATTCCTGCACTGTTTGGTTACAACTACCTGTTGTCGCGGGTCAAGGAATGCGTCGCCGACATGCAGGTGTTCGTGGATGAGTTCGTAACGAAACTGGCGGAACACTACGGGCGCTAACGCGCTCGCCTGACTCCCGTCAACGCATATCAGGACCCGACAATGCGCGCGCAAACCGAAGCCAATCTTTACGACGACATCAACATCACGCCGATGCTGGATCTGGCGTATGTGTTGTTGGTGATCTTCATCATCATGACGACTGCCACCGTGCAGGGAATCAAAGTCAATCTGCCGAAGGCCAGCGCGACGCCGAGCCTGCACAAGCCGCAGACCAAGGCGATCACCATTTCTCAGGACGGAACCATCTTTCTCGATACATACCCGGTGACGCTGAACGAGCTTGAGGCGCGACTGCAGAGTTACAAGGCGGTGAACCCGGATCTACCGGTCATTGTGAAAGGCGACGCGTCGATTCAATACCAGCGCGTTATCGAAGTCCTGGATTTGCTCGGTCGCCTGGAGATCACGCAGCTCGGACTCGTGACCCAGCGCGTTGTTAAATAGTTGATGATCGGCCGCGTCTCATGACCACGCGCGCGCATTACAAAAAATACCTGCCCCAAATAGCAGGCGGGACACTGGTCGTTGCGGTGCTTGCCGGTCTGATTGCGTTCATCCAGCACATGCTGAATTCATCGACACCGATCGGTAAAAAAGCCGTTCAACAAATCACGCTGCTGCAGCCGCCACCGCCGCCGCCACCCCCGCCGAAAGTTGAGGAACCGCCGCCGGAGCCTGAAGTCGTCGAAGACAAAACGCCCGATCCAGATCCACAACAGACAGACAACACGGCGGATGACGTCCCGCCGGGCACG
Organism: Proteobacteria bacterium UBA6921; assembly: GCA_002450895.1. Classification (GTDB taxonomy): domain Bacteria; phylum Pseudomonadota; class Gammaproteobacteria; order SG8-11; family SG8-11; genus UBA6921. The sequence goes on from DKAR01000036.1 coordinate 33,086, forward strand.
GATCTTGGTCTCGACGCTGACGGAGGTGCCGGCGGCGATCTGTTCGGTCTGGTCGGGCGCAAGGGCGGTCGTGATCTGATCGGCAGCCGCGGCAGCATGGAGGCGTGGTATGCGAACGTCATCAAGTCTGACGTGCAGGATCTTCTTTACGAAGATCCCGCCGTGCGCAAAAAACGTTACGCCGTCGATGTGCGTTTCTGGATCGATCCGGAAGGACACGTAAAACGTTTTGAGTTGCTGCGAACGAGCGGCGACCGCGATATGGATGGCGCGCTGAAAACCGCGCTGCGAAATTTTTCCAAGGTGCGTGAACGTCCGCCGGAGGAATTGCCACGTTCCTTCACGATCCGCATCACATCACGTCTTTAGGAATTCGCCGTGCAGGCACGATTTCTGGAAACACAAAAAAAGGAACGACTTGTGATTTCAAAAGGGCATACAACGAAAATAATACTGGCCGCATTTTGTATGGGGTCGTGGTCGCTGCTCTCGAGTGCCGCAGAAATCACCACGCCGCCGCCTGCGCCCGAACCGGGCGTGACGCCGGAACAACCCAAGCCGGAGGCGTCGCCCGCCGACCAAGCCATGCCCGATGTTTCGCCGGAAACCCAGCGCGAGGCGGAGTCACTGGTGAATGCGGTGAAAAAACGCGTTGCGAACGAAAACCAGCAGGCGCCGCTGCCGCCGGCGGAAACCAATGCGATCCGCGTGACGCATGTTCCGGAAACCATCAAGAACGAGATTCGCGAACAGGTCAAAGCGGAGTTGCACGATCAGATCGTGCAGGATGTCTTCACGCAGGCGCGCAATGAACAGTGGGGTTTGCCGCAGGCGCTGCCATCGTGGGTGAACAAGTTTTCGCTGAAGGGTGATATGCGCCTGCGCGAGCAGGGGGACTATTTCGACAGCGGGAACATCGGTTGCAACATCAGCGACGGGTATGTTGACTTTAATGTCGTAAACGCCAAGGGTGGCGTCGGTAAAGCCGGCCTGGATCGCTGTATCAACACAACAGAAGATCGCCAGCGTCTGCGCACCCGTGCCCGGCTCGGGGCGGATGCAAAAGTGAACGACACGTTGAAAGCGGTGCTGCGAATAAGCACCGGCAACACACGCGATCCGGTATCCACCAATCAGACGCTTGGCAATTATGGTGGCCGGTACGGTGTGGTGTGGGATGAAGCCTATTTGCGCTACGACGGTATGGACCTGGATCGCTTTCCCTGGCTGACGCTCTATGGCGGGCGCATGGCGAATCCCTGGCTGTCGACTGATCTCGTTTGGGACAACGACCTGGCGTTCGAAGGCCTTGCCGGGACGATGCGCTTCAATTTGCGCGGGTCGGGAAATTTGCTCGACATGAATGAACGGGACCGAATTCTGTTCCTCACTGTCGGTGCATTCCCGTTGCAGGAAGTCGAGCTATCAAAACGGGACAAGTGGCTTTATGGCGTTCAGCTGGGGACGGATTTGATCTTTCTTAACCAGTCTACGCTGCGAATTGGTCTCGCGTACTACCACTACGAAAACATTACCGGAGTGCGCAATTCACTCGATTCCGTGGACTATGACTTTACCGCACCGGGGTATGTGCAAAAAGGCAATGGCCTGTTCGATATCCGCAACGACGACTCAACGTCGGATCCTCTGGGGAATTCGGATTATTGGGCGCTGGCCGCGGACTACAAACTTGCGGACCTCACCATTCAGTACGACAGTCTCGCACTCGCGCCACATCACATTGTTACAACGATCGACGTGGTCAAGAACATCGGGTATGACAAGGGTGAAATCTGGAAGCGCACCAACGGCAATGGCGTGCAGTATGCCGGCGGATTTGCGACCAATGTGGGCGCGAGCGATTCCGAAAAAGCCGCCGCGTCCGTCAAGGAACGCTCGCTCGGATATCAGGTGATGCTCAGCTATGGATGGCCGATTGTCGCGGAGCGCTATACGTGGCGGGTGCACGGTGAATATCGTTACCTGCAACGCGACGCGGTGCTGGATGCGTTTACCGATTCAGACTTTCATCTGGGCGGCACGGATGCCAAGGGGTGGATCATCGGCGGCGACTACGCCATCGACGAGAACACTGTATTGTCATTCCGATATTTGACTTCCGATTCGATCGACGCCGCGCCGTTGTCGATCGATTCCGTTCAGCTGGATCTTTCCGCCAAATTCTGAGGAGGCCCGTTATGCAAACTCAACTTGTCTATCTTGCCGCTGCTTTGATCATGCTGGTATCCACGGCCGGAAACGCCGAGACAGCGCGTCGCGAATCGGGTGGCGCCGATAGCGCCGCATTGCTTCGTGCACAAGGGCAGGTACGCGAAATGGCGGCGCAGCGCGACGCCCTCGCCGCCGAGAATGAAAAGCTCAAGGATGAAATGAAGAAGAAGTTGGAGGAAAAAGACGCAAAGATTGCATCGATGAACAAACGAATGGATGCAATGCAAAACAGTTCAGAGCGATCGGACGCCGTCGCTGAAAAAACACGGGAAGTGAATCAGGCCATGCGCGACCGGATCCTCGAAACCCAGGAAAAGATGCAGAAGCTGGTGGACAAATACAAGGAATTGGTTGCCGCGCTGCGGGTAATTGAAGACGAGCGTACGAACCTGCAAAAGACGGTTGCGCAAAAGAACTCCGAAATCGACAGCTGCGCCAACAACAACGTGACGCTCTACAACACCAGCCTGGAACTGATCGACCGTTACGAAAACAAGGGCGTATGGGATGCGATGCTGGAGAAGGAGCCGGTGACCCAGCTCAAGCGCGTTGCAATGGAAAACGCCGTACAGGATTACCGAAACCGCGTTGAATCAGCAAAGGTTGAAGTTCCGGACAGTCGCCTTTCCAACTGACCGCTCTCGAAATGCGAGTGTGGGATATTTAAAGGTCGCCGGACCACCTGTCGGCAAGAAATGCGTCGGATGCTATTGGCATCGTAGGTGCCGATGTGATCGGACCGTATTACGTTGCTCAATGCATTTCGAAATGCCCTCGTAGTTCAAATGCAGGACCCCTCCCGGGTTTGGTCACACTTGATTCAAAGAAGCGTCATTGACACCCCGTAAAACATCGCGTGCCGGGTGGGACGAGAATGCGCCGATCCAACCTCGCGCGATAGTCGCAAAACCGTTCGCGCGCACAAGTTTCCACCGGCAGGTCTTTTGCGCCGCACGATTCTGCAGATCGGGCGCTGCGATGGGCGAAGGAGTGTGGGCGATGATGTTTGTGGTGCCCTGCAAGGCACCACGTCGCATGTGCGGACGCAGGGTAAACATGGAGAAGGCACTATGCTCCGAAAAAAAATCATCCCGGTCTTGTTGTGCGCAGGAATGGGTCCAGTCGGCGTTGCTCAAGCAACGGCGGTGTCGTATTACATGGATCAATCCAATGTTGCCAACGCGCCCGCGATCGCTGACGGCACCGCGAATTTTCTGCAGGTGACGATCGACGACGAAGGTGCAGCCGGTTACATCAATTTCACCGTCAGTGTGCTTCCTGCGCTGGGCAGTCTGGCAGGCAGCAATTTTGGTATTGAAAAGTTTTCGTTCAACGTGACCAGTGCAGGCGTGTTACCGTCGGATTCGGGCTGTACGCCCGGGCCGTCGTGTACCGACTGGTTGCTGCCCGCCGGGTGGTCGGCAAATACGCCGCCGCCACCCAACCAGAACGATGGTTTCGGAAAATTCGACGTTGAAGTTTCCGATGGTGGCACGGCGCGGCAAACGACGTTGCAGTTTTCGTTTGCCTCGACGAACACGTTGGCGATGTTGCTGGATCCGTCGGCAAATCCCGCCGCTGAAGGCAATGCGTATTTTGCCGCTCATGTCGCAGGATTCAGCACGACAGACACGTCGAACAACATTGTGACGAGTGCTTATTTCGGAGCTACCGACTTGTTGTCGGTTCCCGTTCCGGCACCGTTGCTGTTGCTGGGTTCGGCGTTGTTGTCGCTGATTCGGTTCCGTAAAAAACAATAGTGACGCTGTTGGTGATTCGCGGTCGGGTGGAAACGCCTAGGCCGCGCCTTCTTTTCGCGCAATCCCGCCGAACTTTTCCAGAGATAGTGAAAAGTCCTATTCGAACCGGACTTCGCGGTGTCACATCGCTGTCTCTTCTGTTTCATGAATCCGTCATCGCCACGTACTAGCTTCGCACTGCTCGAATGATTGAGCAGAAAGAAGACGGAAACAACTTTGGGAAATCATCCCTAACACAACATAACCAGGAGATTTCAAATGTTCCGACAGACGATCATAACCGCAGCCGCTGCCGTCGCAATGATTCCCGCGGCAGCCTGTGCAACGACCGGCCCAAGCAGCTCGCAAACACCTTACCTCACGCCGTCTGCAGCGGGTGTTGAATTCACTTCGATCCTGACCGTTGGCGATACCGTGAAGAAGAAAAACAAGGGCAGTGAAACGTATCGCATGGTCGGCATCCCCGATGGGCTGGGAGCCTATGATAACGGCGATGGCACAATCACCGTTTTGATGAATCAGGAACTCGGCAGCTCACTTGGTGCGGTTCGTGCGCATGGTTCGAAGGGTGCTTTTGTCTCGCAATGGACGGTTCGCAAGAGCGACCTCGCCGTTCTCAAAGGCAAAGACCTGATGGAGAACGTTGTCCTCACTTCCGGTGGCTCGACGGCGTTCAACCGCTTCTGTTCCGCGGATCTCGCCGCAACGACGGCCTACTTCAACAGCACCAGCGGCAAAGGCTTCAACGAAGGCCGTATCTTCCTGAACGGTGAAGAAACCTCCGGCGGCCGCGCCATGGCGCACATGGCATCAGGTCGCGATCAGGGCACCAGCTATGAGTTGGCGGCGCTGGGCACCGCGGCGTGGGAAAACCTGGTGGCCAGCCCGTTCGAACAGGACAAGACCGTCGTCGCGGGAATGGATGACGGTTCGATCGGCGCCAGCAAGGTTTACATCTACGTCGGGCAAAAGCAGGAAGAAGGCAGCCCGATCGAAATGGCCGGCCTGACCAATGGGACGAGCTTCCAGGTGCTCGTGCAAGGTGCGGCGACTGAAGCTTCGATTGGTAATGACTTCTCCGGCGCGTTCTCGCTGGTCACCACCGGCGGCACCGGCCTGAACCGCGTGGAAGACGGCGCATGGGATACTGTGAATCCGAACCGCTTCTACTTCGTGACCACCGACAGCTTCAACGGTAACACCCGGCTGTGGCGCATGACGTTCAGCGACATCACCAACCCGACCGCGGGCGGCATGATTGAGGTGCTCGTCAACGGTGTGGTGGACGGACAGAAGATGATGGACAACATCACCGTGGATGCGGCCGGCAACGTCTACATGCAGGAAGACGTCGGCAACAACGTTCGTCTGGGCAAGATCTGGAAGTACGACACCACCGGCGCGCTGACGGAACTTGCCGAGCATGACGCCAACCGCTTTATCAACGGCGCCCCCGGAGACATCGACGGCAGCGCAACCAAGGCGGAAGACGAAGAGTCCTCCGGCATCATCGAAGTTACGAGCATGTTCGAAGGCGTCGACGGCTATGACACCGCGAACAACCGCTACTTCCTGCTCGACGTCCAGGCGCACTACGCGACCGGCGACGCCGAAACGGTGGAAGGCGGCCAGTTCCTGATGATGAAGGCGCCCAAGTAGTCACAACACGAGTTGGTTCGTTTCATCGCAACAAGCGGCCCGCGGACGAAAGTTCGCGGGCCGTCTCATTGAGGGCCCCGGACATTGCAGGACCGTTCGTCTAAAAAATTTTTGCGTGTCGCAGTATCAGAAAAAAAGAAATTAGGAAATCGCGTTTTGCTAGCCACCACGAGAACTACGCAGGCGCTTGGCAAGCGATCGCATCACCTGCAGCGAGAACATCGGTGTGTTTTGGGACAAATAGACAAACCGTTTTTCGTCAACCGGAAGGACTCGGCAGGCCGTCTTTGCAACGGCGCTTGCTGTACGCGGGCTGTTTTCAATCAATCCCACTTCTCCGAGAAACGAACCGGGACCTATCGTGTCAATTGTTGTCCCGTTATGAACAATATCAACCTCGCCTTGTTGCACGATGTACATCAAACCGCCGGCGGCGTCGCCTTGGGAAAAGATCGTTATGCCGGCAGCAACGTCGGTTCCGCCCTCGGCATGTGCGAAAATCATCGTGGTCATATATGAGTTGTCCAATCGGCGTCGGGCCTGTTGTTCAAGCGGTTCACTATCACGCGTTCAAAACAGGCGAATTCAAAACTTCACCGTTCCCATGAGCAGGGTGCGGTGAAAACCTCAGTCATTGTTTTGCAGTTTTGTTACAGCCTTATTAAGGGCGGTCTCGGAATTGCTCCGCTGCGGCTTGATGCAGCAGATTCCATGATTACAGACGGTTCCTGAAGAACAGTTATTTCCAGGCCACCGATGTTTGACCCGCGTCGCGCCGGCCGACCAGGCCCGTATCCGATCGAGTACTCCATCTCGAGCTTGGTCACAATTTGGTCATGTTAGTGTCACCGTCCCGTTACCTTCGCGGCCGATATTATGTTCAATTTTTACGGCCGTCCCACGGGAGGCGACCATGCGGATTCAAAGTCTGTTTCAGCGCATGGATGTGTATGAGCTGAGAATGTGCGAAGTCCTGAACCGGATCAGTCGTCTGGATTCAGTACGAAAGTTCTTCGTCGCAATCAGCCGTCTTGGCAACGGAGTGTTCTGGTATGTTTTGATCGCTTTGCTTCCCTTGATGCAGGGGGACGGGGCGATGACTGCGTCTGTTCACATGACCGCGGTCGGGTTAGTCGGAGTCGCGATTTACAAATTTCTGAAGTCACGTTTGGTGCGCGAGCGGCCGTACATCAATCGATCGACAATTTCCCTCGGCACCGCGCCGCTCGATGTTTATAGCTTTCCCTCGGGGCACACGTTGCACGCGGTTTCGTTTTCCGTCGTCGCTTTGTCGTATTTCCCGCATCTGTCGCTGCTGTTGATTCCATTTACTGCCTTGGTCGCGATGTCGCGAGTGGTTCTTGGGCTTCACTATCCCACCGATGTTGTCGCCGGCGCCGTGATCGGTTTATCCCTGGCCTACTCGAGTTTTCTGTTTGTCGGATGATCCATTGAAGTCCGAAGAAAAAGACAAGCGCAGGACAATGCGAATACTTTTCATTTCAGATGTCTATTTTCCTCGGGTGAATGGCGTGTCGACGTCGATCAAGACGTTCATGGCGGCGCTGGAGCGTCTGGGTCACGAAGTATTTCTGATCGCGCCGGACTATGGAAACAATGGTCCGGATGATGCGCGCATCATGCGCATTCCGGCACGGGTTGTGCCCTTTGACCCGGAAGATCGATTCATGTCCAGCGCCGAAATCGGAAAGCGATTCGACGCGCTAAAGTCACACGGGTTTGATTTGGTGCATATCCATACACCGTTCGTCGCGCATTATTCAGGCCTTTCAATTGCGCGCGCGCTGGATATTCCGGTATTCGAAACGTATCACACGTTTTTCGAAGAGTATCTCTACCACTACGTGCCGTTCGTCCCGAAAACATGGATGCGCGCCCTGGCGCGTCGTTTCAGCCGATCGCAGTGCATGGCGGTGGATGCCGTTGTCGTTCCATCACGACCGATGCTGGATGTGTTGTTCAAGTATGGCATCCGCGCGCATATGGAAATTATTCCCACCGGACTCGAGCTGGACCGTTTCAAAGGCGGTGATGGTGCACGTTTTCGTGCAAAGCACGGAATTTCGCAAGATCGGCCGGTACTTTTGCATGTGGGTCGTGTTGCTCATGAAAAAAACATCGAGTTTCTAATGCAGGTCGTTTCACGGATACGTTCATCGGTGCGGAACATTATGTTTGTAATTGCTGGCGAAGGCCCCGCGCTTCCCAGCCTGCGTGCGATGGCGAGCGATCTGGCCCTCGACTCTAATGTGATGTTCATTGGATACATGGATCGTGAATCTGAACTTCTGGACTGCTATTGCGCGGCGGACCTCAAGATCTTTGCGTCACGTACAGAGACTCAGGGGCTGGTACTTCTTGAAGCTATGGCGCTGGGTGTTCCGGTCGTGTCGACAGCGATAATGGGTACGCAGGATGTATTGGCTCCGGGTTGTGGCGCCGCCATCGTCAGTGAGGATGTGCAGTCCTTTGCAGACGTTGTGACTCGACTCCTGGGCAGCCCGGAAGTGCGGACCCGAATGAGCGAAGAAGGTAAAGACTACGTGCACGAATGGTCGGCCGATGCGATGGCGCAGCGCCTCTCCGGCGTTTACGCGGACGGCATCAAGTCTTCCATCGCCGCCTCGGTCGGTGTGCTTCGGTCGTGAGAAGAATCATCTCGGCACTAAGGCCGTTTCAAACGCCTGTGACCGGGTTGTCGAAGATAGAAACCGTGAACGTTGTCATCTAAACGCCATGCAGCTGTCATTATTGCGACACGCTCACTATTTATTGTGGTCGCAGAACGGCAATCGACGAGGAGCTCCTGACGATGGAACACCGCTACAACAAGCGATTCAATGTCGAGTTTAGCGTCCTGGTGGTTGTGCGCGACAAGGGTGTTCGTATCGGCACGGCCCGCAACCTGTCTCTCGAGGGCATGTTCGTCTCTCTTCCGGATTGGTCTTTGGCGCTCGGGACAATGCTCACGTTGAAGCTGCGCGTGAATGGTGTGCTGGAAACGATGCGGGCGATGGTCGTGCATAGCGGTGATGGAGGTGTTGGCGTTTTTTTTCGCGACATGGAGCCGATGCGGCGTGCCGGATGGCATCGGGTTCCTGCGCTGCTCGACGAGGACGGCACGTACTGGATGGATGTCGGTTGACTCCGGGAACAACAAAACGGTTTTGCATTAATCAACTCACGAGAAAGACTCTATGGATACTTACGAATTCCTGACTGCGACCGATCGAGCCTTAATTCAGGCAACTCAGCCCCTGCGACGCTCCAACCGTCGGGCTTGCGAACGCCTCAATACGGATCTGTACGTTGCTTTGCGACTGTCCGGCAAATTGATTGTTCAAGGTCGAGTAAGCAATATTTCCCGGCACGGAATTTTTGTTGAAGTGCCGGTGGATCTGTTGCCGGAGTCGGGTCAAGTTGAATTACGCTCCTACCAGGGCGACGTCATGTTGTCCGCGTCTGGCGATATCGTGCACAAGACAGCCGAAGGTGTCGGGATCAGTCTGCGCGGGCCGATCATGATGTATGAAATGATTGAGGGCGCGCAGTATGCACTCGATCCGGTCGCGATCGCGGTGTAACAACATACCAAGTTTCTCTCCCCCCACGAAGACAAACAGAAGTATCCCCCCCACTGTTCAGATTGAACGCGAGGCGCCCCAAAAGGGCGCCTTATTTTTTGAAACAAATTCGTCAATTCGGATTCAACACAGTGTCACTCCTCGCAGTTACAACTGTCGCCGCGGAGTGATGTGAAACCCGCGTTCACCCTCGGCGCTCCAGCCAACAGGAAACGCACGCGCAAAAGGCGCAACACGAGGCATTACGACGTACTACAAGGATCTTCGCACCGGAAATTGGTGCGAATCGGCCAGGGATCTCTGGGCCTGTAAAACGGACTGTCGCGTTGCAGCGCGGCAGTCCGTTTTTTTTGGCGCGGCTAGTGCCAATACCGTTTATGCGGTGAGGGTGCAGCGCTCTTCCGCCACTTCACGCTTTTTTCGATCGTTCGCTGTTTCAGTCCAGTTCCTTTAAGAATGTTCCCGGTTTGGGCCACAACTGTGTATGACAGTGTCATCTCTCCGCCATCTCTTCGAAATGCTTGTTTCATTTCTCTGTCATGCATTGCGGCGAAATTTCGCAACGTAGATTGAGTTTGTTCGCATCACCCATTGAGCAAAGGCGGAAATACGATGGAACTTAAAAAGCAGAACATTTCGCTACGCATGAACACTTCAGACCTGCGCAAGATCAAGCAGATTGCGCAACGTCTCGGAGCGCGTGAATCGGATGTCTTTCGGTTCGCGATCAAATCGACACTGGCCAAACTTTCGCCGCTATGCGAACTGCAAGCGCACGGCAGCGACCTGGTTCCGGTGTTTATGGAGGTGGGACCGGAATTGGCGAAGTACTTCGATCTGGATTCGTCCCGGCTGGATCGGATTATCAATGACGGAGTTCTGGATCCCACAAAACGAGTCGACCGCGATGATCTGGAGCTCCTCGCGCTGTCGGGTCTCGAGGCGAACTACATGGTCCTGAAGTTGCGGGAGCGCGGTGCGCGGCCCGCGACGGCGACCGACGGCCCCGCAACGGTTTTGCGCGAGTACTTACTGCAAAAGTACCTGGCGCGCGCCGTTGCTGCGGAACGCCAGATTGCTTAACCAAAAGAACGAATACACCAAGGAGGAGCACGCCATGAATTCAGTATCCGGTTGCCGGAATGTGCTGAGCAGTGCTGTCGCAGCACTGACTCTGACTTTTTCCGCCGTCGCATCTGCGAACAATGTTGTTTACGAAGACGTCGATTTTTTTGAAGGGAAAGGGTCCAGCAGTGAATCGTTCCATATTGATACCACGGGACTCTATCAGGCCACGTTGACGGACTTTCAGTTTCCCAGTTCTTTCTCCGGCAACTTCGCACTCGGGGTCGCGACGGGTGGAAATTCAATGGTGGGCACCACGAACGGAAGTGGCAGTTTCACCTTTCAGGCCGCCCCGGGGACGTATTGGGCGAACGTTTATGGTGTAACTGCAGGACCGCTTGATCTCGGTTTGTATGGCATTCGTATTGAACAAATCATGGCAACGCCACTCCCGACTGCAATGCTTTTGTTGTTCTCCGGACTGGTTGCTTTGGTCGGTGTCGGGCGCGGGGGAGCGCGCCTGACCCCACCAATGTTCCCTTTGCAGGCAACGGCTTAGTGATGCGGACTGTGGCTGAAATAATTCGGTCACAGTCCTCGCGTAGCCTAATTACTCGTTAACAAACAGACGGTTGTAGGCGGATTGAAGTATGAGAATTCTTGCGAGTCGTTTCAAACGCGCGTGCATTCGGGCCCTTGTGCCGACAGCGATCTGGTCGGCGATCGTGCTCGCCGTGGTGGCCGGATCCGCCGCCAGTGCTGATGCGGAGTCCGCCGCGGTTTCGGCGTCGTACCTTGTGCAGCCGGGAGACATCCTGCTCGTTTCGGTCTGGCGCGAGCCGGACATGCAAAGCGAAGTTGCAGTGCGCCCGGACGGCCGAATTTCTCTGCCACTGGTCGGCGAGATTGATGTTGCGAATCACGATGTCGCGCAGATCCGCGCCGATCTGACGTCGCGATTGCAACCGTTCATGCCGGATGCCGCGGTGAACGTTGCTGTCAAACAGCCGTTGGGGAACAAGATCTATGTCCTCGGTCAGGTGAACCGTCCCGGAGAATTTATTCTGAACCGGGACGTGGACGTCCTGCAGGCGTTGAGCCTGGCGCAAGGCGCAACCCGCTTCGCCGAACTGGATGAAATAAAAGTATTGCGTCGCGAAGGGGTGAGTCAGACCGCCATCCCGTTTAACTATGACGAAGTGGTTGGCGGAAAACATCTGGAACAAAACATCGTGCTGCGCAGCGGCGACGTCGTTGTGGTGCCGTGAGCCCGTGAATGCGTCGACTCCTGGTGTGCGGCATCGTCGCACTGGTTTCAGCCTTGCCCGGTAATTCCGCAATGAGCGCCTCCTGGACAGCAAACTCGGCGATAAGCGCGGACGCGCGTTATGTCGACAATCCGCGCCTGATTCCGGACTCCGATGACCGTGATGTTGTCGAAGTCCTGGACGTTCGGAGCAGCGTTGTTCGCGAAACACCCACTAGTTTGTTCAGCATCGCCCCCCGATTGCGCGGCACGCGTGCGGTAGAGGATGAGTCTCTGGATCGCGATGAGTACTTTGTGGATATGAGGTTGGCCAATGAAGCCCAGCGCCGCAAATGGTCGATCGACACCAACGTAACGCACGATACGACGCTGACCAGCGAATGGGGCGGCACCTTTTTCAGTGAAGCGCGCAAATGGCGTAACTACCGGTCGATTTATCCGAGCGTGAGCGAGGCAATTAGCGAAAGACTGACGGCCGGCGCAGGGTTTGGATATTCCGATGTCCGATATGAAGACGCACGACTGACGCCACTGGCCGGATATCGATATCGCTGGGTGGATGCAAATCTGTCTCGTGTTCAAAGCGATCGATCCACACTGACATTCAGTTCGTATCTTTCGCGATACGATGCCGCGCAGTTTGGCGTCCAATCCGACGACGGCGGATTGAGAGTTTCCTTTCGTTCGGAGTTGACGCCAACACTGAGGGGGTCCGCCGATTTCGGTAGTCACCGTACGCATAGTTCGAATCTTGCGGGTTCGCGCTGGACGACTTCGGGCCTGTTTTCCGCGCGCCTCGATGGAACGAATGAGCGATCGTCCTGGAGCCTGTCGGTTGGGCGTGTTGTCGACCCCAGCGGTTTTGGTGTCCTGGTGCACCGCGATACGGTCAGCACGGTGTTGAATTGGCAGTTATCTCCTCGATGGTCGACCAATCTCGCGGCGACCGTTGCGCGCGACAAGGCCGTGCAATCGCAGGCCAGTTCCGCGAATCGACGTCGCCAGAACGCTGAGGCGCGCGTGGCGTGGCAAGTGGCGCCCGCCTGGTCCCTTTCGAGCTCTGCACTTTATTCGCACTATCACTACGACGTGACGGACCGTGAAGCCGCAAGCGCCAGCTTTTTGCTTCGCGCGACTTACAACAGCGGTGATTGGTTTTTTTAGCGAGGGAAGGCGGCAATGGATCGGAATGAAAACGAAAAAACATTGGCCGACTATCTGGGCGCTCTGAAGCGCTATCGCGGCCGAATGGGAATGGTCATCGTTGCAATGATCGTCGCAAGCATCGGCGTGGCCTTCGGACTGCCACCCGTGTATCGCTCCAGCGCGACAATCCTGATCGAGCAGCAGGAAATCCCCACCGATCTGGTTCGTTCGACCATCACAAGTTTCGCGGATCAGCGCATTCAGGTGATCAGTCAGCGCGTGATGACTCGCGCGAATCTCATGGACATCATCAAGAAATACAACCTCTATCCCGACGATCAGAAAACGGAACCGACGGAGGTCCTTGTCGAGAATATGCACAAGGACATCAAGATGAATACGATCAGCGCGGACGTCGTCGATCCGCGCAGCGGACGGCCCACTCAGGCGACCATTGCATTTACGGTGTCGTACGACAGTGAATCGCCTGGATTGGCTCAAAAGGTCGCGAACGAACTCGTTTCGCTTTACCTCAATGAGAATCTCAAGAGCCGAACCGAGGCGACGGAACAGACGTCCGATTTTCTGAGCGATGAGGCTCGCAAGCTGAGTGAACTGATCACGGACTCGGAAAAAAAGCTGGCTGAATTCAAAACAGCAAACGCTGACGAGTTGCCTGAACTTTCGGGCCTCAACATGCAAGTGCTTGATCGTGCCGAGCGGGACATGCTCGATGTGGATCGCGACATGCGATCGCTGCGCGAACGCAAGGCCTATCTGGAAGCGCAAATTGCGCAAGTGAGTGAGACCACCAGTCTGTACGCGAAAACCGGAGAACGGCTTCTCGGTCCGGAGGACCGTTTAAAGCAATTGCAGACAAGCTATGTCAGCCTGCTTTCTAACTACGGTGCGGATCACCCGGACGTTGTGCGCGCGCGCAAGGAAATCGACGCACTCAAAAAAGAAGTCGGCGGTGTTGATACGGCAGACAGTCTGCGTGATCGCCGCAAGATTCTTGAAGATGATCTGGAGGCGGCCCGAAAAAAATACGGCGCTGAACATCCCGACGTAAAGCGACTCCAGCGTGAGCTCTCCGTTCTGGACGACAACATCGCGCAGGCGACAATTAACAAGAGCGTTGCGAGCACGGAAGAGCCGAACAATCCTGCATTCATTCAACTGCAATCACAAATCAAAAGCGCTGAAATCGAGCTCGCCGCGTTGTCGGCCAAGAAAGACGCGCTTTCGCAAAAGATGCAGGACTATGAAGGGCGTCTCGCGCGTACGCCGCAGGTCGAGCGGCAGTTCCGGGCGCTCACGCGTGACTATGAAAATGCGTGGGGAAAGTACAAGGAGCTGAAGGCGAAGCAGATGGAAGCTCAGCTCGCTCAGGTCATGGAAACCGAACGCAAGGGCGAGCGCTTCACGCTCATTGAGCCACCCGAGTTGCCCGAAAAACCGCTCAAGCCGAACCGCATGGCTGTACTGGTTCTGGGCGTGGTGTTTTCGTTTGCGGGGGGTGTTGGCACGGTTGCCGTGAGCGAGACAACGGATGCCACAGTGCGCGGGGTCCGTGGAGTATCGCTGCTGTTGAACTCGCCGCCGCTTGCGGCCATTCCGCGAATTGATACCGAGGCGGATCGCCAGCGCCGCAGGCGCAGGCGGATCGGATTCGCCGTCGCGATCGTTGCGCTAATTGGCATGGGAGTCGCGGCGTTTCACTTCTTTTTCATGCCGCTGGATGTGTTTTGGTACGCCGTACAGCGGCGCCTGGGTTTGCAAGTTATCTGACCGAATTTATTTGCTGAGACTGCTTTTTATGGAACGAATTGCAAAAGTTGCCGAGTCAAATCCAGCCTTGGGAATCGTGCGCGAGGCGGAGGGCACAACACAGCTTCCGTCGCCGCGCCTTGGCCAGGAAATCAGCGTGAATTACACCCAGACGCGCACGGTGCAGACTCCCCGGCAAATGCTCGAACGAAATCGAATCGTTGCGGGTGTTTCGGATCCAGCCGTTGCCGGGGCCTACAAGATGTTACGGACGCAAGTGTTGCAACGCATGAAAGCAAACGGCTGGAGCAGCCTGGCCGTTGCCAGTGCGAGCAGTGGCGAGGGAAAAAGCGTTACCGCCATCAACCTCGCAATCAGCATCGCGAAAGAGGTCAATCACACGGTGCTGCTGGTCGATCTGGATTTGCGGCGGCCGGTGATCGCGAATTATTTCGGATACGAGGCGCCATTCGGATTGCGTGACTATCTGCTTGATGATGTTCCGTTGACCGAAATGCTGTTTACGCCGGGGATCAACAGGCTCGTGATCCTGCCCGGTGGCAAGGCTTTGGCGGATTCATCCGAATTCCTGACGGCACCGAAAATGACGCGTCTGGCGCATGAACTGAAGGACCGCTATGCGCGGCGCATCGTTATCTATGACATGCCACCACTCTTGCTGGCTGACGACATGCTCGCATTTTCGCCGAACTTTGATGCGGCGCTGCTGGTCGTTCAGGAAGGCAAGACTCGCAAGGATCAGCTTCAACAGGCAATGGAAATGCTTTCTGGAATCAATGTCGTCGGTACCGTGCTGAATCAGGCGGACGAAGGCAGTACCCCTTATTACTAGCCGTCCGATTGACAGAACGTCAACGGAAGCAAATGTAGAAAAACCTACGGTGATCATGTGTTCCAGACGACCCGGGACAAAGGGAGAGTGTTTTGTTTCGCGGTCTTCGGCTGGATGCTTGTCATCGCATTGGGCGCCGCAGAAGCAGCTTCTGCAGTTCCAGCCCCCGTATTCGAGTTCGGCAAACGGAGTCTGGGTGCGTCGACCGTCCCGCAGCTGATTGATGGGGCCCGTGTCGTGTCGGATGAACGTGTTGGGACGCACTGGCGATTGGCGGACCGAAGTCATGTCGAGATCTCCGGAATTCAACTTTCAACAGACGAGGGCTCGATCGATTTTTGGCTGAAACCGCAGTGGGGCGATCGTGACCCGCAATCGCATGTCTTACTGACAGCACGATGGAATGATGGTCGACAAGGTTATCTCGCCGCAAGTTACGGTTGGTGGGAACCGCAGGGTTCGCGGCGGCTTTACTTCGTGGTCAACAACCAACAAGAAGCGCATTGCGGCGCACCGTTCCTGCCGACACCGGATGAGTGGGTTCACGTGTCGCTGGTGTGGAGAAGTGGCGCGTCTGGCTACTGTGCAATCTATCTTGGAACGGAGCGGATCGCGGAAAGCCGGCCGGCACTCGCAGGTCACCAACGTTCAACGGGGCCGCTCTTTGTCGGGAGTGATCTCGGATCTACCGATCCACGCAAACGCCCGGCGGAATTTTCGCTTGCGGACTTTCGGGTCTTCGACCGCGCGCTCGGTGAATCTGAAATCCGCGTGTTATCGCATTCGGCCGGCACACTCCGGTTCTCAAGCGAATTCGGTGATCCGGCCTGGATGAAATCAACATTGGCCAGACCGGCGGCGGAGGTGCGTGCGCCTGACGGACAATTGCGCGAAATACGCGCGCTGTTTGATGAAGATATCCATTGGGCATATTCGAGGGAAAGCACCGATCAAATACTGAAGAAGATTCAGTCCGCAGGATTCAATGTCTACGTTCCATGCGTTTGGCATGGTCGTGGCGCGTACTTCCCCACAACAATCGCCGCAATCGATTCTCGTTTGCCGAATATCGTCAGGAATGGAGACGATCCGCTGCGCTACCTGATTCAGCGTGCGCACGAAATGGGAATAGAAATTCATCCGTGGTTTACCGTTGCGTTACGCGAAAATGAAGAGTATCCGGATTTCCATCCGGACGGCACGCCCGACGGGGCGTTCGACGTTCACAACCCGGACTTTCGCGATTTTATCGTTCGGCTGATGCTCGATGTCGTTTCCCGATACGACATCGACGGTATCAATCTCGACTACATCCGGGCCATGGGAATTTGTACGTCCAGTCCATGCAAGGCGAGCTACGAAGCCCGTTACAAGACATCGCTCATCGCGGACAACATTCAAAGGGTCTTCAGCGCCGATGCACGCCGGCGGGTCGAGGCCTGGCAGGATGATGCGGTTTCCGACATCGTGGAACGCCTTTCTGACGGAACTCGCAAGCTCAAACCGAACGCGATCATCAGCGTGGACAGCCATCCCGTTCCCCGAAGTGAAAAGCGCCCGCTGGAAGGTCGTAACGATATTGCCTGGGCCGACCGCGACTGGATCGATGTCATCTTCGCGATGGATTACCGAAAGCGGATTGACGACGCACGTATTGATGCGGTCCGTGACAGCCTGAAGAATCCAAAGAAACTGCTTCCCCTGTTCGGTAACTACGAACGCGTCGACGGACGAACGGTTCCGCGCTCCGCGGCGCTGGTCAGCCGCTACATCGATTTCGCACGGCGCAAATGGCCGGGAAACGGTTTTGGTTTTTACATTTACAGCATGCTGAGTGCGGAACAGATCCGCGCACTTCAAGCCGGGCCGTTTCGGGAAGCGGCAGCTCCGTTTTGGTCGCGAGCCGAACAAGTTGAAATACCCAACGCGGTGGCACAACCATGAGCCTACCGTTTCTGATCGAAATTGCCTTGTTGCTGTCTATCGCCATGGCGGCGTTGTTCGTGCAACGCGGGTTGATCGTTCTGCTGATGTTGTTGCCGGCGACGGAAGTGGGCGGGTGGGTGGATCCGATGACCATTGCGGTCAAAGGCGTGTTTGACACCCATGCCTTGCTCGGCCTGCTGATTCTTGGCGGCATCGTGGTGTCCATCACGCGATTGTCGGATCTGGGCGGCGCTCTGATGTTAAAACCCATGTTGGTCTGGATCGGATTCTGGCTCTATGGCGTCACCTATCCGGTCTTCATGGACTATTCGTCTTTTTTCTACGCGCTGAAGGGTTCAAAAGAGTTTTTGACGGTCTTCGCGTATTTCGCAGTTTTTCTCTTTGTCCGCACAGAAACTGAAATCAAGTGGGGTTGGCGCATCGTCATGGGATTCGGCATCTATTTCTCTCTGCTCGAGCTGGCCGCGCAAGCATTTGGGACCACGTTGCTATCTCATCTCGGATATTCGTTTCGCAAAGAGATTTCTTTCATGTGGAAAGTGTATCCCCAGTTCTGGCCTGTGTTGTTGATCGCGCTTTTGCATTCGTATTTCGAATACGCGCTCAGCGTGGGGCGACCATTCGCCCGAATCTGGATCGGGAGCATTGGACTGTTGCTAACATTCTATCGATCCTATCTGCTTGCGACCGTGACGACGGCGCCGCTGTTCTCGTTGTTTGGCCGACAGAAACTGTCGCGGGTCATGGTGCAGGGCATCGCCATGACGCTCGTGGTTGTGGTGGGAATCGCCGGTGTATGGGTGATCACGGTGAATCGCGGTGGCGACATGGCCACGTTGACCGACCATTTCGTGTCATCCGGTATCACTGAATTCGACACACAAACTGGCGGCGCCATCGTCGGTCGCGAAGCGGTCTCCAAGGAGCGTCGTGCGATTGTTGAACGCAGTCCATGGTTCGGATATGGATTTATCGACAAGGATTCACAGTTTGGCCACCAGGTCCGCCATTACGTTCGCGGTGACACGCTCGGCTTTATCGACAAGGGCGACGTCGACGTTGCGCTGAAATTTGGATACGCAGGCCGTGCGTTACTGTATGCGACGACGCTTTGGATGGCCTGGTTGCTCGTGCGTCTGGCACGGGCGTCGAAATCAAACCTTTTGAACGTGCGTGCATTGTCTATAGCAACTTTGCTCGTGATCTTTCTGATTGTTCAGCCCGTACATGCCCCGTTGACCTACAGTTTTGCCTTGCTGCCACTGGGCATCGCGCTGGGGTTGCTTGAACGTGAACGCTATCTTGAAGCGCGGAAGCCGGTGCCAAGCCAATGAGAACAGTGCTCCATATCATCGAGCGATTGGCGGATTTCGGCGGAACACCGCGCAAGATGCTCTATCTCGCCGCGCACAATAACTATCAAACAAGCCAGCTGGTTTTTGTACCTTATTTGCCTCCGCCGCGGGACGCAACGCTCGAGCCCCGGTTTCGCGACCATGGTGCGAAAGTGCGGAATCTGGATACGTTGTCATTGCCGCGCCTGGTGCGTGGCATCGCCGCAACGGCGCGCGCCGAGCGCGCGGACGTGATCTGCACGCACTTCACTCGGCCGCTGATTGTCGGATTCCTCGTATCGCGCTGGTTGAGACTTCCCCTGATCCATAACGAACACAGCAGCGCGTCGCACCGCAAAGGGGTGGGGCGTCGCCTGGCGCAACTCAGCCTCCCGTTTGCTGACGCCGTGGTTTGCAATTCTCAGGATACGGCGGAATCCATCGCACGTGACTATCGGGTGTCGCGTGACAAATTGCGCGTCCTCTACAACCCGGTGGTGCAACGCGCTACGGCAGGAACTCGCATGGAGTTCCGCGCGACACTGAACATTCGGCCCGATGAAGTTTTGATTGGTAACGTCGGTGGGCTGCTGGAATGGAGGGATCAGGCCACATTATTACGTGCCTTCGCTGAACTGCGATCCCATTGCCGCGCTGTGCGATTGGTGATCATTGGCGACGGCCCGCTGCGACGGGAGCTGGCGAGATTGGCGGCGGAATTGAAAATTTCCGACGCCGTGGAATTTGTCGGGTACACCGATCGCATTGGAGATTATCTCTCTGCCATGGATATCTACGTGAATCCTGCGCTCGATGAAGGATTTGGCATCGCCGTTGTTGAGGCAATGCTCTCCGGGTTGCCGGTTCTGCTCGCAAATGCTGGTGCTCATCCCGAACTGATTGCAGACGACACTCACGGTTTGTTGTTTCCGGGGCGCAACGATCAAACGCTCGCTCGGCAGTTGCGCGAGCTGGTCATGCATCCGGAGCGGCGTGAAAGACTGGGTCATGCGGCGCGCGATGCGGCGCGCACCCGGTTTGCTCCGGAACTCTATGCCTCGGGATATGACGCGATTGTCCGCGATGTATTGGGGCGAAAATTGTCGCCCAAGAATGCAGGGAGCGCGGTTCAATGAACCTGCTTGACCTCAAGCGGCGGTTCGCGGCGGGGTCCCTGACGGGCCTTGCGCGCGTCGCGCTGGCAATTCCGCTTTACTTCATTCTCACGCCGTACGTACTTCATGCGCTCGGTACGGAGCGCTTCGGGCTTTGGGCGTTTGGAACGCTGGTCATCAGTGTCATGACGCTCACTGACTTCGGTTTCAAGAATGCGCTGGTCTACTACGTGGCGCGCAATCTCGAAGACACAGCGCGCATCAATCGATATTTTAATGTCGCATTCCTGCTGTTCGTTGCTATGACGATGTTGGTTTTTGCGATTGCGTACGCGGCAGGACCTCTGATCGTGCGCGAGTTGCTGAACGTCAAAATCGAATTGCGCGATGAAGCGGCGTTCGTGCTGTGGGTGACCGCGCTTGGTTTCGGACTGCGCTTCGTTGCGCTTCCTTTTCAAGCCGTCGTCGAGGCGCATCAGCGCCATGCTGTGTCGCAGGCAATCCTGTTGTTGTGGTTGGTCGTCAATTTTGTCGGAACGTTGATCGCACTGAACATACGTCCGGACATTTACGCACTGGGGGCGATTAGCATCTTGTCCAATCTTGTTGTACTGGCCGCCTTCATTACCTACACGAAGATTCAATTCAGGTTTCTGGGTGTCGATCCTCGCCGCGTCTCGGCGTCCGAAGCAAAGGACATGGTTATCTATGGGGGCGGGATTCACGCGGCAACGCTGCTGATCGCTTCGCGCGAGCCGGTTCTCAAGGTCCTGATCGCCCGAACTCAGGATCTGGCCGGTGTAGCGACATTCGAGATTGTCTTTCGGTTGTGCACGCAGCTGGTGTCATTCGTTGCAACGCCGTTGCTAGGAACCTTTTCCGCCGCGGCGCTTCTGGCGCGCGATCGCACCGACGAATTGGGACACGTACTGCGACCCATGCTAGGTTTTTGTCTGGCGACGTTTGTCCCGGCGATTCTGTTCTTCGCCTCGTTCTCGGAGTCTCTGGTTTCATTGTGGTTGGGTCCGGACTTTCCGCAGGTGTCCGCGATGCTTCCCGGTGCGTTTACCGCGTTTTCGGTCTACTACACGACCGAAGTTCTGTACAAGTCAATTGAGGGTTCCGGGTGGTCCGTGTACAGCGCGCTCGTGCAGTCCATTGTGCTTTCTTTGATGGTTGGGACATTTCTGGCGTGGGACGGCCCGGCGGGTGCGGCGGTGCCGGCGGCACTGCTGAGCGGATTCGTATTTTTCAGTCTCTCCAACGTGGCGGTATTTCGCGTGCGCTTCCCGACGCTCCGGCTTGTCACATCCGCCCAATTAGGTTGGCTTCTGGCCCCGGCGTGTGCCTATCTGCTGGTGCTGCGGTGGTTGCCGCCTGCAGTGCTTCCGGTCGCGTTTTTCGTTTATTCGATTCTCCATATCGTGTGTGTCAGGCGCGCAAACCTGTTTGACGTTTTCAATGTTGCCAGGCGTGTCGTGAAAATGGTCACGGTGAAGCAATGAAACTTGTCGTGTTGACCAACATCCTGACGCCGTACCGGATCCCTTTGTTTGCAGAGATGCAGCGCCACGTCGATGACTTTACCGTGCTCCTGATGAGCGAGCACGAGGAGAATCGGCAATGGCGACTTGAGCGTGCTCCATTCAAGGTCACCACACTTCCCGGAATTCATCTGCGGCCACCGGGGGCGGAAGTGTCGCTGCACGTAAATTACGGTGTGATCCGTGCCCTGCGCCGACTCAATCCCGATGTCGTTCTCAGCGGTGGTTTTACGCCCGCCAACATTGCTGCGGCCGTGTATTGTCGTGTGTTCAACAAGCGCTACATGGGTTGGGGAGAAGTCACGCGCCGCGATGCAACGGGACGTTCTGCGATACGAACCCTTTTGCGGCGATTCATCGTGCGCCATGCGGCGGGTTGCGTTGCGTCGTCCAGCGAAGCGCGCGACGCATTCGTGTCGTACGGAATCGAAGCACAGAAAGTTTTGCTCGCGCCGATGCCGATCGACGTCGATTTTTTTCGCGATCGCACGCGTGAAGCGAAAAACTCTGCGGCCGTCGCAGCGATGCGATCGGGTTATTCGTCGCCGGTCCTTCTATCGGTCGGCCGTTTGACGGGTATAAAAGGTTACCCGGAGTTGTTTGCAATCTATCGCCGGATTCTCGAAGCCAAACCCGAAGCCACCTTGCTGATCGTCGGCGACGGCCCACAGCGAAAGGAATACGAACAACAAGTTGCGGAAGCAGGATGGAGCCGAGTGCATTTTGTTGGCTTCGTTCAGGCGGAAGACCTGCCGCGATATCTCGCATTGGCGGACGGTTTCATTTTCCACACGCTGTTTGACCCGTTTGGTGCGGTGTCGGTCGAAGCCATGGCTGCGGGTGTGCCCGTCGCAGCTTCTGTTTATGCCGCGTCGACCCACGATTTCGTCGAAGAATGCGTGACTGGCGTGCGGATCGATCCCAGAGATGCGCAGGGATCGGCGGCAGCGATCCTTCGTCTGCTGGATCTCGCCGAAAATCAGC
This sequence comes from Proteobacteria bacterium UBA6921, assembly GCA_002450895.1. Taxonomy (GTDB): domain Bacteria; phylum Pseudomonadota; class Gammaproteobacteria; order SG8-11; family SG8-11; genus UBA6921. The sequence goes on from DKAR01000036.1 coordinate 55,367, forward strand.
GCGCCGCCATGCTCGCCGCCGCGTATCAGCGGGCGAAGCGCCACGACATTGCATCGACTGCCCTGGCGATGCTTGAGTTCATGAGCGCGCCGAATTCCGCAAACGGGGTTGCTTCTGCGGAGACAGGCCATGGCCGCTAAACCGAAACTCCTTGTCATCGGTCCGGTGCCGCCGCCGTTGTCCGGTCCGGAGATTGTCACTCGCAATCTGATTCAAGCGCCTGCATTGCGCGAGCGGTACGAAGTGATTCACCTCAACACCACCGTGCGAAAATCGAATCATGCGAAAGGAAAACTCGATTTCATGATGATCTGGGCGTTCGTCAGCTACCTGTATCGCTTTGTACGCTGTTTGATCACAGAGCGCCCGGACTTCGTGCTGTACCTGCCCACGTCGGCAACGCTGAAAGGATGGACACGTGATGGTATGACGATGCTTCTCAGTCGCCCGTTTGGCGCGAAACTGATCGTTCTGTTCCAGGGCGGGCATTTCCGATATTTCTATGACTCATTGCGCGGCTGGATCCGAAGTGTAGTCGGTTGGTTGATCCGCCGATCTCATCTCGTTCTTGCACAGGCCGACACGCTGCACCGCCAATTCAAGGGAATCGTTCCGGACGCACGTGTCGCCACACTATACAATTCCATCGACAAGCAATTCTTCGATCAATTTGACGGTGTAAGTCCACGCAATGGCCAGCCGGTCAAAGTTCTATTTGTTGGTCACCTTTCACTCGCGAAGGGCTACTGCGATTTGATGAAAGTTGTTCCGGCACTCACTGCGGTTGGCGGCGTGCGCGTTCAGTGCATGGGCGTTCCAATGCCTGTCGAGCGCAACGTGTTTTTCAATCAGTTGACCGGTGAACGGCTGCGACACGAAGATCCGCAGGAATGTTACGAGCGGTACATCGAATACGCCGGACTGGATCCGCACGTCGAATTCCTGGGCGGCCAGGTTCACGGCGAAGACAAGATCCGCGTATTTCGTGAAGCCGATATTTTTGTGCTGCCGAGTTATTCGGAAGGTTTCTCTACGGCGATTCTTGAAGCGATGGCGGCGGGTCTTCCGGTGGTCGTAACGCGCGTGGGCGCGGCACCCGACGTGATCGCGGAAGGCGTCAATGGATTTGTGATTAATCCCGGAGATACCGATGCGCTGCGTGATCGCCTGCAACGCCTGATCGGCGATCCCGAACTGCGGCAGCGGATTGGATCTGCCAACCGGGAGAAATGCCGGAACGAATTTCTTGTCGACGTCGGGGCGCGCCGCCTGTCGAAGTTGCTGGACTCTTTAACTTAGTTTTCTTCGATCGTTCAGCGAGTTCCGGGTTTGTACATCGCGCTGTCACAAAAAATACTTACGATCCGCCCGGAAGACTGGATCCGATCCCGTTCATGGTGCGCTCAGCGCTCGCAAAGACTTCTTTGCTTTGGTGATTAATGCTGCAACTGACTCAGAAACTTAAAAACGGAGCAATGGACGTTCTGGACGTTGCTGTTCCGCATGTCGCGCGTGGATTCATTCTGGTCAGAAATCACTGCTCTTTGATCAGTGCCGGGACGGAAGCGAGCACAGTGACCGCCGCGCGCAAGGGATTGGTCGGCAAAGCGATGGAGCGCCCGCAACAGGTCAAGCAAGTCATCGATACATTCATCCAACAAGGTCCGGTGCAGACCTACCGCGCCGTCATGAAAAAACTCGACGCCTATTCGCCGCTGGGTTACAGCGCCGCAGGCGAGGTGATTGATGTTGCGCCCGACGTCAGTGGATTTGCGGTCGGTGATCGCGTCGCCTGCGCGGGTGCCGGTTACGCAAGTCATGCCGAAGTCATCGCTGTGCCCGCGAATCTGTGTGTGAAGTTACCCGCACACGCTGACCTGGGTCGCGCGTCTTACAACACGCTGGGTGCTATCGCGCTGCAGGGCATTCGCCAGGCGGATCTGAAGCTGGGTGAATCTTGCGTTGTCGTCGGGCTCGGATTGCTGGGGCAGCTGACTTGCCTGATGTTGCGCGCGAGCGGTGTGCGCGTGGTCGGAATGGATATCGATGCGGCGATGGTCGAACTGGCGCGCAAACATAGTGCAGACCTGGCGCTCGTATCCGGCGCGCCGGGGTCCGGCGAAGCGATCATGGAATTCAGCGGTGGCCTTGGCGCCGACGCCGTCATCATCACGGCGGCGACGAGCAGCCTGGAGCCCATTAATTTTGCCGGTCGCGTATTGCGCAAGCGCGGTACTGTGGTCATCGTCGGCAGTGTGCCAACCGGTTTTGATCGCGATCCCTATTTTTACCGCAAGGAATTGCAGTTGAAGATGTCGTGCTCGTATGGTCCGGGTCGTTACGACCTGAACTACGAAGAGAAAGGGCACGACTATCCCGCCGCCTATGTGCGCTGGACCGAGAACCGCAACATGAGCGCGTTCCAGGACCTGGTTCATTCGGGAAGGATCAATCTGGATTATCTGACAACGCATCGGTTCAAACTCGAAAATGCGCCGAACGCCTATGACCTGATCACCCAACGCTCGCAGCCGTTCCTTGGCATTCTGATTGAATACGACACCAGCAAACCGGTGCGCCGCGAGAGTCTGGAAATCAATGTGGGTTCCGCTGCGAACGGAAAAGCCAACATTGCTTTCGTTGGCGCCGGCAGCTACGCGATGAGCAACTTGCTACCGAACATTCCAAAGGGTAGCGATGTTCGCCTGACGGGCGTTCTGACCTCGTCCGGAACGAGTGCGCGAACTGTCGCCGAGAAATTCGGATTCGAATTCTGCGCGGGGTCGGCGGACGATATTTTCAATTCGCCGAGGGTCGACACGGTCTTCGTCGCCACGCGCCACAACAGTCACGCGAAATACGTGCAACACGCGTTGGCGGCGCGCAAGAACGTGTTCGTCGAAAAGCCGCTGTGCCTCAACGAAGACGAACTGGAAGAGATCAGCGCGTTGTACCGCACTCTGTCCGATCAGCAATCCGCACCGTTGCTCATGGTCGGATTCAATCGCCGTTTTTCGCCACTGGTCGCGGAGATTAAAAAACAGCTCGGCACCGGTTCGATGGCCATGTTGTATCGGGTGAACGCCGGCGCAATTCCGGCGGATTCCTGGATTCAGGACGCCGAAATCGGCGGCGGCCGGATCATCGGCGAAGTCTGCCACTTTGTCGATTTGCTGATCTGTCTCAACGGCTCGTTGCCGACGCGTGTTTCGGCAACGGCGCTCGAATCCGCCGATGCACTGATGGATACGGTCAACATCGCGCTGCAGTTTGCAAACGGTTCGACCGGAACGATTGCGTATTACGCCAATGGGGCCAAGTCACTTCCGAAGGAACATCTCGAAGTGTATCGCGCGGGTGCCGTTGCCGTACTTCGTGACTTCAAGGAGCTGGAAATTCACGGCGCTCGGAAGCCGTACAAGACGCGATTGATGAATCAGAACAAGGGCCAGGCCGAAATGGTAAACGCGTTTATCACAGCGATCACCGGCGGCAACGGCAACCCGATTCCGTTTTCTGAAATTCACGCGGCAACGCTGACCACGTTCCGAATCCTGCAGGCGATCCGTTCGAGGGCCTCGGTTGAACTGGCTCCATGACGGCACACTGAACTTGGCGAGTTAAAGGTAATGCGCAGTCTGAGCTGGTACGCCAAGCGGCTTCGTGTCATGCAGCCGCGTGAAATCGCGCATCGCGTCAGCGAGCAGGTGACGTTGGGGGGAATGCGGTTTCGCCATTGGCGCGGAGCATCATCGATCGTTCCGCGCATAGACTTGCCGCGTTTCTGCACGGCGCAGTCCCGCCAACTGCCGGCACTCCAGTGGGAATTCAAGCCAACAACTCGCGAGATCGACTCCTTGTTGGCCGGACACTATCCGGCTTTGGGTCACGATTGGCGTTGGAGTCCCGCGGACGCTATTTGGCGCCAGGCGCCGGATACAGGTCGACATTGGCCGCAAAAATTTTTCAACAGTATCCATTTTCGTGAAGGCAATCCGCACGGGGACATCCGCATTGCGTGGGAGCCGAGTCGGCTTCAACAGTTGGTCACGCTGGCTCTGTTGGCGGAACGGTCCGATCCGCATATCCGGCTCAAGGCGGTGGTGCTCATTGAATCCCAGTTGGCGTCCTGGGTTCGGTTGAACCCGCCGCTGGCCGGTATTCATTACATCTCGGCAATGGAATGCGCCTTGCGCGTTATTTCGGTGTGCCACGCACTGGATCGGGTTCGCGAACACCTGCTGAACGCCGAAGAGACCTGGGCCGCACTCACCACTCTGGTTGAATTTCATGCCGGATTTATTGCGCGGCGATTGTCGCTGCATTCGTCGACCGGCAATCACACGGTTGCTGAAGCGGCGGGACTTGTTTACGCGGCTGTGCTGTTTCCGCATCTGCCCAATGCGCATCATTGGAAGAAGCGTGGATTGGAGCTTCTGGAACGCGAAGCGGACCGCCAAATCCTTGCGGATGGCAGTGGACTCGAGCAGGCATTCTGGTACTTGCTGTTCATCGCTGACCTGTTCGGAATGGTGGCGGAGCTGTTGCGGCACTACAACGAGCCGGTACCCGCTGCGATCGACGCGGCGGTCCAGCGTGCACGGTCGTTCCTGAACGCCGTCGCGGACTCGCTCGAATCATTGCCGCCAATCGGTGATGCCGACGGCGGTTTCGCGCTTTCGCCAGCGCTTCGTATCAGCTGGATGCCCAATCCAACGCGGCCACGGATGCGCTCTTTTCCTGACGGCGGATATACCGTGCTCAATGCGGGTGGGAAGGAAGGTTGCTCGGTTCTGTTCGATCATGGTCCCTTGGGCATGCCTCCTTCGTGCGGGCATGGTCACGCGGATGCGCTGGCCGTTTGTGTCGCAATCAATGGCGCGCCGTTGTTGATCGACAGCGGTACTTACCTATACACCGGAGCGCCGAAATGGCGGAGCTACTTTCGCGGTACACGAGCCCACAATACCGTGATGGTCAATGGTCTGGATCAGGCGCGACAGGAAACCGCATTTCTCTGGTCAAAATTCTTTCACAGTAGTCTCGTACGCTCTGAGGAAACCAGCGCCGGAACAGTGCGATTGCTCGCAAGGCACGATGGCTATGCGGACGTCGACGCAATTCACTGGAGGGGGGTTGTACAGCGCGCGGGCGGTGAACTGATCGTGTTGGACCGGTTGGAAGGTGGCGGGACACACGCGCTTGAATTGAACTGGCATCTCGCAATCCCGCCAGCGACTACAGAAGGCGAAGCGTTACATTTCAACGGGTATTCGCGTCCGGTCTCGATGAGAATTTGGGGTGGAACTTCGACCGTCGTGTCCGGGCAAACGGATCCGCTGCACGGCTGGAAAAGCCAAAGTTACGGCAAGAAAGAAATTGGCGCTGTGTGTTGCACAAGATATCTGGGCGAGTTGCACCACGAGTTCCTGACGGTGGTCACATTTCAGGCCGATGGCAACAGAGAATCGATCGAAGACTTGACTGAAGAGCTGGTGCTCTTGCGAGGGTGGATTGATGAGGCCAAAGCGGATTGAAGTGCTCGGGGTTCCCGTGGACTGCGTTGACATGTCTACCGCGGTACAGCGCGTCGACGACGCGATTCGCGCCCGTCAGACCTTGTCGGTTTTGGCCGTGAATCCCGAAAAGGTTATCAAGGCCCAGAGTGATGTCACCGTCATGCGTCTGCTGACCAACGCCGGATTATTGATTCCTGATGGCATCGGCGTCGTGTTGGCCGCGCGTATTTTCGGGCTGGGCAAGATGGGCCGCGTGCCGGGTGCCGAACTGATGCCGAAACTTTGCGAACTCGCCAAGGTACGCGGCTATAAGGTATTTCTCTTTGGTGCGAGCCCCGAGGTGAATGAGCGCGCCGCGCAGAAACTGCGCGAGACGTATCGTGGATTGAATATTGTGGGTCGGCAGCACGGTTTTGTTCGCGACGATGAAATACCGGAACTGCTGGATCGCATCAATGCGTCCGGAGCGCAGATTATGTTCGTCGCCCTCGGCAGTCCGCGCCAGGAATTGTGGATTGAAAAGTATGCCCCAATCCTGAACGTCAAAATTTTCCAGGGGGTGGGTGGCACGTTCGACGTGATCGCGGGCTCGGTGAAGCGCGCGCCATGGGTATTCCGCAAGATGCATCTTGAATGGTTCTACCGACTGGCGGTGCAGCCCAGGCGTTTGTTACGCCAAACGGCGCTTCCACGGTTTGCATATCAAGTGCTGCGACGCCGGTTTGCCGGTTGAAGAGAAATTTCTAACGCAGTGTTGGAGTGAGGTTATTGTTTCGATGAATGACGCAGTCGCGTGGCATTCCAGGAATGCCGTTCAGTTCGATGGAAATTACGCGCGACAACGTGCGTTCGATGAACGACGCAAGATTTGGTTCGATATTCTGGATCGATTCGGCGGCCCGGATCATTTTGTCGTTGATGTGGGGTGCGGCAGCGGAGTGTTCTCACTCTACGCAGCCCAACGCAATGCAACCGTGCTCGGCGTGGACGGCAGCCGCGAAATGATCGATTTGTGCGAGCGCCGACGGAAGGAAACCAGCCAGAATAACGTGACATTTACGCAAACCGATATCGCCACGTTAACCGACGTCGTCCGCGCTCGACCGAATCTGATCATTTGTTCCAGCGTGCTGGAGTACGTAACCGACTTTGAGCGCGTGTTGCAAACATTTTCCAGCCTTATTGCTCCCGGCGGAATCGTGGCGATCTCGATGCCGAATCCTGCCAGCCTGTTTCGGCGAATCGAGCCGATCGTGTACAAACTGACCGGCCGCCCGAAGTATTTCGGCTTCGTCCGGAATATTGTTTCTGTAAATCGAATGGCTCAATTGTTGAGCCAAGCTGGGTTGGAGCCGATCGAATCCCGCTACTTTGCAGGCATGCGCGGGCTTGCTTCGTTCTTTCGCCCGATGGGTTTGTCAAAGTACTCCGACAATCTTTACGTTGTCGTCGCACGGCGCGCCGCGAAATAGGAACGGATTCGAATGATGATGGAGGCGGGCGGTGGTGCGCGTTCGCGCCTGATTTCTAGGTATTCCCTGACGACGCTTCTTGGAGCCATAGTATGCGTGCCGATCTTCGCAGCCGCGGTGCCTACGGTAGATGCCTTCCTCGATTCATTCAGCGTGGTGCAAGGTGGTGAGCTGAAGGTTTTCGTTTCGAGTGACGCGCCGACCCTTGACCTGCATGTGTTTCGTATCGGAAATCCCGACCAGGAAGTTCTAACCCAACGTGCCGTGCCCGCCGCAGGGTATGCCGTGCCGACGAATGGGTGGACGGTGGGCGCCGATTGGCCGAAGTTTTCCGTCGTGCCGGTGTCGGCAGATTGGGTCAGTGGCCTGTATCAGATCGAATTCGTTGCCGGCGGACAATCTTTGCGCACACTCAACTTTGTGGTTCGCGAGGACCAGCCAGGATCACAGGCCAACATTCTGGTATTGGACAACGCGCCGACTCAGATTGCGTACAACAATTGGGGAGGTAAATCTCTTTACACGTTCAATTCGACAGACAAGATCGCCGCGGTCGCGGTCTCGCTGCGGCGCCCGGGAAATCAGACCGGAATACCTCAGGAATCCGAATTTCTTCATTGGGCAAACGCGATGGGCGTTCCGGTCGAGTATGCGTCGATGTTCGATCTTCATTCGGATCCGCAATTACTCAGCCACTACAAAGTCGTCGTGCTGGTGGGCCACAGCGAATACTGGACCCGGGAAATGCGTGACTGTCTCGAAGCATTTCTGGCCGGCGGGGGAAATGCCGCAATTCTCGGCGGCGATACGATGTGGTGGCAGGTTCGAATCGAGAACGACCAGCTGGTTGGCTACAAAGAGACTGCCTCCAATGATCCATTGAAAGGTATCGATGACACGCGGGTTACCACCAACTGGTACGCGGCCCCGGTGTTGAGACCGGAAAACGCCGTGACAGTAGTCAGCTGGCGCCACGGCGGCTACGTGAATGCCTCCGGATTCTATTTGGCGTCGGACGGGTGGGGTGGTTATACCGTTACCGCGGCGGATCATTGGTTGTTCAGCGCGACCGGCTTGCACAACGGGGACGTATTTGGGCAAGAACAAACGATTGCGGGTTATGAAACCGACGGCGCGGTATTCAGCTGGATCAATGGAAACCCGGTTGTCACGGGCGCGGGCGGGACGCCGCAGAACTATCAGATCCTCGCGTACACGCCAGCTAAGACCAATGCCGTGAGCAATGGCAATGCCACGATGGGGCTCTACCAAACTGCCGGAGATGGGTACGTCTTTAATGCGGCGACAGTCGATTGGGCCGACGGACTTTGGTCCATTCGCGATTCGAAGATATCGAACACGCAAGTCAGCACGATTACCTACAACGCCTTTTCGTCGTTTGCTGTACTTGCTCCCTTGATTCCCGAAACGCCTTTGCAGATTCTCGTTCCGTCAGAAGCAACTTCCGAATCCCTTGTCATCGTCTGGTCCGGTGCAATCGCGAAAGCGCCGNNATTCCACCCGTCTATACGCCTGCCTCGCCCGAAACAACTCAGTCGCCACCCGCGGACTCCACCGAGCCGACACCGGAGGGTGGATCCCCTTCCAGTGCGCCATCCGACGAACCAACGGCACCGGCGGAAACATCTTCGTCCACATCGCATGCTGGAGCTTTTGACCTATTCGCTTTCTTTGCGCTGTTGCTTGTACTTGCGGGCAGGAACACTCGAAGTTTCGTGAAAACATAACGTTAAGCGCGTAGTACAGCTGTAAGACATTCGTCATAGTTGCTCGTCAAAATGCAACGCGACTTGCCTAGCCGGAACTCCCTTCCCATGTCTGCTGTTAAAAATGATCTGGTGGTATGGAAGCAATCCACAACGATTTGGTTGGCCCTTGTGGCCTCCGCGACAGCGGCCATTGGGATCTTCAGTGAAGGTCTTTCTTACATGGTGGAGATGTGGTCAAAGAAGGAAGAATACAGTTACGGTTATCTGATTCCTTTCATCGTTCTGTTTCTGATTTGGCAGAAGAAGGCGACGCTCGAGCGACTGCCGTTTCGCGGATCGTGGAGCGGCGTTCTTGTGATGCTCGCCGGCGTGCTGTTTTTTCTGGTGGGGAGTCTTAGCACGCTGTATGTAGTAATTCAGTACGCGTTTCTGCTGACGCTCGCCGGCGTCGTGCTCGCCATGATGGGATGGGCGGGGTTTCGCGTGATCCTAGTGCCGCTTCTCGTACTGGCGTTCATGATCCCGTTGCCGGAATTTCTGTTGCAGGGCATCTCTGGAAAGTTGCAGTTGCTGTCTTCGGAAATCGGCGTCTGGGTCATTCGCCTTTTCGGTATCAGTGTCTTCCTCGAAGGTAATGTCATCGATCTGGGCGCGATGAAGCTTCAGGTTGTGGAAGCGTGCAATGGGTTGCGTTATCTATTTCCGCTGATGACGTTCGGATTCATTACCGCGTATTTCTTTCGCGCGGAGTGGTGGAAGCGAGCGCTGATCTTTCTTTCGACGATCCCAATTACAGTGCTGATGAACAGTTTTCGCATCGGTGTCATCGGCGTAACCGTCGAATACTGGGGTCAGTCAATGGCGGAGGGATTTCTGCACGATTTCGAAGGCTGGCTGGTATTCATGGCGTGCACCGCGCTGCTGTTTGGTGAGATGTGGCTGCTGTCGCGCATCGGAGGCGCACGGCGACCATTGCGTGAGGTGTTCGGATTGGAATTTCCCGCCCCCACGCCCAGGCACGCCCGTATCGAATACCGACCGCTGCCGCCCACATTTATCGCCGCTGTTGGGTTGCTGCTTGTCGTCTGGGGCGTTGCGACGATCGCTCCGCATCCGGAAGAGATTGTTCCCGCGCGCCAGGATTTTTCGCAATTTCCCGAGTCGTTCGGCGACTGGCATGGATCCTCGCAGCGAATGCAACAGATCTATGTTGATGCCCTGAAGTTCGACGACTACTTGCTGGTGTCCTTTTCGGACGGAGCGCCGAATCCAGTGACGCTTTATTCCGCGTACTACGGCTCTCAGCGCACCGGCGAGTCCGCGCATTCCCCGCGTACGTGTATGCCCGGGGGCGGATGGGAAATTACTCAATTTGACCAACGCGTATTGTCAGAGGTCAACGTCAACGGACAACCACTTCGCGTCAATCGTGCGCTCATTCAATTGCGCGACCAGACTCAGCTTGTTTATTACTGGTTTCAGCAGCGCGGTCGCTCGATTACCAATGAATATCTCGTGAAATGGTACCTCTTTTGGGATGCATTGACGCGAAATCGCAGCGACGGCGCTCTGGTCCGCGTGACCGTTTATGTGCCTCCCGGGCAAAACCTGGCGATTGCTGAATCGCGATTGCAGAGGTTCGTTGAAGCCGCTGTTCCAAAACTCGAACCGTTTGTTCCCAACTAGAGAAAACCGATGGCTCTGTTCCTCAGTTTCCTCGTTGCGATGTTCGTTACGATGATGTTGATTCCGCCGCTGATTCGCGGCGCAGAACGTTTTCAGTTTGTTGACGTTCCGGGCGATCGCAAGGTGCATTCGCATGCAATCCCGAGCATCGGCGGAATTGCGATGGTTGTGGGCGCGGTGCTCCCAATTATTTACTGGCTCGGCCCGCAGCCCCAGGTGGTGGGTTTGCTTTTTGGTTTTGCCGTCATCGTGGTGTTCGGCGTGTGGGACGACCGCAGCAATCTCGACTACCGCCTGAAATTCCTAGGACAGTTTATTGCTGCGGCTATTGTCGTGGTCTATGGCGGAGTCCGTGTCGAATCCGTGCCGATGTTCGACGGCATTTTGCTTCCCGAGGCGATGTCGGTCGCATTAACTATTTTCGTTCTCCTTGCGATTACCAACGCAATCAATCTTGCGGATGGACTCGATGGTCTCGCCGGCGGAACGTCGCTTTTGAGCTTCGGCATGATCTCGGTACTCGCGTACATCAGCAGTGCGATTGGAATCGTACTCATCGCGTTGGCGGTGATCGGAAGCATCCTGGGATTTCTCCGCTTCAACACTCATCCGGCGCGCATTTTCATGGGTGACGGTGGAAGCCAGTTTCTGGGATTCGCGCTCGGCGCGTTGGCGATCATGCTGACGCAGGGGATTGCTACTCCCTACAGCACAGCACTGCCGGTTCTTTTGCTCGGACTGCCCATCCTCGACACGGCAATGGTCATGGTGCAGCGCATCTATGCAGGTCGCTCGCCTTTTTCGCCGGATCGCAACCACATTCATCACCGGCTTCTCGCGATTGGCCTTGATCACTATGAAGCCGTATTTACGATCTACGTTGTTCAGGCCATGTTGGTCGTCGCCGCGTACTTTCTGCGCCATTTCTCGGACGGGATCATCCTCGCCGCTTACGGTCTGCTATGCACGGCCGTGGTCGCATTCTTCCGTTGGGCGCATGTGACGTCGTTTTACCTTCGACGTGCTCACCGAGACGTGTCGTTTGTATCGGCGAAGATGAAGTTTCTCAGGCACGAAGGCAGACTGGCGCGGTGGTCTGCATATTCGGCCGCAGTTGCGATTCCCGCCTATCTCCTGCTTGGTGCCGCGTGTGCGAAAGTCGTTTCCGTCGATTTCGGGATCATGGCGTTCTTGTTCCTTGGCCTGTTATTGCTGGTGCGCGCGAGGAAGGTCGCGTCGCAATTTGGCTGGATCGAGCGCGTGGCGTTTTACGCGATCAGTGCGTTTATCGTGTTTCTCATGCAGGTGGGCCCCGGCGCGCTGGAGGGCTTCGCCGTCGCGCGGCGAGTGTTCTATGTTCTTCTGGCTGTTGTCGTCATCATTGGATTCCGGTTCTCGCGTGAAAAAACGTTTCGACTGACGACGCTCGATTTTCTCGTCATCTTCGCGGCGTTCGCAATTCCAAATCTTCCAGGGCTGCCATTCTCCGCGCCCGTCATCGGTGAAGGAATCGCCAAGGTCATCGTTCTTTTTTACGGCATTGAATTGATTCTTACCAACCTGCCTCGCGGCCATGGTGCGGTGCGTTACGCGATGTACGCGGTCCTTGCTGTGCTCGGCGCGCGCGGCGTGTTTTGAACCAAGGAGAAACAGCATGATCTGCGACGTGATGTGCATTGTGGGTGCGCGACCGAATTTCATGAAGATTGCGCCAATCATCGAGGCATTTCGGCAGTATCGTGACATGCGAGCGCCGCTGGTGCATACCGGCCAGCACTACGATCGCGCGATGCGCGATGTGATGTTTGAACAGCTTGGCATACCTGAACCCGATGTTGACCTGGGTGTGGGCTCGGGAACGCACGCCGTACAGACGGCGGAAATCATGAAACGATTTGAGCCGGTGCTGGACGAGCGACGTCCCGATGCAGTCCTGCTAGTGGGTGATGTCAACTCGACGATTGCTTGTGCATTGGTCGCTGCGAAGAAAGATATTCCGGTCATACACGTCGAGGCCGGGCTGCGCAGTTATGACCGTCGTATGCCGGAAGAAATCAATCGTGTTCTGACAGATCAGATTTCGACATTGCTCTTCACGACTGAGCGCGGCGCGCACGCGAATCTGGAGCGTGAAGGTATCGATGCGGCCCGTATCCATTTTGTCGGTAACGTAATGATCGATTCATTGCGTGCCAATCTGTCGCGCGCGGTACTGCCCGAAGAGGTATTTCCTGATGCACCGCTAACGCGTGGTTACGCGCTGGTGACAATGCACCGGCCATCCAATGTGGACGATCCCGAAATTCTGCGCAGCATGCTGACTGTGCTGTCGCGAATCAGCGGGGAACTGCCGATAATCTTTCCGGTACATCCCCGCACTCAAAACCGGATCGACGAGCTCGGTCTTCGCGCACTCATCGAGTCACCTCGCATTCGCCTTACGCGCCCGTTGGGCTACCTGGAAATGCTGGGCGCCATGGCGCGTGCGCGCGTGGTACTGACCGACTCCGGCGGGATTCAGGAAGAAACGACCGCCCTGGGTGTACCGTGCCTGACGCTGCGCGAAAACACCGAGCGCCCGATTACCGTTGAACAGGGTACGAACACCGTGGTCGGAACTCAGCCGGCTGTCATTTGGCGCGAGTTTGAAAATACGCTGCGTACCGGAGGAAAAGCGGGGCGGACGCCGGAATTGTGGGATGGTCGGGCTGCGCCACGCATCGTTGAGGCGATCCGCGACTGGATGCGTCTCGAACGACGTGAAAATAATCAGGCAGTTAATGCCCGTTAGGCGAATGTGGTTCGTTTGTATTGCGAGCGCAATGCGTTTGTGTGCGGTCATCAATCTGTAAAGTTGCTGACGGATGATGATGTCCTCTCGGCGGGGGCCTGATCAAGCGGAGACAGGATGAGCCATCGAATTGATTCAACGAGCAAAATCTACGTCGCCGGGCATCGCGGCGTCATCGGGTCCGCGCTGGTGCGTGCCCTCGAGGCCAAAGGATTTAAAAATATTCTTACCCGCTCGCGTTCCGAGCTGGATCTGACGGAACAGGCGCCGACGCGCGATTTCTTCAATTCCGAAAAGCCGGATTACGTCTTTCTGGCCGCGGCGCGGGTGGGTGGCGTCGTTGCAAATCATGAGGATCGGGCGGATTTCATTTACGAAAATCTGATGATCCAGTGCAACGTGATCAGCGCTGCACACGACGCTGGTGTGCGCGGCCTGCTGTTTCTTGCCGCGAGCAATGTGTATCCCAGACTCGCGCCCCAGCCGCTCAAGGAAGGTTCCCTGCTCACCGGTCCATTGGCTTCCGACAACGAGCCGGACGCCATCGCGAAAATTGCGGGGCTGAAAATGTGCGCCGCATTCAATCGACAATACGATACGGACTACATCAGCGTGGTACCCGCGAAGGTGTATGGACCTGGTGATTCGTTCGATCCGTACAAGTCACACCTTCTGTCTGCCCTTATCCGCCGGTTGCACGATGCAAAAATCGCAAAAGCCCCCGAAGCGGTTGTGTGGGGAAGCGGAAATCCCTCGCGCGAATTCATCTACTCCGACGATCTTGCTGATGCCTGTGTGTTTTTGATGGAGCGTGTCGTTCGCAGACGCATCGGAGAAATGATTAATGTTGGAAGTGGCGCGCGCATCACCATCAAGGAACTCGCCCAAACGGTGGCACGTGTGGTGGGTTACAACGGTCGCATCGTATTCGACAACGAAAAAGACGATGTCGTGCCAACGAAGCACCTCGACAGCACACGAATTACTGCATTGGGTTGGAAACCAAGAATCGATTTGTACGAAGGAATCAACCGCACCTACGCCGACTTCTTGGCGAGGAGCAGTGAACTAAATGCCGGGAGCGCACGATGAAAATTTCCACGGGCGCTGCCCGAATTGCCGCGATTGTTTTTCTCGCTGGCCTCATTGGCGCCTGCAGCGGTAAGCAGGGACGAATTGACGAACACCTCACGAAGGGTAATGCGTACCTGCAGCAGGACGATCTGGAGAAAGCGCGCGTCGAATTCAAGAATGTCTTGCAGATTGAGCCCAAATCCATCGCTGCGTTGTACGGCATGGGACAGGTCATGGAACGCCAACAGAATTGGCGCAATGCGGTGGGTTTCTATCAGCGCGCGATAGAGCTGGATTCCACTTCAGTCCCGTCGAAAGTGCGCCTGGCACGGTTGTACCTGCTGGGCGGCGCCATGGACAAGGCTCGTGACACGGCAGATGCGATTCTGATTACACAACCGAAGAATGCAGACGCTCTCGCGGTCAAGGCGGGTGTGATCGCGCGTGAGGGAAGCGGCGAGGAGGCGGCAAAGCTGGCGCGTGACGCACTTTCGATCCAACCGGACCAGGAAGACGCCATCATGTTGGTGGTGGGATTCAGCAATCGCGAAAAGCGGTTTGATGAATCAATTTCGTTGTTGCGGGATGGAATTACGCGGAATCCAAAGTCGACTGCCTTGCGCACCATCCTTGCGCAGACTTTTGCAACAAAAGGCGACGCGGACGGCGCGGTCGTGGCATTGCGTGGAATTGTGACGGCCGAACCGGATCAGCTCGCGCACTATATCCGCCTTGCCGAGTACCAGCTCAACCAGAAGCACGTCGACGATGCGGAACGCACTCTGCGCGATGCGATCGATCGCAAGGACATTGGTGTTAACGCGAATTTGGCGCTGGTCGATTTTCTGATTGCGTCGCGAGGGAAAGATGCTGCACAGAAGCAGCTCCAGGAGTTTATCGCGGCACAACCGGCGGAGTACGCACTCCAGTTTGCGCAGGCGCGCCTCTACGAAGCGGAGCGCAAGCCAGATGAAGTCCGGCGAGTTTATTTAGAAATTATCGACAAGGATCGACTTGGAAAAGACGGGCTGCGCGCCCGAACGAAACTTGCCGCGCTGTCGTTCCTTCAAGGGCAGGTCGAAGAGGGTGATCGACTGGTCGGCGAAGTGCTCAAGGAGAATCCACGCGAAATCGAAGCGCTGATGCTGCGTGCATCCCGGGCGATGGCGAAAAAAGATACCGCGACGGCCGTCGCAGACGCTCGAACTATCCTCAAGGACGATCCGACTCGAGTAGAGGCAGCGCTATTGCTTGCAGAGGCTCATGTCGCGAACAAGGAAAGCAAACTGGCGAGTGAAGTCCTGCAATCCGCAGTCGAAAACAGCCCGCGCGACGCCCGATTGCGTTTTGCCCTGGTCAAGCTTCTTGCTCAGAGCGGAGAAGTCGAGAAGTCGATGGATCAGCTCAAGATATTGGTCGCTGCGGTGCCGGAGAACACGGTGGCACGTGAAGCGCTTTTCAAGGCCTACCTGCAGCGCGGGTCGACTGGCGAGGCACGTGCAGTGGCCGAGCAGGCAAAAAAGGATTTTCCACAGCGTGCCCTCGGGGCCTATCTTGCCGGACTGCTGGATCAACAGGTGGGTGACTTTGGCGCCAGCGTTCGCGAGTTTGATGCGGCGATCGCGACGGAACCGAAATACATGGAGCCGTTGCTTGCCGTTGTAAAAAGCCACATCGCGCTCAAACAGATTGATCGGGCCGTCACGCGCGTGAATGAAGCGCAGGGGCGGTTCCCGGACTCACCGCTGCTGTACAACCTTCTGGGCGAAGTTCAGATGGTGAAAAAAGATTTCCGCAAGGCGGAGGAATCGTTCAATAAAGCGATTTCTCTGAACGCGAAGCTGGGAACGCCTTATCGAAATCTGGCGCTGATTCGTAACACGAAAGGTGATCGCGCCGGTGCCATCAAGGTTTTTGAAGACGGTGTTGCGGCAACTGAACAGGATCCGGCCATGGTGTTTGCATTCGCCGGAATGCTGGATTCCATCGGCGAAACGGAAAGTGCGATCAAACAGTACGAAAGTCTGCTTTCGCGCGATCCCGGTGCCGCCGGTGCAGCAAACAATCTTGCGATGCTTTTGGTCACGCATCACGATGATGTGGCGAGCCTGGATCGTGCGGCCGCATTGATCGATCCTCTGCGCGGCTCGCGCAATCCGGCGTATCTCGACACCGTCGGCTGGGTGCACTACAAGCGCAACGACGCGGCGGCGGCCGTGACGGCGCTGGATGAGGCCGTCCGCGCCGCACCGGAAGATCCGGTGTTGCGCTACCACCTCGGGATGGCGCTGTACAAGAAAGGTGACACTTCTGCGGCTCGTGATCAGCTCAAGCGCGCGGTGAGTGCGAAGCGACCTTTCGCCGGCATTGATGAAGCACGCGCAACACTGAATCAAATCGCCGGCTAATTGCGTCATCCAATCGAAATCTCTCCACCCTAGGCTCACCTCGTGGCACGGAGGTGACCTGACGGAAGGTGTGATGTTCACACGTCCGTTCGCACTGATCATCGACCATCCATAAATTTGTGCGCTCCGTGCGCGACGATGTTCTTTTGCCGCGCAATCTGCGAATGGATCGTGAGGAATGTCGGTCGAAACGCGGTTGAACCGCTTGTCTCGGGGAGTCTGTTTGAAAGCGTCTGATACCATGCATTCTCTGTTAACAGCGGCGTTGCTCTGCATCCTCGTGCCTTCCGTATTTGCGGCGCCGGTCGAAGTCCCAACAGAAATCACGGCTGCGCTCGATCGCGGGCTCTCACCCGCGGTGCTCGTTCTTTTAGACACGGTGCAGATTGAAGCGGAAGCAATGTTATTGCGCGACGCGAATTCGACTATCGACAACGCGGCCAGTCTTTCTTACAAGGTGACGAACTTCCGCAAATCGAAAGCGGCGCTCCGCAAGAGACTTCCGGCGGGTGACCAGGATGTACTGACAGACTACAGCCATCTACCAATGTTGCTTCTGAAGTTGAAAAGCCGGAACGCATTGAACGCGTTGATCACATCAAAGAGCGTCATCGGAATTTACGAAGACAGGCGCTACAAAACCGCGTTGACACAGAGTCGACCGCTCATTGGTCAGCCGAGTGTGGTCGCAGCGGGTTACACCGGGGCGAATCAGACCGTGGTCGTGCTCGATACGGGCGTGAACTATACCTTGGCGGATTTCGGTACTTGTTCCGCACCCAACGTGCCGGCGTCGTGCCGTGTCGTGGTTGCCCAGGATCTCGCGCCGAATGACGGCGTTCTGGATGATAACGGTCATGGCACGAACGTCTCAGGAATTGTCGCTGGCGTTGCGACAGGCGCGAAACTTGCCGTCTTTGATGTATTTGACGGATTGTCCGCGTCGAGCTCCACGATATTGGCCGGGATGAATTGGGCCATCGCCAACAAAGCGGCGTATAACATTGTCGCAATCAATCTCAGCATCGGCGACGGATTAAAGTACACCTCGCTCTGTTCAAATTCGCACGTGAACCCGTTTGTCGCGCCGATCGCCAGTGCCTTCAGCGCGGGAATTCTGACTGTAATCGCGTCCGGTAATGAAGCATTTCCAGATGGAATCAATAATCCGGCGTGCACACCTCTGGCGATATCTGTGGGCGCCGTATACGACGCAAATGTGGGTGCGATTTCATACACCGGTCTGTGCAGTGAGACTTCCACAGCGGCCGACAACGTCACTTGTTTTTCGAACAGCGCTGGTTTTCTAACGATGCTGGCGCCGGGGGCACTGATTACGGCCGCAGGATTTACCCAGGCGGGAACTTCACAGGCGACGCCTCACGTCGCTGCGGCGGTTGCGATTCTTCGCGAACACTATCCAGGCGATACGCCAGACATGACCCTCGGTCGACTGACAGACAGCGGAACGCCGGTTCTTGATACCCGCAATGGTCTGACCTTTCCGCGCCTGAATCTTCTCGAATCCAATCGGCCCGATAACGACCGGTTTTCCAATGCGCTGTCACTGGGCACTGATCCCGGACAGACGTTCTCGACGAATGTTTTGGCCAGCAAGGAAACCGGAGAGCCGGATCACGCAGGCAGCGCCGGTGGCGCATCGGTGTGGTTTGCCTGGACGGCTCCGGCCAGTGGCAGTTTCACTTTTACGACGCAGGGTAGTTCGTTTGATACGTTGCTCGCGGTCTATCAAGGTGGATCCGTCCAGTCGCTCACAACGGTCGCATCCAATAACGACGACGGAACAGCGGGCGGCGCCAGCAGCGTGACCGTATCGGCAACGGCGGGCCAAACGTATTGGGTTGCCGTGGACGGAAATGGCGGGTCCAGTGGGAATATCACGCTCGCGTGGGCAGCGTCGACACTCGATGCAGAAATTCCGCTGTTGCCGCCTTGGGCGGCCGCCGCCCTGGTCATGTTACTCAGCGCGGCCGGAGTACGAGGTCGCTACGAGGTGTCATGAACAAAAATAGGCCTTGCCGCCATGTGCAGTCACAGCGGCGGCAATGCGATCCAGCGCATGCACATAGGCCGCCGTTCGCATATCGATTTCCTTCTCAAGGCGGATGTCCCACACACGGCGAGCTTCAGGCTCCATCCCTTGTTTCAGGCGTGAATGGATGTCTGTCAGCGGCCAGTAGTAACCCGCCTTGTTTTGCACCCACTCGAAGTATGAAACGGTCACGCCGCCCGCATTGGCGAGTATGTCCGGGATCACGGTCACGCCGCGATGATTGAGCACCTGGTCTCCGCCGGGCGTGATGGGTCCGTTGGCGAGTTCCAGGATCACGCGTGCCTGAATGTTCTGCGCGTTCTGCGCGTCGATCTGATTCTCCATCGCGGCCGGGATTAATATGTCGCACTCCTGTTCTAGAAGTGCCTTATTGGTGAGCTCCTGTGCGCGGCCGTGGCCCATTGCGCCGCGAATCGAGCCGGTGCGTTTTTTGTGTTCCATGACCGCGATCGGATCCAGGCCGTCAGCCGCGTACAATGCACTTTGCGAATCCGACAGTCCGACAATCCGGTAACCGTCGGCGTGCAACATGCGCGCGCCGTGATATCCGACATTGCCGAAGCCCTGCACAATGACGCGAGACTTATCGGGTGACAAACGCAAGTCCCGTTCAAGATGACGCAACACGTAATAACCGCCGCGTCCCGTTGCATCGTCGCGCCCGAGCGAACCACCCAGTTGCAGCGGTTTGCCGGTGATGACGGCGGGGCTCGGTTGGCCGACGATGGTGCTGAACTCGTCGGCCATCCAACCCATTGTCATGGCGTTGGTGTACATGTCCGGCGCTGGAATGTCGCGATCCGGACCGATGAAGTTTGCGAACGCGCGCACGTAGGCGCGCGACAGGCGCTCCAATTCGGATTTCGAAAGTTGATTTGTATCAACGGCAACGCCGCCTTTTGCTCCGCCATAGGGAAGATTCACCACGGCGCATTTGAAAGTCATCCAGAACGCGAGTGCCATGACTTCATCGAGGCACACGGCAGGGTGGTAGCGAATTCCGCCCTTGGTTGGCCCGCGCGTATCGTCATAGCGACAACGCCACGCCTTGAACGAGCGGCGCGATCCGTCGTCCATGCGCACCAGCAGACTCGCGGCGAGCGTTTCTTTTGGATATTTCAGCTTCTCTAATACATCGGGATCGAGATCGAGAAATTTTGCGGCTTGGCGAAGGCGTTTGCGCGCTTCGTGGAACAGTTGGCCCATACGGGACTCCGGATCGAAACATCCTGCCCAATATATCGGTCGATTCTGGATTGGGGTGTAACGTTCGACGAATGAACCAAGGATCGGTTCATTCCATGGCGTCCAGCGCCTTAAGGACAAGAGTCAGGGTCTTATTTAGTGCCGCGATGATGGCGCCGTCCAACATGCCCAGATTCCCCAGAACATCGCGGGTTTCATCGAAGCCACGACGCACAGCCGCCGTGGCGATGGCACGCAGCGTGCCGACCGTCATACGCAGTCCGCTATCAGCCGGTTGCGCATCGTAGTGATCGCGAGCTGCCGCGACCAGACGCAGAATTCGGGCTGTCGTCGCTTCGGGGGTGAGAGTGCTGTCACTGTCAAAGGCCAGCACGCGCGGCGGATGGGTGAATGTAAAGACTTCGCCGAGGCGTGCACTGATCGCGCGTAACAACAGCTGCAAAGGGTCTTCGCGAAGATGAGCAAATGAAGGCGGTTCCTGGCGCGGGGGCTGGCGCGATTCCTCTTCGCGCTTCGTGGGCTGCACCGCATGCGGACCTTCCGCGCCCTTGAGTTGTTTCTCTTCCTCAACGTGCGCGACCGGGTCTTTCGCAGGGCCGACTATCTGATTGATGTCCACGCCATTGCTCCCTCGGTGTCAGGTCTCCATTTTAGCACCGGCAGTTCGGCGCAGGGACGTCGATTACCCCGCCGACAGAATTCCCAAGCGTTTTCCGACACGTGTAAACGCATCAATTGCTTTCTTAAGGTGTTCTGTCGTGTGCGCGGCCGAAACCTGCACTCGAATGCGTGCCTGCCCGGCCGGAACCACGGGATAGGAGAACGCAATCACGTAGATTCCTTCGGAGAGCAGCGCCTGCGCCATGCGCTGTGCCTTTTGCGCGTCATACAGCATGATCGGTACGATCGGGTGCGTCCCCGGTTTGATGTCAAATCCGGCGCCGGAGATCCCGCGTCGAAAATAAACCGTGTTTTCGCGCAGTCGTTGGCGCAGATTGTCAGAGCCTGAGATCAACTCGATCGCCTTGATGCCGGCTGCGGCGAGAGACGGCGGAAGCGTGTTGGAGAACAGGTATGGACGCGAGCGCTGGCGCAGCAGATCGATCAACGTTTGCCTTCCGGCAGTAAATCCGCCTGAGGCCCCGCCCAAAGCCTTGCCGAGCGTGGACGTGTACAGATCGATCTTGTCCATGACGGCATGATGTTCCGCCGAGCCGCGTCCGGTGGGCCCAATAAATCCGGTCGCATGAGAATCATCCACCATCACCATGGCGCCGTATTTTTTTGCCAGCGCAGTGATGGCGTCGAGTCTTGCGATGTCGCCGTCCATGCTGAAGACGCCGTCCGTCGCAATTAACCTTACTTTATGTTGTTGCGCTTCGCGCAGCTTGGCCTCGAGGTCGGCCATGTCGGCGTGCTCGTAGCGGAAGCGAGCGGCTTTGCACAATCGTATGCCATCAATGATTGACGCGTGGTTCAGCGCGTCGCTGATGATGGCATCGTGGGGGCCCAGCAGTGTTTCGAACAGTCCGGTGTTCGCGTCAAAGCAGGAGGTGTACAAAATCGCATCGTCGGTGTGAAGAAAAGTCGCGATGGAGTTTTCCAGGCTCTTGTGCAGATCCTGCGTTCCGCAAATGAAGCGCACCGAGGCCATGCCAAAGCCACGCGTGCGCAACGCATCAATGGCCGCGTCGATTAGCGCGGGGTGATTGGCAAGCCCGAGATAGTTGTTGGCGCAAAAGTTCAATACTGTGCCGGACTCGCGCGTACTGATTTCCACTCCTTGCGGCGAAGTGATAATGCGCTCCTGTTTGTACAGGCCTTGATTGCGAATATCCGAGAGAGATTCCTGAACCCGATCGTCGAGTGTCGACATGGCCTGATTACTCCCATTCGATAATGACTTTGCCGCTGGCGCGCGAGCGCATCACTTCAAAGGCATCGTGAAATTGTGAAACCGGAAAGCGATGGGTAATAACCGGAGCGATGTTCAAGCCGCCGCGCAGCATGTGGGCCATTTTGTACCAGGTATTGAACATCTCGCGGCCATAAATGCCCTTGAGATGCAGACCCTTGAATATGACCTGATCCCAGTTGATCTGTGTCGTTGGCGGCAGGAATCCGAGCAGTGCGATGCTGCCGCCGTTGTACATGCAATCGATCATTGTATTGAGCGCTTTGGGGCTGCCGGACATTTCCAGCCCGATATCAAAGCCGTTGGACATCTTCATTTCATTCATGACGTCCCGCAGCGACTCCTGCTCGGTGTTCACAGTGCGCGTCGCGCCGAGCTGGCGGGCCAGATTCAATCGGTAGTCATTGCGATCGGTGATCACGACATGGCGCGCTCCGGAAAAGCGGCATACCGCCGCCGACATGAGCCCAATGGGTCCGGCGCCGGTGATCAGTACATCCTCCCCAATCAGATCGAAGGACAGCGCACTGTGTACGGCATTGCCAAACGGGTCGAAGATCGCGGCAAGGTCAGATGAAATATCCGCGTGCACNNCCATATATTCCGCGAACGCGCCGTCGCGCCCGCCGCCGATGCCGACGGCTTTGTCGCACAGGTGGCGTTTGCCGGTGCGGCAATTGCGGCAGATGCCGCACGTCACGTGGCCCTCGGCGGTGACACGATCGCCAACGGCATAACCAGTGACGCCGTGGCCGACTTCGACGATTTCGCCGACGAACTCATGACCGATGATGCGTGGGACATGGATATTGCGCTGGGCCCAATCATCCCAGTTGTAGATGTGCAAGTCGGTGCCGCAAATTCCTGTCTTGTGAATCCTGATTAAGACTTCGTTCGTGCCGGCGGTCGGTTTCGGAACATCTTCCATCCAGAGGCCGGGTTCCGCTTTGCTTTTAATTAGCGCTTTCATCCAGCCTCCGTTGAGTTCGGGTGTATTACGGAAAAATCAGCTGCCGTGATCGCCCCGGATCTGTTTCTTTAAGACAACAAGCAGGATTACGTCGTGTTGCCCTAAGCATAGTTCGCCGGCAGTTCACCAAGATATTGGTGTTGCATCGTAGTTCTACGGTGGTTGTGGCGGGAACCTGTGGTGAGAATGGTTTCAGCGACGCGCGCCGCCTGGAATTTTCCTTTGGCGGCGCGGGCGAGGAGCCATGCCGACATCACCAAGCCAAGAGCCGAAGCCGAAAGGGGGTCCGAACTGGGTCGCGCTGGCCGTCTTTTTCGCCGTAATCGCACTGACCTATCTGCTCATGCCGCAAATGTCACCGACGCCGCAGGCGTACGACGTGACTTATTCCCAGTTCAAATTGTTCATTGAGAAATCGCAGGTGCGTCGCGTCGAGATGCGCGGCGATCGCATTGAAGGAACGCTACTCGGGCCAACGAGCCTGGGCCCTCACGGCGAAAGTGGTGACCAGTTTATTACCTATGTTCCGGCCGTTGGTGACAACAGCCTGTTGCCGGCGTTGGAACGAAGCGGCGCCGAAATTGCCGTGCAACCTCCTGATGTCGGCGGCGGTTGGCGTTCGATTTTGTTGGGATTGCTGCCTTGGGTCATTTTTATTGCTCTGTGGTTTTGGGTGATGCGGCGCGCGTACAAGAATATAGCCGGGGGCGTGGGTGGCCCGGGTGATTTGCGCAAATTTCTCGAGCCGGAGGGTGCGAAAAAAGCAGACGTTCCTGAAATTCGATTTAGTGATGTCGCGGGTCAGGAGAGTGCAAAGCGTGAGGTCGCCGAACTCGTGGACTACTTGCGTGATCCCGAGAAGTTTCGACGCCTCGGCGCCGAGGTTCCGCGTGGCGTGCTGCTCATGGGTCCACCGGGTACCGGAAAGACATTGCTTGCACGCGCGCTGGCGGGCGAAGCTGGCGTACCCTTTTTCTCGATAACCGGTTCTGAGTTTATTGAGGTGTTTGTTGGTGTCGGTGCGTCGCGTGTGCGCAAATTGTTTGAAACCGCAAAGCATGCCGCACCCGCCATCCTTTTTATCGACGAACTCGACAGCGTTGGGCGCACGCGAGGCACCGGATTGGGCGGCGGCCACGACGAGCGCGAGCAGACACTCAACCAAATCCTTGCCGAAATGGATGGGTTCAAGGGGCATGAGGCGATCATCGTTCTGGCTGCCACCAATCGGCCGGATGTGCTCGATCCCGCCTTGTTGCGTCCGGGTCGCTTCGACCGGCACGTGACGCTGGATCTTCCGGATCGAGGTGATCGGGAAAAGATCCTTCATGTGCATACGCGAAAGACTCCGCTCGACAACGACGTCGATCTTGCCGACGTGGCTGCCGGGACGCCGGGATTTTCGGGCGCAGATCTGAAGAACCTGGTGAATGAAGCAGCAATCTTTGCCACACGTGCCGGCGCGCCGTCGGTGGCGATGCAGCATTTCGATGCCGCGCGCGACAAATTGATGCTGGGCACCGAGCGAACATTGGCGATCCAGCCTGAAGAACGACATCGGCTCGCCGTGCATGAGTCGGGGCATACGACGGTTGCGCACTTTCTGCCGCACGCAGATCCACTCTACAAGGTCACTATCATTCCACGCGGCCGCGCTTTGGGCGGGACGCACCAATTACCTGAAAAAGAACGGCACACGTTGCCCGAGGAGTATCTGCTTGACCGTTTGGCGGTGATCCTGGGTGGTCGGGCGGCCGAGCAGGAGTTGCTCGGAACAGTGAGTTCCGGCGCGGATGACGATATTCGACAGGCGACGCAACTGGCGCGTGCAATGGTCGCGCGTTGGGGTATGTCCAAGGAGATCGGCCCGGTGGATCTTCGCGAAAGCGATGAACATCCGTTTCTCGGCCGGGAAATCGCCCAGCCACGCCACTTTTCGGAAGCGTCTGCCCAGGCCGTGGATCACGCCACGCGGGAATTGCTGCTTCAAGCAGAGCAGCGGGCGCAGGAGGTGATCCGGACGCAGCATGTACAACTTGGCCGCCTGATCGAGGCGCTTGAGGAAAGAGAGACACTCTATCGCCGCGAGATCGAAGAGTGCCTGACGGCTTCCGAGCCCGAGTCGACCCCGCGCCCGAGATGGGTGGCCCAACCGGGCACTCAACGAGGATGAGCACGACAGGGTGAACTCTGCGGTACGACAAAATTTCGACGCGCCCGATTACCTCACGAATATCACGCCTCCTGTTGAGACACAGCGAGCCCACTCCACTGGCGAGCGACTCGTTCGCCTTTGCTTGGGATCTGATTTCATTGTTTCCCGAATTTGAGCCCAAGATTTGCCGTGACGCGCGCGGACGCAACGGGTGGCACGGTGGTTCTATCTGTTGGATAAATAAAGAACAAAGTTCAAGAGTGACGGGGCGTTTTTTCTAAGATTTTTGTTCATCCAACGCAGTCGGAAGGCCGTCCGGAGTACAGCTTTTCGCGAGTGAATTTGCGCTGAAAATTTACTCCGTTCTAGCCCTGCCTGGCGCGCGCTTTTCATCTGTTCAAAAGTCCGACACGCCTGAAAAATAGCGGCGCAAATATTTATTGCAGAAATATTACAGTCCGCGATTAAATAGCGCTTCGACGTATTTCCGAGAAGTGTCATCAGACATTTCTGACATCGGAAGTCGGCTGGGGGGAGAGGCGTCCAATTCGTGTCCACACTGGACTATCTAAAGATATTTGCCGGTCTCGGACTGTTCTTCGTCGGGATTAACTTTTTCAGCGACCACCTGAAGAGTCACGGCAAGCCATACATTCGCAAAATCATCAAAACCCTGACCGGTACGGGATTGCGCGCCATGGCGAGCGGCGCCCTGTCGGGTGCGGTGACGAACAGCGCCAAGGCGGTAACCTTTTCTCTGGCTCCGATCATTTCCTCTGGCCTGCTTACTGTTTCCGATGCCCTTCCCATCATTATCGGGGCCAGCTTTGGTTCCGCGCTCCTGGTCCTCTGGGTGTCCTTCGACTTCAAATTGATGGAGTTGGCCCTGCTGGGTATGGCAGGACTCTATTACCAGTTCGGGAACATGAAAAAGAATCTGACAAAGTTCTTGGCGGGCTTGCTGCTGGGACTCGGACTGATCTTTTTCGGATTGGATATGCTCAAGTCCGGAGCGGCTGCTTTGAAGGAGAGCGCCGGATTCATGAACTTCGCCGCGTCGACGCATGGCTACTGGCTCGCCGCCCTGATGATTGGAGCGGTCACCGCATTTGTCACGCAGTCTGGTTCGACGATGTCGATCGTGGCGATTACTTTCGTTTCGACCGGCGTGCTGGATTTCAATCAGACGGTCATGTTCATTTACGGGACCAACATCGGTTCCGGAATCAGCACGGCCATGTTGTCCTTCGGGCTGACCGGAACCGGGCGCCAGTTGGTTATGTTCCACGCGGGGATCAAACTGGCCGGGTGTCTAATTTTGGTTCCCGCGTTGTACTTGGAAGAGTACCTGGGAATTCCATTGATGAAAGCGTTCGCGGCATCCATGGCGACAGACCCGGGTGCGCAGATCGGTATCATCTATGTTGCCTACGAAGTCGTTGCCGGCGTATTCATGGTGTTCATGACCGAGCATTCCGCGCGAATCCTTGGCCGGCTTTGGCCGCCGACGCATGAAGAAACGCTGTCGCAGGCGCGCTACCTGCAAACCGACGAGATCTTCGCCGTCGATGACGCCATGCGGCGGATTGCCCAGGAACAGTCCCGGATTCTCAAGCGCGCGTTGCGCTATTTCGATTCAGTTCGAGGCGATATTCCGGATCGCGACAAGATCAGCTTCGATACGCTCTATGAGGCGAATACCGGGTTGCAAAAAGAGATCAACCAGCAGCTCACGAAAATCGCTGAGATGGAAATGGACAAGAAATCGTCCGAAGAAGTACTGCACCGTCACAGCGTCAACAAGTGGCTCGAGCAGCTGGATGAATGTCTGTTTGAACTTGCGCGCGTGCTCGAAAAAGTGAAATCGAGCCAGGAAGCGGGTCCCTTGCTGGATGTGATACAGAAGGGTCTGCACGCAATGCTGGTTGCGGCCAGCAAGGCAATGGAGACAGACGATGCCGTCAAAGCGCACATTCTGATTGAGACGACAAAGAATCGGGTTCCGATGCTGCGCCGCGTCAAGCCAAGTGCCCTGACCCCCGATCTTGCGCTGCAAAAGAGGCTTCTCGGGTTGATCGTAAGCTATGAGCGCACGATCTGGGTATTGATCAGCCTCGCCCACAGCCTCGCTCGCGGAGATTTGCCCCAGACTGCGCCTGCATCGATTGATGCGGCCCGGAAAGGGCGGGTACAAGCGTCCTCCAAGCCGGTTCAGCAAGCACCAACGGATGTGGCTCCTCAACCTGCCGCAGCTTCTGCGCCGCGTAAACGACGTCAGGTCGACTACTTTGCCTCTGCCAACAACGGCGCGTTCTAGACCCATCGCGGCTTAAACGACGCCTAGCGGCGTTTCCAGGTGGACTTTTCGCAGGTCAATCGTCGTAGTTTAGATTTCTGAGCATGCCCAGATCGGGCGGTGTGTGCGGTTTCGCGCGGGGGTGGTTGTCGGACGGTATTGTCTGTTCTCAGGAAACTCTGCTGTCAAAGTATTGCGAAGCTGGCCCGGTTTTAAAACTACAAGCTATTCTGGGGTGAACTGCGTCGAAATCGCGTTTTGGAAATCAGAATTCCTGCTGCATGCGGATCAGGATGGCGGTTTCCGCGACGGTGGCGGACTTGCTGCGCACTTCACCAAAGCTGCCCACGATATCTTTGTTCGCATAGGACTTGATGTAGTCGAACATGATGCGGGACATTTTGTCCGGGTACCAGTTGACCCCGTAATCCCAACTATATCCACCGTTCGCGTAACCCTTGTCGATCAGCTTGTCGCCGTCCCAGCCGGGATACACGGAGTCGTTCTCAAAAAACTTGGAGTCCGCGTAGAACAGCGAGTAACGGATCTTGAATTCGATTGCGCCGCGCCCGTCGCCCTCGGGATCGTACGGCTCTTCAACTTTTTGCTTTTCAAAGATGCCGTTCTTTACGGTGCGCTCTTCACCGGTCGTGAAATAGCTCGCCATCAAGTAGGCCCCTTGGAAGGCAAATTTTTGGTCGAACGTGTAGTCGCCTCGCATGTATTCGCCCTTGACCATGGTTGGGCCATGAACCACTGTGACATCAAGACCTTGACGAGTCCGGGTGTACGGAACATCCGGGTCAAATTCGGCCTTGAAATAAGTCTTTTTGCTGCGGCTTTCCGTGCGCAAACGCAGGTCCGTCGGGTCGGCGTCCGCCGGGGCGGTGATCTGCTTTCCTGATGTATATGAAACTCCCAGCCAGTACTTCGTGTCGGCATCCATATCCTCCGGATTCATGACGACGCGAAGCGCAGTATCGAGATTGTTGTTGTTGTCCGGAGTATTGGCGCCCGCGCCGTTGAAAACGCCCACCTCGTAGTGGAAGCGTCCATCGGACGGATCCCCGCGCAACATCACACCGCGATCCTCGCCATTACACAGCGTCCCGCAGATGGCGGACATTTCAATGAATTCAAAATATTTCGAAGAACCAACTTCCTCGCTGCTGAAAGGCATTTGGAACTGGCCCAGCAGGATTTCCTTGCCTTCGAAGAAGTTGTATTGGATGAACGCTTCTTTCGTTTCAGCGCCTTCAGCGAAATCCACGCTGAGCTTGATTTGATAGTACTTTGCCAACGTTGCTTTGACGTCGAGGCGAATTCGACGCATGTCGAATAGTTGTTTGTTGTTTTCAACATCGCCGAAGGGGCCGTCGGTCGGGTAGCTGTAGGAGCGGCTGTCGACGTTGATGCGACCTGCGATCGCGTACGAATACGCCTTATCCTCACTTTGGACCTTGAAGCCGTCGTCCACTTTGACTTTGACGCCCGGTTTTTTTTCGCCGCTTTTTGACTCGGATTTCGACTCTTTGCTGTCTTTCGAATCCTTTCCATCGGAGGCCGCTAAAACGATCGGCTTTTCAGCGACGGAGCGTGAAGTCGCAAGAATATCCGTTGTCTTTTTGGAACTTGCGGATGCCGCTTGCGATGCAGGACTTGCGACGAGAAGACTGATAATGGCAAAGGCGAAAGAACCGAAAACTCGACGACGAACTGGCGTGGCTCGCGCCACCGACTTCAGGACTGCAAACATAACCCCATCCCCGACTTCAACTTCTTTTTGCCCGGTGTGGGCGTGGGTCATGATATCTGACTTAAGTGTTCATTTACCATAAAAAATTCGGCTCATCGGGGTGTCGGAACCGTTAACAAATCAAATCGATGCTCCATTAGTGAGACAACGACAACGGGTGTCTCGCGCGGGCGGTTAGACACGGTTTCGTCCATGCACTATCTAGCTGATTTTGGCCGCGCCAAACGGAGTGGGATCCGTACTCAGAGGCGATGCCGGTGGTCGACGAGTGAGAAACCGGAGAGCGGAAGGTCAACGTCGCGTGTCAGTGCCAGAACCTTAAATAATTCCCCCATCTCGGCCGGGGAAGTCAGGTGTTGGACTTGCTGCGCCATTCGCCAGCGCGTGTTTTCGTCCTCGGGCTCCAGTGCCATTGGCGCGAGGCCAAGGGCCAGGAGGAACGAAGCCTGGGTCGTAAAACCGGCAACATGAAATCCAACATCGTGACCCGCCTGCGCTATGGCAGTGAAATCGACATGCGTCGTGACGTCCTGCAGTCCGACAAGCGTGAGCGGATCCGGATGCGCGAGATGACGGTAATGGCACATCAGCGTTCCTGTCGCGCGATCCGGGTGGTAGAACTCCCGTGCGGGAAAACCGTAGTCGATGAGCAGCAGAAGCCCTTTTTGGAGCTTCGGCGCGAGTGAAGAGACCCAGGCTTCCGCACTGAGATTGAATTCCGTTTGGTATCCAGGTGGCACAACATTGCGTAGCCCTTCAGCGCGCTCGATGAGTCGATTGTTTTCGGGAGGGTCATCGCGCCATTCGAATTGTTCCTCGTGCAATCCCACAAATCGTTCGACAGTCTTGTCAGCGTCAATTCGGAGTATGTTCGCAGGTAAGGCGTCCAGAAGTTCGTTGGCCAGAATCACGCCAGTAAATGGCGCCTCTGGAATTGCGTCCAGCCACTCGATGCGATCGATCCACTGCGGGACTCGGGATGACAGCGTCTGTCGTTGCTGCTCCCGAAGCGATCCACTCAGCTCAAGAATTCGGTAGCGCGTCGGCAGCCGGCCGATCCGGTTCAATTCGATGAGAATGTCCGCCGCGAGCATGCCCGTGCCGGCGCCGGCTTCCAGGATGATTTTCTCCGGGCATATTTCCAGAACTTGCGCGCACTGGCGTGCGACACAGCGGCCGAATAATGAGGAAATCTCAGGTGCGGTGACAAAGTCTCCCGCACTGCCAAATTTGCGCACGCCGCTCATGTAATAACCCAGGCCAGGGAAATACAGCGCCATTTCCATGAAGCGGCGAAATGAAATGGCACCGCCTCGCGCGTCGATTTCGGCGCGAATGTGGTTTGCCAGGCGCTGGCTCTGTTCGGATTCTTCCGGGCTGGGTGCCGGGAGTGAGATGGGTTGATTCACTGTCGAACTCGCAATGTCCGGGTTGCCATTGTATGCGATGATTTCCCGGGACCCTACGTTCGATAACGGAGAAACCATGGTCGACACGCGCGATACCTGCAAGGGAAAAGTCATCCTGGTGACGGGCGCCGCGCGGCGGGTCGGTGCCACTATCGCCCGGATGTTGCATGCCGAAGGCGCCAACGTTTGCATTCACTACCGCGGGTCGCGTGACGAAGCCAACGAACTTGTCGCGCAGCTGCTGCGCGAGCGACCAGATTCTGCGGTGGCTCTCTCCGCTGATCTCGATGCCCCGTCCGCGCGCCGGAAATTGATCGATCAGGCGTCCGCGCGCTGGAACCGGCTGGATGTGCTGGTCAATAACGCATCCGGCTTTTATCCGACACCGGTCGAGTCCGCGACGGAACAGCAGTGGGACGAGTTAATTAACTCCAATGTGCGAGCGCCGTTCTTCCTCGCGCAGGCGGCCATGCCACACCTCAAGAAGACGAGCGGGTGCATCATAAATATCGTTGATATTCATGCCGAGCGTCCGCTGAAAGAGCATCCGGTGTACTGCATCGCCAAGGCCGGGTTGGCAATGATGACGAAGTCTCTCGCTCTGGAAATGGGGCCGGAAATCCGGGTCAACGGCGTCGCGCCGGGCGCAATCCTGTGGCCGGAAGCCGGGATTGAAAATGGCGTGAAAGCAGAAATCGTTCGGCGCACTGCCCTCAAGCGACAGGGCGCGCCGGAAGATATCGCCCGTGCGGTGCGCTACTTGATCAGCGATGCCACGTACACAACCGGGCAGATCCTTGCCGTCGACGGCGGCCGCTCGCTGCGAATGTAGCTTCTGAAAAAGAAAAACCCCGTCCCTCGCGGGACGGGGTGGCCGGAGAGCTCCGGCGACAAAACCAGTTCGCTTTCGCGAGCTCCTATTGTTGCAGCTCGCCTTCGACGACGGCTGGCGGAGCTGTAACGTTGGGTTGATCACTCTTGGTGATAGATACGGTTCCGACGTCATTGGCGGTAGGCAACGGCAGATCGGTCGATACCGTCGACACGTCTAGGCCGGAGCCGGTGCAGGCCGTAATGTCGGCGGCATCACCCGGATTCGACAGCGCCATCGTCTGTTCGCGTTCAATTCCCTTCACGACGAAGTTGTTGGTGCCGTCGGTGAGAACCACGCCGTCTTTCAGAGTGACTGCGGTGACCCAACGGCAATTCTCTGTCTTCGAATCGCAGTTCGGATCTTCCTGAATATACGGGAAGCCCCACAGTTCGCCGTTGCCACCGTACTGCAAGCGCATCTTCTTTCCGTCGTAGTCGGCGTTGCCATTCAGGTCGTTGGCCGTGCTGTGGGTGTAGGTCAGCTCGATCGGTTTGTCGAATGACGCGAACGTGGAGTCAGAGGCTTTCTGCACGGTGACCATTTTGTTCCAGTCGTTCGAGCCCGATTCCCACTGGTACGTTTCCGGTGCCTGCCACAGCGTCCAGGGCTGGACATCGGCCGCCAGCGCCGTGCTGACCATTTGGCCGGTCTGCATGTTGCCCCAGGAATTGCCGATCGGAGTCAGGTCAAGACCGTCGAGGGATACGGCATTGCCACCGTCCATCAGCGTAAGTTTTCCGTTCGCGATAGAAACGGTGTACTGGACCGGTGTTCCTACCTGCGCAAGGCCATCCCAGCCTACGCTGGGATATTGCAGGTCTGATTCCGTAGTCGCGCTGTTCACGTCGGCTTGGGTCAGTCCGCCCTTCATACAGCGCTCGTAGCAGTACAGCGTGCTGCCATCGGTCAATTGTGAGTCATCCGGCTTGACGAAGTCCTGGGAGTACAACGTGACAACGCGATCCGCAGCAAGGACGTCGGCGTTGTGCACGTAGGTAATGTTGCCGCCAAGAATGTCGGACCAGAGCCACAACGTTTGGCCATCGGTGAGCGACAACGTTGCTGCGACGGGGTAGATATCGCCGGTGGTATTCGGGTCGCCGTCGAGATCCAGCGTGTCATAAGATACTGGTCCATTGTTGCCCCACTCAAAACGATCTACGATCTTGAAGTCGGTTCCGTCGTAGGTGATGTGGAACTGACCCCAATACGAGGTATACACAGGGTGGTTGCCCCAGTAATTGAACTCAATGTTCTTGTAACCATCGAGCAATTCGTTTGACGCCGTACGACGCATCAACTTTCCGGGCGCTACGTGAACGACGTAGTCCGTGGTTGCATTGGTTGCGTAGTCGATGCGTTGAATCGTCGTGCCATCCGGCAAGCCGCCGCCTTCGTACCAAACGCCCCAGTAGCTGACGTTGCCCCACTTGCCTTGATAGGTGAACGGGAAGCCGGAATTCAACTCAACGCGATCGCCCGCTTTTACGGCTTTACCGTTATATGTTCCGTCTGCTGCGTGATACACGTTGTAACGCCAAATGTTGGTATTGAACGTGTCGCGCGAAGTACAGATTTGAAGGTCAAGCGTACCGTCCTTGTTCGTATCTGATCCGCGCAGGAAGTTGGTCGAGTTGAACGCCACACCGAACGTGCTCGCCTTGCTCTCCACATTGGCTGGATTCGGGCCGGCGCCATCGTCGTCGAACGAAGAATTTTCCGACGAGTGCGTGACCGCCTTACCCGTTGTACCAGTCACGTCATCAAGAATCACATTCGCAGCTTCGACATGGGATACCGTGAGCTTGCCGCCCATGAAGTCGACATTGTCGAACCCTGCCGTATTGATGAATTTGAAATGCGGTTTTCCGTCCACGTCCGCGACAGTAAACAGCGAACCATGCATGGATTCCACATCGCCTGATTGACCGAATTGAGCTCCGTCAACGACGCCTTTGAAGTTTAGAGTGAACGCGCCGAACGGTTTATCCGCACTTACGCCTTCGGTAACGGTAACTTCAAGCATGATGAACTGATGATCCATCGGGCTGCCGCCACCACCACCGCCGCCACCGTCCTTTTCCTGGAACCAAATCTTTACAAGCATCGGCGAGTTGTTGTCGGCGCGCGTTGATTCGATTGTCCACTTTTTCAGAGCAGTCGCCTGATTGCTGCTGGATTGACCGCCGCCCTGGCCGCCACCGCCGTTGTCACCACTTTCACATTCGTCGCCATTGACGAGGGCGATATAAGGGCCTTTGTTGACCATGTCCGCGGCGCGCGTCTGGTCCATTAGGCACAGAATCATATTGACCGTTTCCAACGGTTCGATGGACGAATCGTAGACATGGGTGTGAACCGGATCGGTGGTATACGCTGTATTCGGATCATTCAGTGCGAGAGCGACACCTTTGTAGTTTGGAACCAGGCCTTTTACGGTGGCCGTGGATTCCTTTGCAGTCACGACGCTCAGCGTGACCGGAATATCCAGCCCGGTTACGGTCGTAGAGCCACCGCCGCCACCACCGCTGCTACCACCGCCGCCACCACCACCGCCGCCGCACGCGGCGAGCATGGAAAAGCTCGTCGCCACCAAATAAGGAAGAAGTTTGGTCTTCATTTTTCGACTCCTCTACTGAACAACTGTCTGCAAGGTTGAATACCCAGCGATTCACCCGAATCGTTGCCTTGGTGTCAGGACGGCGGTTGACGCGTTATAAAAAGGTCACCCTCTGATCGCCACAGACCAGATATCGTGGTGTTGTAAAGAGGGGGTTAATAAGGTTTGCAGCTATGAATATGCAGCTGGGAAAAACGTGCCAGGTCAGCTTGGGGGAGTGAGGATCGGTGCACAAAAATGCACATTCCGCGCAGCCTCAGCGGCGAACGACTTCTGCCGTAAAGGCATAGCAACGAATTCTAGAGCAAGACTCGTTCTATTCCGCCGCGTCGCGCGTTTTCGGCGAACTGCTCTTGCCAGTTCTTGCCCAGTTTGTTTTTCGCGAGCTCGACGACAATGTAATCCACTTCGAGTCCGGTGCTGTCGGAGTAACGCGACAGGCCTTGCTGGCATGCGGGGCAGGAGGTCAGCAGTTTCACACTGCCATCGCGAATCTTCGGTTGGTCGCTGAATTGCGCCATGCCTTTGCGCAGTTCTTCCTCTTTGCGAAAGCGAACCTGCGTGGCAATATCCGGGCGCGAAACGGCGAATGTTCCTGCCTCACCGCAACAGCGATCAGACAGCGCAACGCTGTTGCCGACCAGGGCGCTTGCGACCTTGATCGGTGCATAGGTCTTCATCGGTGTATGACATGGATCGTGATAAAGGTATTGAACCCCTTGTATGCCGTCCGCCTTCACGCCTTTTTCCATCAGGTACTCGTGAATGTCGAGCAGGCGACAACCGGGAAAAATCTTTTCGAATTGATACTTCAGCAGCTGGTCCATGCAGGTGCCGCACGACACGATGACTGTCTTGATGTCGAGATAATTGAGCGTATTGGCCACGCGATGGAACAGCACGCGGTTATCGGTGGAGATCTGCTCTCCCTTGATGCGATCGCCGCTGGATGTTTGCGGGTAACCACAGCACAGGTAGCCCGGCGGGAGCACCGTCTGCGCTCCAACGTCGTAAAGCATCGCCAGCGTGGCGAGTCCAACCTGGCTGAACAATCGCTCCGAACCGCACCCCGGAAAATAGAACACCGCGTCGGAATCGTCCGACACGCGTGCGGGATCACGAAGGATGAATACGTTTTTTGTGTCTTCGACCCCCAGCAGCGCGCGCATGGTCTGCTTGGGCAAATGTCCTGGCATCGGTTTCTTGATGAGATGTATGACCTGCTCTTTCAACGGTGGCCGGCCGGTCGTCGCGTGCGGACGTGACTTGTCGGAGCCAATCACCGGCTTGTTGAACAGCGTGTAGGCCCAGCGCTGCGCTTTGTAGCCCCACTCAATCATCGCCTTGCGCATCAGCTTGATCGTAGCGGGATCGGTGGTGTTCAAAAACGCCAGCGAAGCGCGCGTGCCGAGGTTGGTTCGTTTCTGGCCGCGGGCACGCAGAATATTGCGCATCAGAATCGAAACATCGCCGAAATCAATGTCGACCGGACAGGGCGACGCACACTTGTGGCAAATAGTGCAGTGGTCGGCCACGTCGTTCATCTCATCGAAATGACGCACCGAGATACCGCGGCGTGTCTGCTCTTCGTACAAAAACGCTTCAATGATCAGTCCCGCGGCGAGAATCTTGTTGCGCGGCGAATAGAGCAGGTTGGCGCGCGGTACATGCGTATTGCACACCGGCTTGCACTTGCCGCAACGCAGGCAGTGTTTCACTGCATCGTTCAGTTGCCCCAGTTCGCTCGCTTCCAGTATCAAGGCTTCTTGTTGCACCAGTCGCAGCGATGGCGTGTACGCCTGATCCAGATTGGCGCCGACAAGAAGCTTGCCGCGATTGAAGTGGCCCTCGGGATCGATCTCCTTTTTATACACGGCGAAGGCTTCGACATCCGAGTTGTCGAGGTAGTGCAGCTTGGTGATTCCGATGCCGTGTTCGCCGGAGATTACTCCGCCCAGCTCGGTGGCCAGCGCCATCACGCGATCCACGATGCGATGCGCTTCGTTCAGCATCGCATAGTCGTTGGAGTTGACCGGAATATTCGTGTGCACGTTGCCGTCGCCGGCGTGCATGTGTGTCGCGACAAACAGGCGGCTGGAGCGGATGGAGGCGTGAATTTCATCAAGGCGATTGCGCACGCCGTCGAGATCGCGTCCGGTAAAGATAGTTTTCAGCGGGCGCTCGACGTCCTGGCGGTAGGAAATCCGCAGCTCGCGCCGCTGCGCGAGTTGGAACAGCGTGTCGGCGGGCCGACGCGCCGTGCGGGCATGCTCATCGAGCGCATCGGGTACGGAATCCGCGGGCGCGTCAAGCCGCTCAAGCACGACGCACCAGCGTCGTTGCACGGCGCGCAAGTGCTCGCGCGCGTCAGCCTTCTTTGCGGCAAGAATCGCGTCATTTTCCTCGCTGGAAAAATATTCCGGTGCTGCACGCACCTCTGGCATGTCGCTGTCGAGGTATTCCAGCACGGCATCGATCATGCGCAGCTTGTTGGTGACCGACTGCTCGATGTTGATGCGTTCAATGCCATTGCTGTAATCCGCCAGACGATCGAGCGGAATGACGACGTCTTCGTTGATCTTGAAGGCGTTGGTGTGTGCCGCGATGGCCGCCGTGCGATTGCGGTCTTGCCAGAAGCGGTGACGCGCTTCCGGGCTGACGGCAATAAAGCCTTCACCGTCGCGCGCATTTGCAAGACGCACGATGTGTGACGCGGCGCGAGCTACCGCATCATCGTCGTCACCGGCAAGGTCGGCGATCAAAACCATTTTCGGCAACGCGCGGCGCGGCGCCTTGGTGCTGTATTTTACGGCGCGTACGTAACGTTCATCGAGGTGTTCGAGTCCGGCGAGTACGACGCCGGTCGTGCCATCGATGTAGTCTTTGAGTTCGACGATTGCGGGCACAGCCTTGTGCAGATCGGCGCCAAAGAATTCCAGGCATACCGTGCGTATGGATTTCGGCATCCTGTGCACGATGAACACGGCAGACGTGATCAAACCGTCGCAACCTTCTTTCTGTACACCGGGCAGTCGGCCGAGAAACTTGTTGGTGACGTCCTTGCCCAGGCCCGGCTTGCGCAGCTGTTCGCGTGGAATGCGCAATTTGCGCGGTGCTTCGCGACCGGCATTGCCTTCATCATTTAAAAAAGTCAGCTGGAACTCGGCAAAATCCACTTCATGGATCTTGCCAAGATTGTGATTCAGTCGTTCGATCTGCAGCCAGCGTCCATCCGGCATCACCATGCGCCATGACACCAGGTTGTCGAGCGTTGTGCCCCACAAGACGGCCTTTTTGCCGCCCGCGTTCATCGCGATATTGCCGCCGATGGTGGAAGCATCCTGCGACGTGGGATCCACCGCAAACACGTAACCGTGTTTTTCGGCCAGTTCAGAAACCCGTTTTGTCACGACACCGGCTTCGGCGCGCACCGTGGCGACATCATGGACGACCCCCGGTAACTTTCGCATCTCCACGCCGGTCAATGCTTCGAGCTTTTCTGTGTTAATGACGGCGGTATCGCCATGCAGAGGCACGGCACTGCCGGTGTATCCGGTTCCGCCACCGCGCGGAATGATGGTAAGTCCCAACTCGATGCATGTGCGCACAAGGGGCGCAACTTCGTCTTCGGTGTCCGGCGTCAGTACGACAAATGGAAACTCCACACGCCAGTCGCTGGCATCGGTAACGTGCGACACGCGTGCATGGCCGTCAAAACAGATATTGTCCTTGCGCGTGACCTTGGCTAGCCTGCGCAGCGCTTTCTTGCGTAACGCGCGCTGTTCGGGCAGCCAGTTTTCAAACTTGCGTACGGCATCGCGCGCCGCCATTTCCAGTTGCAGTGCCAGCGCATTGCCTTGGGCGCGCGCAACGATCTGGTCAAGGCGGTGATGCAGTGCGTGGACCAGGGATCCCCAGCGCGCTTCGTTTTCCATCAGGTCGTCTTGAATGAACGGGTTGCGGGTGATGACCCACATGTCCCCGAGCACTTCAAAGAGCATGCGTGCCGACTGTCCCGTACGTCGCGACGCGCGCAATTCGTTAAGGACATTCCACAACGGTTCCCCGAGGTAGCGGATCACGATTTCTCGGTCCGAGTACGAGGTGTAGTTGTACGGAATTTCGCGAATGCGCGCGGTGGTCATGGCGGAACAAGAGACTGATTAAAGGAGGCAAACAATGAGACTGCAGTCTATCATAGGGAGTATCTGACATATTCCCCACTTGGCGGCATTGAATATGACGGTAGCGCACCCCGGATTGCCGGAGCGGGAAACGTCCCCCAGCCTCTCTGTTCCCGGAGTCGTTAAGAGAGCCATGGTTACCTGCCAGGCAGCGCCGCAATGGTAGACGCGCCGAACTCCGACCTCGATCTCTGGAAGGCTAAATTTCGGAACGCACTGGCATTTGACGAGTTGCCACCCGGCAGCGCCAAAACCCTGTTTGAGCGTTTTGAGCCCATCGACGTCGCGGCGGGTGATGCCATCATTCGCCAGGGGGAAACAGGGGATTATTACTACCTGATTGATCGCGGTGACGCCAAAGTCACTCGGCAGATGTTCGGCAAGGAAAACCCGGTGGAGTTGGCCGCGCTCGCGGCCGGCGCCTGTTTTGGAGAGGAGGCCCTGATTTCGGGCAAGCCGCGCAATGCGACCGTCACCATGGCCACGGACGGGCGCCTGTGGCGCCTGTCCAAGAAAGAGTTCGTTGAGCTTTTGAAAGACCCATTGCTCAGATTCATCGATGTGAAATCGGCATTGGCGCAGCTCAATGACAATGCCGTGTTTCTCGATGTCCGTGTGAGCTCGGAGTTCAAGGCGATGCGCCTGCCGAACGCGGTGAATATTCCTGTTCACGATATACGCGGCCGCCTGCGGGAGCTTGATCGCGGAACCCACTACATCTGCTACTGCAATTCGGGCGGGCGCAGTGCGGCGGCCAGTTTTGTACTGCGTCAGCAGGGATTCCAATCCAGTGTGCTCGCCGGCGGCTTGCAATCGGTGCCCGCGAATCAACTGATTTCCACGAAATGATCCCGGTCGTAACCCGGGTTCGATGTTTCATCGCTTAAATTTCATTTGAGCGCGC
This sequence comes from Proteobacteria bacterium UBA6921, assembly GCA_002450895.1. Classification (GTDB taxonomy): domain Bacteria; phylum Pseudomonadota; class Gammaproteobacteria; order SG8-11; family SG8-11; genus UBA6921. The sequence goes on from DKAR01000036.1 coordinate 94,410, forward strand.
GGCGAACTCGCTGGCGACGCCGTCTTCGTTCAATCTCACTCCGGTGTCGCCGTTCTTTTTGCTCGCGGAACTTCAGGATGCATGATGCTTCTTGATGAAATCTCCGAGCTTCATGAATTCATCCCCGCGTGCACTGCCTTTACGCCAGGCAATCGCAATCGTGCGGTGGCTCGATTCCTTCAGCTTTTGTGTTTTGATGCGGGTGCCGCGCAGCAGGGTGGTATCCAGCGACATTTCCGGAAGGAAGGTAATGCCAAGATCGCTGTCCACCATCTGTACCAGTGTGGTCAAGCTGGTCGCGGAGAACGGGCGGACTTTCGCAAAATCGCGAATCTTGCAGGCCGAGATCGCGTGATTCCGCAGGCAATGCCCATCTTCGAGGAGCAGCACCGATTGGGAGTTAAGGCGATTGAACGAGTATTTTTTGGGGTCGATCAGGTCGGTGCCATCGTGGTAGGCAAGCACAAATGCGTCGTTGAACAATTCGCGCGTTGTCACGCCGGTCAGATCGAACGGCTCTGCATAGAGAATCGCGTCGAGCTCGCCGGCCATCAATTCTTCGTAGATTCGATGCGTCAGGTCTTCCTTTAGATAGAGATCGAGCTTCGGGAAGCTTCGACGCAGCGGCGGCATCAATCGTGGCAGCAAGAATGGGGCGATGGTTGGAATAACACCGAGCCGGAGTGTCCCGCTGAGCGGTTCACGCTGCGTTTTTGCGAGTTCGACCAGAGATTCCATGTCGCGCAGACAGAGGCGTGCCTGCGTGGCGATTTCCACGCCCAGGCGGGTAATGACGACCCGTTTGTGCGTGCGGTCCACGAGACGAACATTCAGCAGGGACTCGAGTTCCTGTATCGCGATGCTGAACGCGGATTGGGACACAAAGCAGGCTTCCGCCGCGCGACCAAAGTGTTTGTGTTCCGCCAGCGCCGCAAAATAGCGGAGCTGTTTTGTGGTGGGGAGTTGCATCGTGTCCTCGCCAACGATTTATAAAATAGATGATAGAAATATAAACGTTCCGTTGGTCACGGCAAGTCGGGATGCGTATTCTGGAACCAACAGAAAACGGGAGACCGTGCCATGACGAAGACAATGACATTTGCCGCGGTTCACTTTTCCGTAGCTTTCACTGTCGGGTACGTTCTGACGGGTAGCGCAGTTGTGGGCGGCGCGATTGCGCTGGTGGAGCCCATGATCAACACGGTCGCGTATTTTTTACATGAGAAGATCTGGGACCGCATCCGCCAGACGGAGCTCCGTCGCACGGAATCATCCGTTCCGGCCTAGCTCACGCTCACTTGAATTCATCAACAGGAGGGATCGACATGAAATCGAAGAACAGACCCATGAGCATCGACATCGGCATCGGCGAAAAAGACCGCGTCGCCATTGCCCAGGGGCTTTCAAAACTGCTGGCCGACAGCTACACGCTTTACCTTAAAACGCACAATTACCATTGGAACGTGACGGGCCCGATGTTCAACACGCTGCACCTGATGTTCGAGCAGCAATATACGGAACTTGCGCTGGCGGTGGACGCCATCGCGGAACGGATCCGGGCGCTGGGTTGTGCTGCGCCGGGGACCTATAAGGCCTACGCCAAGCTGACCTCGATCAAGGAAGAGGACGGCGTTCCGGGTGCGGAGGACATGATCCGCAATCTGGTTCGCGGTCAGGAAGCCGTCGTGCGTAGCGCGCGTGCCGTGTTCCCGCTGGTGGAGCGGGCGAATGATGAGCCATCCGCAGATTTGCTGACACAGCGCATGCAGATTCACGAGAAGAACGCCTGGATGCTGCGCAGCCTGCTTGAGACGGGTTGAGCATCGGATGCCACCAGACCGGTCACCGGTCTGGTGGCAGATTTCCAGGCAGATTGTTTTCGGCGGATTTCACGCTCCGCCGGTGGAGAGATCGATCATGTTGATCGAAAACCGTCGACCCCTCACACTGTGACCTCCTGATCTTCGCGGAGGGGCGCATGCCCTGGATCAAAGCTTGGCATGTCATCTTCATGGTCACCTGGTTCGCCGGGTTGTTTTATTTGCCACGACTCTTCGTTTACCACGCCGCGTGTACCGATGCGCCGGGGCTTGAACGCTTCAAGGTGATGGAGCGAAAGCTCTTCATCATCATGACCATCGGGGCGGTCGGTACGGCAATTTTCGGAATCTGGATGCTGGCGGGTTACGCCTGGACGGCCTATCACGCCAACGGCTGGCTGCACGCCAAGCTGGCGCTTGTCGTCGCGCTGATTGCCTACCATATTTATTGTTGGAAACTCGTGCTTGATTTTCGCCGTGATCAAAATCGCCACGGGCACGTATTCTATCGCTGGGTCAATGAGTTTCCAGCGTTGTTATTGGTTGCCATCGTGCTGCTGGTGGTCGTCAAACCGTTCTGATAACTAAAAAAGAGCATTCACAACCATGAGTGAGAATCGAACGGTTCCGGTCGTGTTGGTGTTTTCGGGGCATGATCCCAGCGGTGGCGCCGGACTGCAGGCGGATATCGAGGCCATTGTCAGCATGGGTTGCCACTGTGCGTCGGTGGTCACCGCGCTGACGGTTCAGGACACGGCCCACGTGCAGCGCTTTGTTCCGGTGGAATCATCGCTTGTGGTTGAGCAGGCGCGGGCCATCCTCGAAGACATGCCTGTCACCGCGATCAAGATCGGCATGATCGGCAGTGTGGAGAATGTCGAAGCGATCCATAGCGTGCTTATCGATTACCCGCAGCTGCCGGTGATTCTCGATCCCGTCATTGCCAGCGCCAGTGGAACGGAGCTGGCAAACGACGAAGTACTGGACGCGATGCGCGAACTCCTGTTTCCGTTGTCGACATTGATCACGCCGAACAGCGTCGAAGCGCGTGCCCTGGCGCCGGACGGCGATACGCTGGACGCCTGTGCACAGGAAATCCTTGAGTCCGGCTGCGAATACCTGCTGATCACCGGGACCCATGAAAACACACCCGACGTGGTGAACGTGCTCTATTCCAACTTGCGACGGATGGATGAGTACCACTGGCGTCGCCTCCCGGCCAGCTACCATGGCTCGGGTTGTACCCTGGCGGCGGCCATCGCCGGATTGCTCGCCCACGGTTCGGAACCGTTCAGCGCGATCCGGCAGGCGCAGGAATATACTCATGAATCCCTGGTTCACGGGTATCGCATCGGCATGGGACAATACATACCGAACCGGTTGTTCTGGGTGAACAGTGAGGAGTCTACGAATGAAATTCGCCAAGACGACTAATAAGAAGATGCCCCACTCGGGGCTCTACGTCCTCACGGACCAGGATCTCATTCCGTCGGATCGCATTGCCGAAGTCGTTGGTTTGGCGATCAGCGGCGGCGCGGTCATGGTGCAATACCGAAACAAGAATCAGGACCCTGCGCAACGCGAGAAGGAAGCCATGGCGCTGCGGGCGATTTGCAGTCAGCACCGCGTCCCGCTCATCATCAATGATGATGTCGAACTCGCGCAGCGGATACACGCCGATGGGGTTCATCTGGGGCGTGACGATATGAAAATCCGTGAAGCCCGCGCGATCCTGGGGGATGGCGCAATCATAGGAGCGAGTTGCTACAACCTCTTTCAGAATGCGCTGCGCGCGCAGCAGCTGGGTGCGGACTACGTGGCGTTTGGCAGCTTCTTCAAATCGTCCACCAAAACCGGTACCGTTCGGGCTGCACTCGAGCTGCTCCATGAATCACATCGGCGCCTTGAAGTTCCCGTGGTGGCCATCGGTGGAATCACCCCGGACAACGGTCGCGCGTTGATTCACGCGGGTGCCGACCTGATCGCGGCTTGCCATGGCGTATTTGCTCAAAATGATGTCGCGCTCGCGGCGGAAAAATATGCGCGGCTGTTCGGACCCGGGGGGCGGTCGCTGGTGAGTAAAGGCTAGATTTCTTCGATAAAATCCCGAGCTATCGGACGCGGCGTGGGGGCGATGGTCTCCTCCGCGCTATTACCTTGTGTGGCAACACACGTTCAAGCATTTGAAGGGCTTAAAAAATGACTCAATCGCACAATCTCTTTGTCGCCGCTCAGCAACACATCCCGGGTGGTGTGAACTCCCCCGTGCGCGCCTTCCGCGGGGTCGGTGGCGATCCGATTTTCTTCTCGCGCGGCGAAGGTCCGTTTCTTTTTGACGAGGACGGCAAGAAATACATTGATTACGTCGGCTCCTGGGGGCCGATGATTGCGGGCCATTCGAACCCGCAAGTGCTCAATGCTGTGAAAGAAGCCATCGCGCGCGGCCTCGGATTTGGCGCGCCGACCAAGATCGAAACGCAGATGGCCAATCGCGTCTGCGAGATCATGCCTTCGATTGAAATGGTGCGCATGGTGAGCTCCGGAACGGAGGCGACCATGAGCGCGATCCGCCTCGCGCGCGGGTTCACCGGTCGCGACAAGATTCTGAAATTCGAAGGTTGCTATCACGGGCATTCGGATTCGTTGCTGGTGAAAGCCGGTTCTGGCGCGCTGACGTTAGGCGTTCCCACATCACCCGGCGTCCCGGTCGCGCTGGCCGAGCACACGATTACCGTGTCATACAACAACATTGAGCAGGTCCGTGAAGTCTTCTCCCATGTGGGTCATCAGATCGCCTGCGTGATCGTCGAGCCGGTCGCCGGGAACATGAACTGCATTCCGCCGGCGCCGGGGTTTTTGCAGGGATTGCGTGCCGTGTGCGACGAATATGGTTCGGTCCTGATCTTCGACGAAGTTATGACAGGTTTCCGCGTTGCATTGGGTGGCGCGCAGGCGCTGTACAAGGTGAAGCCGGACCTGACAACACTGGGCAAGGTCATCGGCGGTGGATTGCCGGTCGGCGCGTTCGGTGGCAAGCGCGAGATCATGGAAAAAATCGCGCCACTGGGACCGGTGTATCAGGCCGGAACACTTTCGGGCAATCCGGTCTCGATGGCTGCCGGTCTTGCCATGCTCGAGATCATTTCGCGTCCGGGCTTTTTCGAAGCGCTGACGAAGCAGACACAGAAACTGTCCGATGGATTTGTCGCGGCCGGCAAGAAGGCGGGAGTTCCGCTGACCGCCAATACCGTCGGTGGAATGTTCGGCATCTTTTTCACCAGTGAATCGCAGGTCACGAACTATTACCAGGCAACCCAGTGCAACGTGGACCGATTCAAGCTCTTTTATCACGGCATGCTTGAAGAGGGCGTCTACCTTGCGCCTTCCGCGTTTGAAGCGGGTTTTGTCTCCAGCGCACACACCGATGCGGAAATTGCAGCGACCCTGACCGCTGCAGCGAAGGTTCTTGCCAAGGTGTAGTGCAAAGATAGAGAAAAGTAACGAGCGCGAATTGCGTCGGCTCGTTATGGCGGTGGCATCGGTGAATTGAGGCGCATGAAAAACAACACGGGGCCCGATCACACATGAACGTCATATCACGTTGCGTCGCCGGCGCTTCGCGTTGGGAATCGATGCTCGCAGCATGCCTGTTTATGGCATGTAGCGACGCAACGCTCGCTGCAGTACCGGTGTCGACCAAGGTGCTGCGTGACGTTGCCGTGTATCCGCAAGTTTCCGTTCCTGCCACCGTCATGAGTCTCAACGATTCAAAAGTAAGCGCGGAAGTGCGCGCCGTGATACTTGAAGTCCCGGCGCTGGTCGGGCAGACCGTGCGTGAGGGCGATGTCCTCATGCGTCTCGATCCGGCCGACTCAAAGCTTGCGGCGCAGCGGGCGCAGGCCGCACTCGAGGCAGTCAAAGCGAAAATGGAGCTTGCGGAATTCCAGCTCGAGCGCGCGCAAAAGCTCTCCCAGGATGTCGTCTCCGAAGAATTGCTTGCCCAGCGTGGCACCGAAGTCAAAGCACTGCGCGCGGAATTGCAGGTTCAGCAAAATGCCGTGGAGACAGCGCAACGCGACGTCGCCCGTTGCGAGATCCGCGCGCCGTTTCGCGCCGTGGTGAAAGAGCGGCTGGCATTTGTCGGCGAGCTCGCCAATCCGGGTACACCGTTGCTTCGTCTGCTTGATGTCGAACACATGGAGGTCTCGGCAAAAGTTCAGACGGACGACGTGGAATCCCTTCAGGCGACGCGCTCGCCGGTTTTTTCCGCGCAAGGCAAGGATTATCCGCTGCGGTTGCGCGCGGTGACCGCCGCCTACGATGTTTTGGAACGATCGCGTGAGGCGCGGCTGATATTTGCCGGGGCAGGAGCATTGCCGGGTGCCGCCGGAACGTTGAGCTGGAAGGACAGTCGCATGCACGTACCCCCGGATCTGATTGTTCGTCGTGAAGGCGCGCTCGGTGTTTTTGTGGTGGAAAGTGGCAAGGCCCGCTTCATCCCATTGCCCGAGGCGCAAGAAGGACGTCCCGCGTTGACGGCGATTCCCGCGGACAAACCGGTTATCGTGGATGGACGATTTGGAATCAAGGATGGCGACGAGATCGCTCGGTAACCCGTTCGCACCCGCGCCGACCAGGCACGAGGTTTTGGATTAACGAAATTCGCCCCCAATGCTGAAGCGCCTGCTCGAAAATCACGTTTTTGCGAACACGGCGTTTGCCGTTGTTCTGATCGTCGGTACGCTTTCGTTCTTGACCATTCCCCGCGCGAAAGATCCCGAAGTCAATTTCAACTGGATCAGCATCATGACGTCGCTGCCCGGAGCGGCGGCGGAAGACGTTGAAAAACTCATTACCGATCCGATCGAAGATTCGATTGCGCAGGTTCAGGACGTCAATTTCATCTCCAGTAACAGCCGGGAAGGGCTCTCGAGCATTCTCGTTCGATTCGGTGATATCAGCAGCCGGACATTCGACAAACGCATCAACGATCTCCGGCGTGAAATTCAAAACAAGGCCAATGCCGAGCTCCCGTCGGAAGCCAATGAGCCAATGATCCTGGAGATTACGACGTCGAATTCCTTTCCGACGGCGACGGTGGCGGTCTGGGGGCAGGCAGACGATGAGGTACTGCGGCGCACTGCGCTGTCTATTAAGGAAGACTTGCTGCGACTGAAAGGTGTGGAAGACATGGACACTGCGGGGTTGCGCGACCCGGAGATCCATGTCGATTTTGATCCCGCGCGGTTGCAGTCCTTTGGCATCACGCCATCGCAGCTGGCCGATGCGGTCGGCGCACACTTTCGTGACGTTTCCGCCGGCAACGCAAGCATCGGCGGGCAGGAATGGCTCGTCAGGCTGATTGGAAAGAACAGANNTATGGCTGATTGGAAAGAACAGTGACCCCGGCTACATCGCACGCCTTCCCATCTCAACCGCACGCGGCGATACGCCCGTGGGTAGCGTGGCGGACGTCAGCCGTGCACGCAAAAAGGCAACAACGCGGGTGTCTTACAAAGGCAGCCCAGCCGTGCTGCTCGCGGTGAAAAAGAAAGCGCACGTGAACACGCTTGATATGGTCGCACGCATCAACAGCTATATCGCCGACAAGAATGCCGTCATCGGTCAGTTGGGCATACAGGCCGTTCTTATCGATGACCAGACGGCGCCGACGCGTGATGCGCTGCAGGTGATGGAAACCAATGCACTGTTCGGTTTGGCGCTCGTGATGCTGGTGACATGGATTTTTCTTGGTTTGCACATCGCGGTTTTCATCGGGATTGGAATTCCGTTTACGTTGGCTGGGTTGTTCTGGTTTCTCAACAGTGCCGGCTATACGCTGAACCAGTCAGTTCTGTTGGGCGTCGTCATTGTTCTGGGCATGCTGGTCGACGATGCCGTTGTCGTCGTCGAGGATATTTATTATCGCCTGCAGCGCGGGGTTGCCGGGTTGCCCGCCGCGTTGGCTGCATTGCGAGAAGTGTTTTCTCCGGTGACCGCATCCGTGCTCACCACAGTGGCGGCTTTCCTGCCGTTGATGTTGCTGCCCGGGATCCTCGGCGACTTCATGTTCATTATTCCCTTTGTTGTCACCACAGCATTGCTGCTCAGTCTTCTCGAAGCGTATTGGATGCTGCCCGTACACGTGATCGCGTCGAAGGTTCGCTTCGACAAACCGTCCCGGATTCACAGTCTCCGTGTCCGGTTTACGCACTGGATTCGGGTCAAGTACGGCACGCTGCTGATTCGTTCCCTGCGCCGACCGAAATCGATGATGGCGGCCCTGTTCGGTTTGCTGGTCGTCGCCGTGAGTCTTGTTGCCACCGGCAAAGTGCGGACCGAATTTTTTGCATTCGACCCGCTGCAGATTTTTTACGTCAATGTGCGCATGCCGCCGGGAACGCCGCTCGATGAAACGCTGCGGCAGCTTTCGGTCCTCGAGGGGAAAGTGCGCGAGCATATGCGCCCCGGTGAGGCGCGCGAAATTGCATCGGCGGCGGGACAGATGTTTACCGAAACCGAACCGTTTTTCGGCGATCACTATGGACAGATCACGGTCAGTCTCTATCCGCGCACGCCGGAGCGGCGTCGTGTGGCTGAAATCGTCGATCAGATGCGCAACGACGTCATCAACACCCCGGGGCCTTCGAATATCGCGTTCATGATCATGAGCGGCGGGCCACCCGTGATGAAACCGATCAGTGTGAAGGTTCGCGGCGACGATTTTTCGGAAATTCGATCCGCCACCGACGCGCTGTGGAAATACCTGGAAACCGTGAAGTCGGTTCACGATATCTCTGACGACGACAGTCCCGGAAAAAACGAACTGCGCCTGGCGTTGAATGCGGATGCCATCAAGCGCGCCGGGCTGAATGCGGCGGATGTGGCGCGCACCGTGCGATTGCTGTTCGACGGGGAAGTGGTTGCCAGCATGCAGGATGAGGGGGAAAAAGTTGAACTCCGGGTTCGTGCGCAACCGCGCGTGGTGCAAGACACGGAAGAATTGTTGCGGACCCAGATCTCGTTGCCCGGCGGCGGTGCAGTTCCTTTGGGGCAGCTGGTTCACAAAGAGACGGGCTCCGGAAAAAGCAATATTCGCCACTACAATTTCCGGCGCGCCATTACGCTTGAAGCCAATCTGCATAAAGAGCAAATGGATACCGTGGAGGCGAACAACCTGATCAAGGCGCACTGGGCGAAGATTCGCGAGCAGTTTCCGAACGTCGATCTCGATTTTTCGGGCGAGCTGGATGACCTTGAAGAAAGCCTTAATGCAATCGCCGTGCTGTTCGTATTCGGGATTGGATTGATCTATATGATTCTGGGTGCACAGTTCGGAAGTTATTTTCAGCCGCTGATGATTCTGACAACCGTCCCGATGGCCTTCATCGGCGTCGTATTTGGTTTGTTTTTCGGCAACGATCCGCTCAGCCTCTTTACCCTGTACGGTGTTGTGGCCCTGGGGGGGGTTGCGGTGAACTCGGCCATTGTCATGATTGATGCGGCCAACACGCGCCTTGCCCAGGGAATGAGTGTCCTGCATTCCATCGTCTACGCTGCGCGGCGGCGCGTGATTCCGATTCTGATTACGTCGCTGACCACAATCGCGGGACTGTTTTCGCTGGCCACGGGCCTGGGCGGCGAATCGCTGCTGTGGGGGCCGGTCGCCTCTGCGATCGTCTGGGGGCTGGCCGTGTCTACCGTGCTGACGCTCTTCTTTATCCCGATGTTCTATCGGACTTTCATGCGCCCGCGGCATGCGTTGAAACGGGCTCACCACACGGAGTAAGGGCAGTCCGGGCACCGCTTGGTACCGAATGCGCGGTTGGTGTAAAGTGGCCGCTTCGTCGCTCACCGCGAACGACGGTCTCAGGCTGGTAGATCAGTAGTCAGCGCACCCCTTGATAACGATAGCGAATGGATTTCTCGAGCGTACAACCTCTGCTTGACTGGGTTGAGCAGCACCCGCATTGGGCTGGCGTTCTTACGATGCTGATTGCCTGCGGGGAATCGCTGGCCATGGTCGGAATTATCGTGCCCGGCATTGCGATGCTTTGGGGCGTCGGTGCACTCGTCGGGCTGGGCAAGCTCGAACTGTTTCCAATTCTTGTTTGGACTGCGATTGGCGCATTTATCGGCGACGTCGCCAGTTACTGGCTGGGTTACCGGTTCAATGAACAGCTGCGTACGATCTGGCCGCTCAACAAATATCCCGACCTGATTCCGAAAGGCGAGGCCTTTTTCGTCAAGCACGGCGGAAAGAGTGTCGTGTTGGGCCGCTTTGGCGGCCCGCTGCGCGCGGTGATACCTGCTGTTGCTGGAATCCTGCGCATGCCGATCGGTCGTTTCATCGCGATTGATATCTTTGCTGCCATCGTCTGGGCGCCTCCCACCATCCTTCCTGGCGTGGCAATCGGTGCTTCGCTTGGTATCGCTTCAGAAATCGCCTCGCGACTGATTGTCGTTGTTCTTGCGGTTATCGTCGGGGTGGGTTTGCTGTTTTGGCTCGTGCGTCGAATTTTCAATTTTCTGCAGCCGCGCGCAGATGCGCTTCTTGAGAAGGCCGTGGTCTGGAGCAAGTCGCATCGCTATCTGGGTATCGCGATCGCGGCGGTTGTCGATCCGGAGCGGCCCGAGTCGCGTGGATTGATATTCCTCGGTGGTGCGCTGTTGCTGATGGTGTGGGCATTTCTTCAGATTCTCGGCTCCCTTTCCGTTGCCGGGCCGCTGCTGCACGTTGATGGGACGGTCGCCAGCGTCGTCCACGATTTTCGAACGCCATGGACCGACTCGATGATGATCGGGTTCGCGGCGCTCAGCGAGCCTGCCGTCATTATGGTATTCGCGGGCGTCATCGCCGGATGGTTGCTTGTCGGGCGCTACTATCTTGCAGCGGCGCACTGGGTCGCGGCGATCGCCTATGGCGTACTGATGCCGATTGCCCTGCATGTGGTCCTCGCACTCCCCAGTTTCGAGTTCGACAGTGAGCGCATCGTTGCCGAGGCGTTTCCCAGCATGAACATGACACTGACGACTGTCGTGCTGGGTTTCTTTGCCGTGATGTTATCGAGGGAAGTTCCGGCGTCGCTACGCTGGATCCCGTACGGCGCGACGCTAATTATGTTGACGCTTGTCGCGCTGGCTTTGATCTATCTCGAGCAACAAACCGTATCGAATGCGACGGGCGGTTTTGTTCTTGGTTTGGCATGGGTCTTCCTGCTGGGTATTGCTTATCGCCGCCACGCGGAACGCAATGTGGCGGCGCGGGCAATGGCGGCGTTGTCACTGAGTGTGCTCGCGCTATCCATGGCGTGGCGGACAACGCATATTGAGCAGTCACAATTCGAGACGGCCGTACAGGAGCGCCCAGCGGTTGCCGTTTATACCGCGGACTGGTTGTCGAGCAAATGGCAAGACCTCGCGGCATTTCGCTCGGACTGGGAAGGCGTTGCGACGCAGCCGTTCACGTTTCAATGGGCGGGAGATCTTGATGCCTTGAAGGAAAAACTGGCGGCGAGCGGATGGCATGATCCGGTGCCGCTGACGGTCTGGAACGTGGCCCAATGGCTCGCGCCGAATCCGGAGTTCGAGAGTCTTCCTGTCCTCCCGCAAATTCACGACGGAAAATATGCGGCTCTTGTCCTGACCAAACACACGGATACACCGAGTCGGCAGCTCGTGCTGCGCCTCTGGCATTCACGTTTCAAGCTGCAGGAAAACGGCACACCGATTTGGGTGGGCGGCGTTGTGTATCTCGACATGATCCGGCGCTTTGACATGTTTGTGTACCCACGAACGCTGGGCCGGTACATTGGCCCCCTTGATACGCTTGCGCTGGACTTGGGTGAAAAAGCGTTTCGCCGCGTTCATCGTCCTGAGGTTGGCGACAAATACGGGGTGGCGTGGAATGGAGATGTGTTGTTGGCGACCCAATCGCCGTAGCGCAATTTCCCGGCAGGGTTTTCCGGCGCCGCTATTTCACTTCGAACGTTCGCAAAATCTCGTCTAGCCGTTCAAGCCGCTGAATCGGATCTTCCATTTGAAGGAAGTATTGTTTTTGCGGCAATCCAATGGGCAATAGTTCCGTGAGCCGGGCACCGACCCAGCTGGCATCTTCGTAGCCCGGTTTGAGCTTGACGTAGGGTTGTCCAAGCTGGTCAATAATGCTTTGCAACATATCGGCCAGATTCTTGAAGTTCGATGGCAACGGCTGGCCCTTCTCCGTGGGAAGACTTTCGATCTGCACCATCGTCAGCTGGTTAGGTTGCACTTCGCGGTGCTTGATTTGAAAACGCTCCAGGCCGCGCACTGTAATTCCGAGCAGCCCATCGTTGCGGGTATGGAAATAATCAATCGTCACCAGCGTACCGATATCGTAGGTGAGCGCGGCTTCCCCGACTTCATTGCCTTCAACGATCAAGGCAATTCCAAATGGTTCCTCCTTGCGCATGCAGGAGCTGATCATGTCGAGGTAGCGCGGCTCGAAAATTCGTAACGGCAGGACGCCACCCGGAAACAAAACGGAATTCAGCGGAAACAGAGGGATGTGTCGTGGCATTGTGGCGCCCCGTTACGGTCGGAACTCGCCGGAATTGGTGCCGGCGCGTTACTTCTGCGCCATTGCCTGCAGAAGCTTGTCGTGAATACCGCCAAAAGCGCCGTTGCTCATGATCAACACATGGTCACCGGACTGGGCCTCGGCGGTTACATAATTAATGATAGCCCCGATATCGGAAAACACATGTCCCTTTTTCCCGAGCGCACCAGCAACGGAGGCCACATCCCACCCAATGTCTTTTGGGGCGTAAAAAACGATTTGATCAGCAGCGTTGAGTGAAGGCGCAAGCATGTCCTTGTGGACACCCATTCGCATTGTATTCGAGCGAGGCTCCAGTACTGCGATGATGCGTGCTTTCCCAACTGAGCGTCGCAGGCCACCGAGTGTCAGTTCTATTGCGGTGGGATGATGTGCAAAGTCGTCGTATACCGTGACACCGTTGACCACGCCACGAACTTCCATGCGCCGTTTTACATTTTTGAATTCCGTAAGTGCTGCAACGGAGGTTTCCACCGGAACTCCCGCGTGCTGTGCCGCGGCAATGGATGCGAGGGCGTTGTGAACGTTATGGTCTCCGATCAAGGGCCATTTGACGGTGCCGAGGACTTTGCCTGATTTCTGGACGTCAAATTCCGAACCATCCGCGTTCTTTTTGTTGGCGCTCCATGCGCCACCGTTTCCGATGGTTTCAACGGGGGTCCAGCAACCCATCTTGAGCGTCTGGTCCGACGCCGTCTCACCGTGCGGAGCGAGGATCAATCCGCGGCTCGGTACGGTGCGAACGAGGTGGTGGAATTGGCGCTGAATTGCCGCGAGATCGGAAAAAATATCGGCGTGATCGAATTCGATGTTGTTGATGATCAGGGTGCGCGGACGGTAATGCACGAATTTCGATCGTTTGTCGAAAAACGCGGTGTCATATTCGTCGGCTTCGACGACGAAAAAGGGCGCATTTCCGAGCCGCGCCGAGAGACCAAAATTTTGCGGTACGCCACCGACGAGGAATCCGGGGCTCAAGCCCGCATATTCCAAAATCCAGGACAGCATGCTGCTGGTTGTCGTCTTGCCGTGCGTTCCGGCAACGGCGAGTACCCACCGATCCTGGATGATGCGATCCGCGAGAAATTGCGGCCCGGAGATATACGGAATGCCTTCGTTCAGTACGTATTCAATGGCCGGATTGCCGCGCGACATGGCATTGCCAATGACGACGAGGTCGGGACGTGGATTCAGGTGTTTGGGGTCATAACCATCGCACAGCGAAATGCCTTGCTCGCGCAGCTGCGTGCTCATCGGTGGGTAGACGTTGGCGTCCGATCCGCTCACATTGAAGCCGAGCTGCCGGGCGAGGAGGGCGATTCCGCCCATGAAGGTGCCGCAGATGCCAAGAATGTGAATATTCTGTGCTTTCATGCCTGTGCCGCCACAAACAAAGCGCTACCGACGCGCATCGAAGTGTAGATGTATAGCACAGCGATTCCGAGGGCGTAAAAAAACTTCAGGCCGAATGCATGGCGCAAGATGTGGCCGATGATCGCGATAGCCCACAGGATCATGGCGAGATAAAACAGCGTTCCCAATTGGGTGAATGTTGTCGCTTGATCGGCGCCGGCATCGTCGGAAATCATGCTCACCACAGGGAGCGACGCCAATTGCCACAGCGCGCCACTGCCCGCCAGCGCGGTGACGAGTTTTGTCGAACGGTTGCGCAGATCGAGTACCCAGAGCCCCCCTTGCGCCAGCGCAAAGAGCATTCCGGTGTCGACCAGCGCCGCGACGATGGCGAAGCCGGTGGTTACGCTCATCAACCCGATCAGAAAGCTCAGGGAGGCGTAGGCCGCCAGGCACAGGATTTCGAGAATTCGCGAATGGGGCAGGTCCTGAGGCGCGGTACGCAGCAGGCACAGCCCGATGAACATCTGAACCAAATTAGCCATCGGTGCGTCGCGTCCGAAGAGAAGGCCCTGAGGTGTCGGCGAAGTATAAGGTCGAACTGCGCGAATGTCGCGCTCCGGCCAGAGGTTTCCGAACCGTCCCATTGGGGTATGATGGGAGGTCTGGCGAAACGGAATTCCGACCGCGATGAAGGAACTATACGTCGATACCCCCAAGCGTCTGGAAGACCTCTGCGAACGATTGCGCGGAGCCGCTTCGCTTGCGCTCGACACCGAGTTTTTGCGCGAGCGGACTTTTTACGCCAAGTTGTGCCTGCTTCAGATCGCCACCGAAGAGCTGGTGGCCTGCGTTGACCCGCTTGCCCTCCCGAATCTGAATCCGCTGTTGGAGATTATTTACGATCCGGGCGTGGTCAAAGTCATGCACGCCTCGCGACAGGATCTGGAAATATTTTTCGATCTGAAGGGCGAATTGCCGATGCCTGTTTACGACACACAGATCGCCGCCACCTTGCTGGGTTTTGGCGATCAGGTGAGCTATCAGACGCTGGTGCGAGACACGCTCGGAGTTGAACTGGAAAAGGGTCATACGCGCACGAATTGGGAACAACGCCCGCTGGATTCCGGACAGATCAGCTACGCGCAGGATGACGTTCGTTACCTGCATGAAATCTGGCATCGACAGCGAAGACAGTTGCAGGATAAAGGTCGAATCGACTGGCTCGATGATGACTTCGCCGACCTGACGGACGTTCGAAATTACGACCGGATGGCCGAAGAGGCATGGCGACGTATTCGCGGAATCCGCGTTTTAAAGGGGATCCAGCTCGCCGCGTTGATGGAACTCGCGACCTGGCGCGAACACCGTGCCCGCGAATTCGATCGTCCGCGCAAATGGGTCCTTCGCGACGACGTGCTGATAGATCTGGCGCGGCACCTGCCCGGAAATTTAGAAGAGCTGGCCAAGATTCGAGGACTGGATACGCGCACTCGCCAGCGACTGGGGAGCGACATTCTTCGCGCCCTGGAGCGTGCGCGCAAGATGGACCCCGCGGCTTGGCCTTCGCTGGGTTTTCGTTTTACTCCTACCGCTGCAGAAGAAGCATTGATCGACGCGATGATGGCCGTGGTGAGGCAATGCGGAATCAGCAACGGAATCAGCCCCGCGGCACTTTCATCGCGACGTGACCTCGAACAGCTGATCTCCGGAAAAGGCGACCAGCCCGTACTGCACGGTTGGCGGGGGCGCATGGTTGGCCAGCATCTTGTCAATTTTCTCGACGGCCGGTTGGAGTTGAAAGTGCGTAACCGCATTTTGGAACTGCAGTCGACCGAGTAAATCCGTTACTTGGTCCTGTTACATGCGGGTCCGCAGTTCGCGTTGTCCGATGCGATTTTCGCGCACTATCCGCCATTCAAGCGCAGGAAATTGATTCCGCTAACGCCTATATCACGGCGCGCCAAGTCCAACTCCATGGTACTTTTATCGGGTCGTTCTGGCGGCGGAACGCGGTCGATCACGCGGGCGGAATATGCGCAGCATTGTATGGTTGTCGGTCGTTGTCTCACTTCTTGCTACGTTTGTGGCGCAGGGGGCCGATTCTCGCTGTTCGGCACCGCTTTCGGACAAGGATATCCCCGTTCAGTTCGAGCGGCTGGCGCGCAAGCAGCTGGAGCTGGAGTACGGCCAGGAAAAATTCTTAATTTCGCGAATTGAAGTGAAGCACGTTGATCGAGTGCTGAGCCGCATTGAAGCGCGAGTTCAGGTTTCCAAGAAAGCGGATGCCGAAGAAGGTGGCGCCCTGTTTTGGGTTCGCGGCTGGATGAATCGATGTGACGGCACGCTGATTTTCCGGGGAAACACCTGGCTTGCCGACGGATCGCTGGAGTCACCGCGCTATTCTCTCAAGCAGTTGCCGGGCGCCGGAATTATCTACGGTGAAAAAAACGCGCCGCTCAAGGTCATCGCATTTGTCGATAGCCGATGCCCGCACTGTCATCGCTTGATTGCCTACGCACGTGAATTGTTGAAAAAGGGCGAACTGCAGATCGAGGTGCGCCAGGTGGCATATCTCGAGACGGCCGTCGAGGCTGTGAAGGATACGCGCTTCCACGAGACGACTGCTGTTCAGAGTGGGTCCGGTGCTCTCGGGGGTGAGGCATATCTGGATATGTTGAGCGAGTTCAACAACACCATGGAGATCGACACAAGTACCGAGAATTATGAGCGCGGGCTCGCGCTCATTCAAACCAATACACAAACTGCCAGAGATGTTTTGCACGTGACGACGGTACCTTCGGTTCTGGTACTGGATCGCCCCAAAACAGGAGAGTACCGATTGACGTCGCTCGCGGAGCTCAATCGGCTGTTTCAGCCGGATTTGTGATTTCAGTTCATGCCTCAGTCGCCGCACGCGTATCGATTTCAATGGCTCGATGGCAATGCGTTTTACCTGCTGATCAATGGCGATGAATTCTTGCCGCGGATGATCGGCGCTATCGATCGCGCATCCCGTTTTGTCGCATTGGAAATGTACCTGTTCGAGTCCGGCAATACGGCGACGCGCTTTATCGACGCATTGATCAATGCCGTTCGTCGCAGTGTTTCGGTCCATCTAATACTTGATCACTATGGCTCGTCACGTCTTGCGCCGGAGGATCGCGCACGTTTGTATGCGGGAGGCGTACGCATTTGCTTCTTCAATCCGGTGCGAATTGCGCGCATCCGTAGAAACTTTCATCGTGACCATCGCAAGATGCTGATCGTCGATGGCGAAGTGGCCTTTGTCGGCGGTACCGGAATCACGGATGACTTTGATCCGGCGCTGCAGCGGCAGTCTCGTTGGTGGCGCGAGACCATGCTCGAAATTCGCGGGCCCGTATTGAGCGACTGGTGTGTCCTGTTTGGTGAGGTTTGGGAAGCGGCAACCGGCGGCGCATTTACCGTAAAGCTGGCAGCGCCGAAGGAGGGCGGGCCTGCGCGCGGTCGAGTCACGGCAAATTTCGCGCGCGGTCGCAGGGAGATCAGCCGTTCACTCCTGAAGCACGTTCGTGCTGCAGAGCGCCGTGTCTGGCTGGTCACGCCGTATTTTGTTCCGCCGCGAAAACTCCGCCGCTCCTTGCGTGCGGCAGCGCGTGAAGGTGTAGACGTGCGCCTGTTGTTGCCGGGCCCGGAATCGGATCACCCGGGTGTGCGACGCGCCGGGCATCGTCACTACGCGTCGCTATTGCGCCATGGAGTACGTATTTTTGAATACCAGCCACGCTTCATGCACCAGAAGGTCATGTTGTGCGACAACTGGGCGAGCATCGGTTCAAGCAATGTGGATCGATGGGGGCAGCACTGGAACCTGGAGGCAAATCAGGAGGTCGAGGACGGCCCGTTTTCTGACGCGACTGAAAAAATGCTGGCAGCGGACTTTTCCAGTTCGATCGAAATCGAATACACCCAATGGAAAAACCGCTGGGTCGGACGCCGCATGCTGGAATGGTTTTGGGGAAAGATCGACTTGCTCGTTGAGCGCCTGGAGCGATAAGGGCGCGGATATGCCTGCCCGGTTTCTAATGGAGAATATTGGGTTGTGCCAATCGAAAGATCGGGATCGGAGCATCGAATCGCGTGCCGTCATCCGCAATCATCTGGTAGCTGCCGTGCATGGTTCCTAACGGCGTTTCGATTACGGCGCCGCTTGTATATTCAAAGCCCTCACCCGGTTTCAGATGTGGTTGATGCCCGACGACGCCATCGCCGACGACTTCCTGAACCTTGCCATTCGCATCGGTAATAATCCAGTGACGCGTTAAGAGTTTGGCCGCAACGCTTCCGGTGTTTTGGATCGTAATTGTGTATGAAAAAACAAAGCGGTTTTCTTTTGGCTCGGACTGCGCCGCGATGTAATTGGTTTTCACCGCCACGTTGATATGATGTTGGTCAATGACTGTCATATAAACTTCCTGCCGTATGGGCACTCCTGATTTTTCCCATTTGCTACGCTGCATTGTAATCAAAGTCGCGTAATCGAAGATACGGCTTTTGTTCGGAGCATTGATGAAGATTCCTTTTGATTTCCTGAGTTTATTCAATAAGGTTATTGCTGCTGTGTTCGGTGTGATGTTGCTGTTCATTACATTGGGGATCGTTGCGGGCGTTCTGCAACTCATCATCGATTCGGTCGAATTGGTCACGGATGAAGGAATTGTTCGGCAATACCACAAGATCATCTCTGATGTTCTGACAATGTTTATCCTGATCGAGCTTTCGCGCTCCCTGGTTGAATACTTCAATACGCAACGCCTGCGACTCACGTTTATCGTGGATGCGGCAATCGTTTTTGTAATTCGCGAACTAATGATCAAGTTGTTCGAGCATACCGCGCAGACGCAGGAGGTGTACGCGCTGAGCGTACTGCTTCTCGTATTGGGAACGCTTCGCATTGCGTCAGTGCTGGTCTACCAGCGCGAACGCAAAATGATTCCGAATGATCGAAGTGAGTGAGGCGATGTTTCTCAGGGCGCGGGCGATGCGGCCGGCGTCGGCGATTTTTCAGTTGCGGGCTCAGTCTTGAAGCGGACCACCACGCCACCCGGCAACAGTTCCAGTGTTTCGGTGTAACCGCTGACGTCGGCGATGTTGCGCGACAGCGCCCCGTTGCGCGGGTCGTTATGGGCAAACATGATGTGCGTGAGACCTTTTACCTGCTGAAGAAATTTTTCACCGTTCTCCTTTGGCGGTGGCAATGGAAGCGCGGCATGGCGCGTTGCCAGCATGGTTCGCCCGGGCCACTGACTGGCGACTCGTGTATTGTCATCTGCATTGTCACCTTCGAGCCGGAAGGCCAGGGCGCGTATCAACTCATCTGTCGGCTCGAGCTGTTCCGACGCGTGGCGTTGGGCGAACGTGCGATCAATTTGCATGAAAAGAAACAGAACGCCGAATACGACAAGCAGGGCGACGCCGCGCTGCGCAAAAAATCCGTTGCCGCGAATTCTTGCGTTGAGACGAATTAAACTCGGTATCCCGCGAAAAATGACGAGCACCGTGCACACGGTCGCCCAAGTGCCATCGGCTGCGATCGCGCCGAAAATCGCACCAAGCGCCAAAGTGGATCCGACAAGATCCCCAGCCAGGAATTCGCGGTCTGCATAGAGTACGGCCAGCAAGAGTATTCCCACTGGGAGACCGTAGCTCCAATGACGCGAGATCAGTTCTATGGGGTCCAGCCCAAAAACAGCGTCACCAAGTGCCGAGAAGGGATTTGAAGACCATGGCAGCGCAATCCATCCTGCTTGCATGGCGACGATTGAAATGACCGTGGCGGCAAGACCCATCCAGACTACGTTACGGCGCGCGCCGGCATTTGGAAGTCTTGCCCATTTCAGTGCGATGGCGGCCGGATACGCAAGGCCAGCCGGGTGTAGCGTAATCATTGTGGCGATGACCAGCATATGCGCGAAGTACAAACCGGTGACCGTGCGCTGTTGTGCCTCGTATCGCGTTTCGATCTGTGCGGCGAGCATGATCAGCAGGACTAAAAAGGGTCCGGCACCCAGGCTGTTCACCTGGAAAATCAAAATCGGTGTGACGAGAAGAAGTCCGCCAGCGAGTTGGGCGACCTCGTCGCTCTGGGTGCGGCGACTCCAGAGGTACAAGAAATATACGGCGCCAAAAGCGACCAGTACGGACATCATTTTGGCGGCCACGATACTGCCGGGCCAGTAAATCCCCAGTGGTACGTACAACAAGGCGCGAAAATCCGGCATTCCGAAAACGACGATCGGATGCGCGATGCTGTCGACAACAGACCAGTTAAGAAGCAGCGCGCGTGTGGCGCCTTCGTCGATGCCGTAGGCATCGAAACTGATCAGGCCGAGCCACGACAGCGCCGCGCCCCACGCGATGAGGATGAGCAGGCCGACATGGCGGTGATCAAACGAAGAGAACGGCGATTTCATTGATGGTCCGGCGACTTAAATGAGGCCGGCGATTATACCGGGCGCTACTCCCGAAATTCCAATTTCAGCATTCGCCCTTTGGTTTCTTTGGCGAGAGTCTCGTATTCCCAGAGCGCATCGGGGTTGTCGTGCCCCAGCGGGATCGTATACACGGGGCTGGGAATTGCGCTGTAGGCGATTCGATCGGTCGACGGTTCGTCGCCAATTAAAAGGTACGCCCCAGGCTTGGGAGCGTTGATCGCGGCATGGCGAAATGCGTGACCGATGGTTTCCTCTGATCCAACGAACGGCGCGTTTTGCATCAGGCGGTCAAACATTTCGGCCATGGATCCGGAATACGTTTCCGCCACCCCATCGGAAAACCACGTGACGGCATTCAGCGTCTTGCCGGAGCGAAAAACGATGACGCGAAGCACCGGAATCAGGAAATTCGTTACGCCATGCATTGATCCGCTCGCATCGACAACGATGTGCAAGGTTTTGCCCGGTAGATTTTTCAGACCGATGACAAACAGATCGAAATCCTTGCGGTTCTTTCCACCTTTCTCCAGTCCTGCGAATGACAGTGCCCGCTCCATTTGTGATTCGGACGTCATCGCGTTCATTTGTTCGACGTCACCGAGAAGGCGGCGGCGATCCGCGGTTGCGCTCGATAGCGCGCTCTTGAGCGACGCAACTTCTTTTTTGAGTTGCGGGAGCTGTCGCTCCTCTACCATCTTGGAAGTCATCAGAATGGTGACAAGCAGAAAGATGAACATCGTCAGCATCAGCAGCGCGATGTCCGTAAAGATGATGTAAACGTTAAGCGGCGGAAATCGGCGCTTCGGATTCACGCTCAACTTTCCTTATAGAAGCTGTGGCGGAACACGCTCCACCAGCGCTTTTTGTTCATGCGCTTCAACTGAAATTCCGTTCGCAGGGTGCCCAGGTATTCGCGTTGTTGCTCAAGCGTGCTGCGCATCATGGTCTCGTCGCCCTCGATCTTGCGGAGCTGGACCAGCTCTTTTGAGAAATCTGCGATCATGTGGCGCGTATCGCCCAACGTCGCGTGCAAACGCTCGAGATTGCGCGTGATCGCCTGGATTTCCGAATCGAGCAGTCGAATGTCGCGCTGTGGAGACGGTTTGATGTCCGCCGCGCAGTAGACAAGAAAAATTCGCTGCAGCGAGTCTTCCAGGCTCTCGACCCCGTTTTGGTTGATATGCGCGAACACGCGCAAGAGGACGCCTCCGAATACCGCGCCCAACAGCGTGGCATAAAAGGCGGTTCCCATACCTTCCATGGCGCTGCGCAGTCCGGAAAGCAATTGCTCCTGATCCTCGCCTAGCGCCTGGAGGGAGGTAGTCAGGCCAGACAGCGTGAGACTCAGGCCGACGACCGTGCCGATGAGTCCGAACGTAATCATCAAGTTGCCAAAGACTTCCAGCGCGTGGGCAACACGTTGATAAGGCGCGAATTCAACGTCGACCAGCGATTCAATATCGACTTCGCTGTTTGTCCCAATGACCGTCCGCAGCGCATCGAAGAACTTGGCCAGGACAAGCCGCTTCGGTGTGTGCTCAATTCCTGTCCAACCCGAGGCGCGGGCAATTTGCTGAAGTCGATCCACATGAACAGACTCAAAAGTGACCAGCAGCATCAGCACGAAGCTGATGAGTACCCCCACGAGAAAGAAGCCGATGATGACCCAGGTGATATGGCTGGCGTCCGACTGAACAAAGCCCCAGACCCCGGTATCGTTATACAGGCCCAATATCACGACCAATGAAGCGGCGGCCCATACGATCCAAAGGACCAGGGCCCGGTATCCTCTTTGTATCACTGGAATTTCCTGTCTAGTCCGGGGGTGGCAATTGCTCTGCGAAACGGTTGACTCGGAACCAAGTATGTTGGGCGTTCGATGCGGTGGTCAATCGCTCCCGGTGGGCCTCCAGTTGTCCCGGTTAGGTAGGCCAGATGGGCTCAAAATATCCTGAGTAAATTCGTAAAGTTGTTACCTCAAGCTTGGCTTGCTGCCCATAGGGAATTCTAGTATGTTTACCCCGCTCCAAAATCGCTCGAGCGCTGTTGTGTCGGCGAATGCGTAAGAATTTTTGGGTCTGGTCGGTCCGGGATGTGGTTAGGATGACGAGAGCCAGGGGTAATTAGGGATCAGGTGTTTTCAACTTTAAAGATTGTGGGGAGGAACCTAAGAATGACGACCGCTCAGATTTTCATTACATATGCAATCGCTGCGACAGTTGCTTTTGGCGTTGCGGCATTCATGCTCAGCAAGAATTCGAAGAAATAATTTTTAGCAAATCTTATTCCGGAACCGGAGCGTTTCGCTGACACTGCGTGTGCGCAGCAAGACACCCTGAGGTGAGATTAGAGGGACCGGAAACGAAAAAACGGGAGGAGTGCGAGTCTATGTTGAATTTCAGCCGAGTTACGATTGCTGTCGCGTTGACCACGATGTTTTCCGCGCCGGTTTTTGCGTCTGCGGATTTTGTGCCAAAGGTTGCCGGTAATGCGGAAAATGGAAAGAAGATTTTCCTTGAGGGCAAGCAGATTGTTCCGCACCCGAATCAGGGTACCGAAACTGTGGCGGGTCAAGTTGGCGAAGCTCAGGCCGGAATTGAAGTCCCTGCCTGCATTACCTGCCATGGCGAAAAGGGTATGGGCGAAGATGCAATGGGTACGCCGCGGTTGGCGGGTCAGGGCTACAACTTCATTCTGAAGCAGCTCAATGATTTTGCCGCTGACAAGCGCACCGATACCACCATGGGCGTCATGAATATGAACGCCAAGGGTCTTTCGCTTCAGGATCGCCAGGATGTTGCGACGTTCCTGAGCAGCCTCAATGCAGGCGAGCTGGCGCCGGAAGGTTCTGACCTTGAAGCCGTCAAGGCGCTCGGCGTTCCAGTCGGCCAGACGCACCTGGGCAAGAGCATCGCGATGTACGGCGCCCCGGACCGCGGAATCCCGGCATGCCATTCCTGCCACGGGTTCAATGGTCGCGGCGCGTTCCCGATCTACCCGGCGCTGAGCGGACAGAAGTATGTCTACCTAGTCAATCAGCTCAAGAAGTGGCGTGAAGAAAGCCGCGCGAATGACATGATGGGCCAGATGCGCGCCGTGGCGAAGAAGATGACCGACGATGACATTCACAATGTCGCCGCTTATCTGACCAACGCAAATCGTACGACCATTGGTAACTTCCGTACGCCGCAGCAGCGTCACTAAGTTCTTTACTTGTTTCAAGAAAGGGCGGGGTAACCCGCCCTTTTTTTTGCCCAGAAAATCGCGCGGTAGAGGGCCGCCCCGGAAGGATTAGTGTGGTACTCTATGGCCCCGCTTTAGGGTGGAACTCAAGGAAGGCTAGAGAGCCGATTGAGCTGAATTCATTAACGGCCCGATTGATATCGCTGTACGTCCTACATGTCAAAAAATCCCCTGAAAACCGGCGAAAAGCTCATGTTTGGTATTTTCGGAGCATTCATCGTGCTGGCCGTTGTCAGCTTCGCATTGCTTGAAATGATTCGAGCAAGATCTGACAAGCCGATGTACCAGCCCACGATGCATTTTGATTTCACTGCAGAGGGAAAGCGCGGATCCGAGCTATTTCGCGAATCCCGATGTACATCCTGCCACCGCGCAATGCGAAACGGTACGAACATGGGCTTGTCTTTGGATGGGCTGGGTTCGCGACGTACGAAGGAATGGATTATGGCGTTCCTGACGCAGCCGGAAAAAACGTACGACGCGCGAACCATCGATCATGGTCCGGCGCCGAAAGAAGCGGCTTACGTTGCGGAATTGCCCCCCAATGTCCTGAACGACATCGCTGCGTTTCTGTCTGAGTTGCGCGCCGACCAAGGGTCAGCCGCTGCTCCAAAGCCGCCAGAAGGCCGGTCGGAATTTATCGACAACATGCTGAAAGCCTGGGCGCCCAAAGATTGGGATGAGCGCTACACCGATGTGCGCAAGAAGCCCGCAGAAGGCGAAGCGTCCGGGACCGGGAAACAGTAAGGATCGAATCTGATGAACGAATGGGAAACAAACGAGGATTATACCCGCTACACGCTTTGGTTCGTTTATGCGTGCGTGATTTACAGCATCATCGGGTTCTCATGGGGCGCGCTCATGGGCGGTATCGCTGATTTCCGGTATTTCGTCGATCACCGGTTGCACGGCAATTTGATTGTCCGGGCGCACACGCATATCAATCTGCTTGGCTGGGTTGAGATGGCGATCTTCGCGGCGGTTTACTACATTATTCCGCGCTTGGTCCGTCGATCGATCTACAGCATCAAGCTCGTCAAAGTGCATTTCTGGACGCATAACTTCGGGCTCATCGGAATGGTTGTTTTTTTTACTGCCGCGGGTATCACCGGCGGCGTTGCCAGTGTTACTGCGCCGCCCGATCAGGTTGAACTCCTTGTGAAACCTTATTTGGCGACGATGGGTATTTTCGGAACAATGGTGTTGGTTGCAAATATCATTTGGGCATACAACATTTTCAGAACTTGCGCAGGCTGGAGTATTAGCAAATGAAGTTGAAGTTCTTGTCTACATTGCTGGCTGTTTTGTTTCTGGCGGGCTGCGTTGGTGATCAAAGCCGATTGCACGTCGGAGCGAAGGTGCCAAGTCTGCGCACTAAAACACTGGGCGACGTTGGCGGTGATCTGGCAAAAATTACGACGTATCGCTATCCGGACGAGCGGATGTACCAAATGTCTCTCGATCAGGCTTTGACTTCCGGAAAGATCGTAGTGCTTGAGTTCGCGACGCCGGCACACTGCACCGTCTGCGACAACCAGCTGAGCATGTTGAAGGCGCTGCTGGACAAGTATCAGGACAAGGCGATTTTTCTCCACATGGACCAGTATCAGAATGCTGTCGCATTCCGAACGTACCAGGTGTTGGGTGATCCGTGGACCTTTGTGATAGACGCCGGAAATTTCGTGCGTTTCAAGCGGCCTGGCCGAATGCTTTATCAGGAGCTTGATGCCGTGATTCAGGGCGTGCTGGATGCGCCACCACTGACCGCGCAAGCGGACGCGAGCTGATGGCCAGCGAGCGTTGGACATTGGCGCCGGATCGACAGGGCGTCATTTGGGATGCAATGCTGTACGTGCCCACCTGTGCAGGCCTCATCGTTGCCGCATTCTCATTTTGGTACAAAGGGAATCCCAATCTGACGTACCTCTTGCTGTTCCTGGGGACGTTCTTTCTGGTACAGGGTGCGCATCGCATCTTGGGGCGTCTTATGGTGCTGCCCGGATCGCCCGTTGCCATTGATGTTTCGAAGCAGCGTGTGGTCGTCGAGTCACGCAACGGCGCGCGCGTAGAGCTTGTGAAGAACGTTCGCTTCTTCCCGGACTACGCCGGCAAATCCTTTGGATTAGTCGGGATGGATTTGAGCGGAAGCCGCAAGCAGTACGTTTTTCACCGCGGCCAGTTCCCGCAACCGGATGAATTCAAGAAAATAACGGCGTCTCTGAAGGTATACGCCTGACGGCGACGTAACGACCAGAATTATCGGCGCCGACGTCGAATCACATCCCACGCCATGATCCCGATGACGATGGCGCCGGCCGTAACCGCCGCAGCGATCACGATGGCCTCTGTTTGTGGGTTCACCAGACCGCCCAAAAACATGTGCACTGAGTAGCCAAGAATGACCAGAGAACTGGTCGCCGCGATGCAATAGAGAACGATCTCTTTCATTAAATTCGAATGCTCGACAAGTTGCGCAAAATTACGATTCGGTCTGAACGCTGAATCCTATCAAAATACTCTGAAATTGAAGCAGTTTGCTGCATTCCGCGGCCATCCATTTTGTTGCAACGATAACTCAGAAAAAGGCTTGACCCAGCATTGTTCGCTGTGACAGGATTCCGCGTCACTGAGTAGACCCATATCCCGTGCGCGTTTCGCGCCGCAAAATTTTGCGAAAAGGAGGGGTCTCGAAGAGATAGCTAGCTGCCTCGCGATCATAAAAACAAGACGCGAAAAACAGGGCAAACGGATTAGAAAGCATTACAAACTACAGGAGGAGAGGGGATGAAAAATTCGTTTATTCTTTGCTTCATTTCAGGCGTACTCACCGGCATGGGCAATGGTAGCGTTTTCGGCGCTGCCCTGATGTGCTTTCTCGGCCGTGGAAAATTCACCGATTGGGGTGGCTGGATGGGAGATGCCTACAATCCCGTAACCTTCACCGGGTTCGTTGACTGGGCCATGATCGTATTCGGCGTCGCCTTCTACATTACGTTGCACATCGCAGTGCGCAAGCACCAGCAGATGGAAGCGCGCTAATAACGTCAGCAATCCACGAAATAAATTCGACCGAAAATCTAACAAACTATAGGGGTGCTTCTATGACGATGGTTGCGAGTATTGGTTGTATCTTGCTGGCATTTTCAAGCATGTGGTTTGGTTGGTATCTGCTGATGCCTCGCAGCCGAGGTTGATCCGGCGGTAACGGAATTTTCTTTTCTCTTGGGAGGGGATAATGTTTAAGTACTTGTTCGCAAAAAATGAGGATATCCCGGCCGGCGCGTCAGCGGTGTATTTCGGGTACTCCTCGATTATCTGGTTTATCGTCGGAACCGGTCTCGGTTCTTTTAATGCAGCAAAGCTCGCGTTCCCGGATTTTGTCACCGGTATCGAGATGCTCTCTTTCGGCCATATGCGCCAGGTTCACGTTCTGGCTGTCATTCTCGGCTGGATTTCAATGGCGTTCGCGATGGCGATGATGTACATCACCCCGGCGCTGGG
>DKAR01000132.1 GCA_002450895.1 Proteobacteria bacterium UBA6921
CGCGAGCAGGTCCAGAACATCGAATAACGGCACGGGTGATTTGAATGGGCGAAGCAACCCTCACCGGAAATCTCTTTATCGTTACGGCGCCCTCGGGCGCCGGTAAAACCAGTCTTGTAAAAGCGTTGCTGGACACCACCGACGGTGTCCGCGTCTCCATCTCCTACACGACGCGCGCGCCGCGACCGGGCGAACAAAACGGCGTGCACTATTTCTTTGTGGACGTTCCGACATTCGAGCGCATGATCAAGGACGGAGCGTTTCTGGAACATGCGAACGTGTTCGGAAACTACTACGGTACGGCGCATCAAACCGTGGCGGACTTTCTCGCGCAGGGAACCGACGTCATTCTGGAAATCGATTGGCAGGGGGCGCAGCAGGTTCGCAAGATGTTTCCGGCCGCCACCGGTATTTTCATTCTTCCACCGTCGCGTACTGAACTGGAATCAAGGTTGCGCAACCGCAAGACGGATGATGACCAGGTGATTGCCCGGCGTATCAGCGAAGCGGTCGTTGAGATGTCGCATTACGCTGAATTCGACTACGTCGTGGTGAACGACCATTTCGATCGCGCGCTGGCGGAACTTCGCTCGATCATTTCGGCGAAACGACTGACGCTGGCAGTGCAACGCGAAAAGCTGAAGGAAACGATTTCGAAGCTTCTGCAATGAAGCCACGCTCCATACCCATTCGCAGCGGCATCGTTACGTTTTGCGTGGTCGCGGGGATTTCGGCGTGTGCGACGTCCTACCAGCAATTCGATTTTTCGGGCGGATACTCGGAACGACAGACGGGCGAGAGCACCTTCGATGTGACGTTTCGGGGCAACGCCTACACGGAACTGCAGCGGGCTTCGGACTTTGCCATGCTTCGCTCCGCCGAAGTCGCGCTGGATCACGGGTGCAATTATTTTTCTGTGGTCTCCGTGAAGCGGGAGTTGAATTGGTCCCGCTACACTGCCCCCGTCCCGGCCCATGTCGCAAGCATCGACCCACGGACTGGTGAGCCCATCCAGGGGATCATGGCGATGGGCGCCGCCCCGGACACGCAAACCATCTCCAAGCCGGTGGTTGCTCTCAGTATTCGATGCCGCGACGAAGCACCGGACCCGACCGGCGCGCCGGTGGACGCCGCCGCGACCGTGACCACGATTAAACATAAGTACGGTCTGTAGTGCCGGCTACCCAGTTGGCATGATTCCTGTTTTTGAGTAGACTTACCGGCCCTGCGGGTTCAGCTTACAAAAGGTATCAATCATGGCGCGTGTCACCGTCGAAGACTGCCTGGATAACGTCGATAACCGGTTTCAACTCGTTCTCGTCGCCGCCAAGCGCGCGCGCGAGCTGACGCTCGGCAAGGAACCCATGGTGCCGTGGGAGAACGACAAACCCACCGTCGTCGCATTGCGCGAAATCGCTGACGGACTGGTGACTTCGGCCATTCTCGATCAGAAAGAGCCTGAACCCCTGCCGGAGCCGGAAATCGAGCCCATGGCCGCCCTGCCGGAAGAAACCGCGGAGATTCCGTCGGCTCCCCCGCTCGAACCCCTGGAATAGGCGTCACGCGCCGCGCGCGGGTCGGTTCACGGACCCGTTCAAAAACAGGCAATTTGCCGCTTCACCTCTGTTGTCACCCGGCGGTGTCGGGTAGCATGAAAGCTGAGTAACTTCAGCTGTGTGCCGATGTCAACGCCACTGACCAATGTTCCGGATGTGCCGGAGTTCCGACTCGCCGATTTGTGCAAGATGCTCGAGGCCTATCTTGAGCCCGCACAAGTCGCGGAAGTCGTGCGCGCCTACGAATTCTCCGCTCAGGCGCACGAAGGACAGCACCGTGTCAGCGGTGAGCCTTACATTTCCCATCCGCTGGCGGTCGCCAAGATTCTCGCTGAAATGCGGATGGACGAAAAAAGCCTCGTCGCCGCAATTCTGCACGATGTCATCGAAGACACCAAAACGCCCAAAGAGCAGGTCACCAAGGAATTCGGCGAGGAAGTTGCCGAGCTTGTCGACGGCGTCAGCAAGCTGACCCAGGTCAAGTTCGAAAACCGCGCGGAGGCGCAGGCCGAGAATTTCCGCAAGATGATTCTGGCGATGGTTCGCGATATTCGCGTGATCCTCGTAAAGCTCGCGGACCGGTTGCACAACATGCGCACGTTGGGAGTGATGCGTTCCGACAAGAAACGGCGCATCGCGCGCGAGACGCTCGAAATCTACGCGCCCATTGCGTTGCGCCTCGGTATGAACAACGTTCGTCTGGAACTCGAAGATCTGGGGTTTCAGGCGATCTATCCCGCGCGCTACCGCGTGCTCGATGAAGCGGTGCGAAAGACGCGCGGTAATCGGAAAGAAATTATCAGCAAGATCGAAACTTCAATCGTCGAGCGGTTGAAACAGGAACACCTCGACGCGCGTGTCCTGGGCCGGGAAAAGCATCTCTACAGCATTTATCAGAAGATGCGGCAGAAGCGCCTGCCGTTTAGCGAAGTGTACGACGTGTATGCATTTCGAATTATTGTCGACAAGGTGGACTCGTGCTATCGCGCACTGGGCATTGTTCACAATCTCTACAAGCCGGTCCCCGGAAAATTCAAGGACTACATCGCCATTCCAAAAGCGAATGGATATCAATCGTTGCATACTATTTTGTTTGGTCCCTACGGTGTACCGATCGAAGTGCAAATTCGCAGCGAGGAAATGCACCACGTCGCAGAAGCGGGCATCGCAGCGCACTGGGTCTACAAGTCGGGCGACTCGGGTGGTGGGCAGAACTCGCAAGAGCGCATGCGCCAGTGGCTGAAAGGCTTGCTTGAAATGCAACAGAGCGCCGGAAACTCGCTGGAGTTTCTGGAAAACGTCAAAGTCGATCTGTTTCCCGATGTGGTTTACGTGTTCACCCCCAAAGGCGAAATCAAAGAACTTCCGCGCGGCGCAACGGCGGTGGACTTTGCCTACGCGGTGCA
>DKAR01000001.1 GCA_002450895.1 Proteobacteria bacterium UBA6921
CCATGCCCGCCACGAACAACTGGGTACAGTAAGGGGAAGGCGTATGGATCAAAACGAAAGCCGTGGTGCCGCCGTGAAAAAACGTGGATTAGGTCGAGGTCTGGATGCGTTGTTGGGTGGTCTGAACCGTCCGGCCGTCGCACCGGCTTCGCCTCCGAGTGATACCGCGGCGGGCGCGCCGGTCGTGACGCCGGTGAGCGCACCCGCCGTCGAAGCGGCAGAGACCCCTGCTGCTGCGCAGGGTGACCTGCGCAAGCTGGGTGTGGATTTGCTACAGCCCGGCAAATATCAGCCGCGCCACAACATTCATACCGAGAGCCTGGAAGATCTGGCCAACTCAATACGGGCTCAGGGTGTGGTGCAGCCGATCGTGGTGCGCCCCATCCCCGGCGGGCGTTACGAAATCATTGCCGGCGAGCGCCGCTGGCGCGCAGCCCAGTTGGCACAGCTGCACGAGATTCCGGCGGTCATTCGCGACGTACCCGACGAAGCCGCCATTGCGATGGCGCTGATCGAAAATATTCAGCGCGAAAATCTGAATCCGATGGAAGAAGCCACGGCACTACAGAGATTGAGCGACGAATTCGGATTGACGCACCAGCAAGTCGCCGACGCCGTGGGCCGTTCACGAACGGCGGTGACCAACCTGTTGCGCCTGCTTGCCTTGAATGTCGACGTGAAAGAGCTCGTCGAAAACGGGGATCTGGAAATGGGACATGCCCGCGCGCTGTTGGCGCTGCAGGGCAGTGCGCAGAGCTCAGTCGCGAAAGAAGTCGCCATCAAGCAGCTTTCGGTGCGCGAAACCGAGCGATTGGTGCAGCACACGCTGCAACATCAGGATGTCCCGACTTTGTCCGTTCCGGTCGTGGATCCCAATATCCAGCGCTTCGAAACCGAGCTGTCAGAGAAACTGGGCGCCAAAGTCTCGATTCAGCACAGCGCAAAGGGTAAGGGCAAGCTCGTGATTCATTACAACAGCCTCGACGAATTCGAAGGGATCGTTGGTCACATCAATTAGTCTGGAATTAACGCAAAAAAAGAACCCGGCCTTGCGCCGGGTTCTTCGTTTCTGCAGCTCGCAAATGCTACGTCGGTGGCATCAGATCCTTGGGCAGCTTCCCGTCGGTTGGCGGGGACTCCAGCAACATCGTTGTCGGGTCCATGCCATTGTCGGTCGCGCCGACATTCGATGAATCGTCGTCAGACGAACCGCCGCCACATGCAGTGGCCATCAGACAGAGCGCAGCGATCGAAAGAAATCGTTTCATGACAATCTCCTCCAATCGTTAGTACTTCACCCAGATCTCTTGATTCGCCGGCACGGACGTCAGCTTGTTGGTGATGAGGCCTGCGGTGACCGAATTGGGGCTGTACGCAGCACCGCCGGACCAGACGATGTACGCATCGCCGAAGAATTTCTTCAGCCCGGCTTCGTCCGAAATTGCCGTGCCGATCGTGTATTTGTTCCAACCGGGTGACCGAGAGGGCACCAGGTTCAGTGTTGGCGATTCTGCGCCCACCCATGGTGTTTCAATTTCTTCGGCGCCTGCGTTGTGGCAGAACTGGACGGTATCAAACGAAACGGAGGTCAACGGGGCGTTGGGAAGTGTCGCGCGGAAGCTAACCAGGTATATGTTGGTATCTTCTGTATTCACCGGGATCGAGGCGTAGCGAGTCCAGATTAGCTTGTCCACAACGGTAACGTCTTTCCCGTCCACGACCTCGACATGCGACACCACGGATGCCTTCGCCCAAGGCGCGTCGATGGGTTTCACTCCCGTTACGCCGGCAGGAATGGTAATTTCAATTCGCTCGGTGTCGAAGTGGTCGCCAGTGATTTCGTCTTCGCAACCGTGGCCCGCACGCATCGTTCCGGTATAGCTCTTGCCGGCGAACGGAATGCTCGTCGCGTCAACGACAAATGCGGTGTGTGCGCTGGCATTTTGCGCTGCGCTAAAGGCCAAACCGACGGATGCTGCGAGTAGTGCCTTGCGGAATTTCATATCGCCCCTTCCCCATCTATTGGTTGAACAAGTCGCAGGATGGTACTGACCTGACTATCACCATGGAATGCGGCATTTTGTCGCACGGCGCTTACGATGCCCGTCGTTGCGCTGCAACCGATACCGCAATTGGGGTGCGACAAAATGTCGCATTCTCAGTGTAAGGGAAAGACCGAGATAATCAGCCCCTCCAAAAACAAGGGGTGGGGTATGTTCCGGCGGGTATTGGTGTTGGGCGCGGTACTGTCCGCGATGTTTGTTCCTGATGCGGTGTTTGCCTGTGCGACGTGCATGGCGGGTGATCCGACGATTACGACGATGGGGACCGAAAAACCATTCGCAGGGCGAATGCGATTCGGAGTGGACTACGTCAAGCGCGGCGAGACCGTCGGCCCGTCGGATGCCGAATTGGAAACCGACGAAGAGCGCGTCACGCTGAATTTCAGCTATGCCCTCAGTACCGAATGGATGTTTGCCGCGAGCCTTCCGTTCGTTACCAAAGAAGTCAAACGCTACGACCTCACCAGCGAGAAAGGCAGTGGCGTCGGCGACATGGACGTGACGGCGCGCTGGTTCGGCGGCGGAGATAGCTCCATCCATCGCCGAACCATGTGGGGAATGCAGTTCGGTTTGAGGCTTCCAACGTCGTCTGAAGAAAAAAGCAACGGCGAGGCGGTCGACATCGACGCGCAGCCCGGTGTCGGCGCCACGATTCCCAGCCTTGGCCTCTGGTACGGAATCTACGACATGCCGTGGTTCTTTTACGTGAGCACCACCTATCAGCACGCTATCACGGAAGGATATCAGGGTTATCAGGCCGGTGACGTCTTGCTGTTGACCGGCATGATTCAGTGGGCCCCTGCTCAAAGTCTGGCGCTTCAGTTCAGTCTGGACAGCCGATTCAAGAAACAGGATGAGTACGATGGTGTGAAGGACGAAGATTCGGGTGGGGTGCTGGTGATGGGGACGCCCGGCGTCGCCTGGACACCGATCGAAGATCTCGTGTTCAGCCTGAGTTATCAAATTCCATTTATAGAAAATGCGCATGGGCATCAGGAAGAAGATCCGCTGCTGCGCGTGGGAGTCGCATATGATTTTTAGTCGCAACAAGTTTGCTGTCGTTGTGTTGGCGGGCGTTATCGGACTCGCTGGTTGTCCGGGAACGGAAGACAGTGAGATCAATGACGACGGTATCGTCATTCATTTCGGTGAAACCCATCTTGAAGATCGTGTTGCCGCAACGCGCACTGTCCCGAATCTCGCAAATTCAGGCTCTGACACTGTCGTCGCGCTAGCGGGCGGATACGACAAAGCCAACGTCGAGCACCATGACATTATCGATGGGGCGACTCCGAGCCACCTGGTGTCGGTATATAGAGCCTTTCTCGTTGTCGATGAAGTTCATCTCGAAGAATGCACGAGCGTGTCAAAACTTCCGCAACGGATTTTTGAATCAATCTTTCCCAGGGCCATGGCCCATGCGGGTCACGGAAGTGAGCCTGTGGGCGACCGCAGCCTGAACAAGCCAAACGTCATTGATATCGTTACGCAGGACGAATTCATTCTCGCGCTTGGCGATCGATCGATGGCGCCGGGGACATACTGTGGCATGCACGTTTCATTTGCCCGGGTGGATGGTGACGCGTATGGGGTTCCTGTTCCGGCTGCAGCATCAAGTGATGATCCCACGACAGTTCCTGAAATTCCCGACATGACCGGCAAGATGTTCGCGATGCGCGCGGATTATTGCTCGGAGGCGAGCGGTGGAACCTGTATCACGCGTACCAAGATCGACATCGATGATACGGGGTTGACGATTCCGGAAGAAGCGGAGCTCGAGTTCGAACAGCCGCTGGTGGTCAATGCGACAACACGCACCGGCTATGTTGTTTTCGGGCTCGCCTACGGCGAGTGGCTGAGTGGAGTCGATGCGACGCTTCTTCCAACGGATGCGGAAGAGCGACAAAAA
This sequence comes from Proteobacteria bacterium UBA6921, assembly GCA_002450895.1. Lineage (GTDB taxonomy): Bacteria > Pseudomonadota > Gammaproteobacteria > SG8-11 > SG8-11 > UBA6921. The sequence continues at coordinate 3,973 of DKAR01000001.1, forward strand.
CTTTTGGAAAATATCGTTTCATCCGTACACGTTTATGCCAAGGGAAACGGCGATCTGCCGGTAAATGTCGTTGTCACCGGTAAAGCGAAGGCGCAATAAAGTCTGCGCGAGATAAGGTGGTGCCCGTTTCGGCGGGCGCGAATCACAACAACTGGTTGGGTCCGGGGCGGTGGAGATACAGCTAGACGCGCTGTGTGACAATTTTACGAGGTCAGGGCACACTTCGATAACCAGTGTGCCGGGCACCGCGTCTATGCCAAAAGAAGTCAGTTCCACTCGCCGCCGCGCCACGTCGATGCAGCTGCTGTTTTGGCTGCGCAACATGGCCTTGGGAATTCAGGTTTCGGCTGTCCTGATCGCGCAATTCCAGCTGGACGTCGACCTTCCTTTGTTGCCGGTGACGTTCATTTTGGCCGGGGTCGCGACGTTCAACATTGTCACGGGAATGCGATTGGCGCGCGGCGCCGTCGATACCGAGCGCGGCATACTGCTGGAAATTCTCGTCGATGTCGCGGCGCTCACGGGCCTGTTGTACTTCACCGGGGGGTCAACGAATCCGTTTACTGTTTTTTATCTGCTGCCACTGACGCTGGCCGCGCAAATGCTGCCGCGCAGAAAAATGTGGGTTGTCGCGGTAATCGCAGCTACCTGCTATACCGGGCTGTTGAAGTTTCACGTGCCACTGACATCCGTGATCGACAGTCACGATGTGATGATGCGCCTGCACGTCGTGGGAATGTGGACAACATTTCTGTTGAGTGCGGTGCTGATCGTTTATTTCGTTGCGCGTATGCGCGATCGGGATGTTGAGTTGAATGCCGCGCGCGAAGCCATGCTTCGGGACCAGCGCGTGCTCGCCATCGGCACGATGGCCGCGGGAGCTGCACATGAGCTGGGGACGCCGCTGACCACCATCGGCGTGCTGGCGAAAGAGCTGATGGATCAGTATTCGGATCACAAAATGCTGGTCGAGGATCTCACCGTGCTGCAGCGCCAGGTGGATGCGTGTCGCGGCACGATCACCAATCTTCTGGCGTCGGCCCAGCAGACACGTTTCGGCGCCGTCGCGGCGCGCCCGGTCACAGAGTTTGTCAACGATGTCATCGGAAAGTGGCGATTGATGCGACCCGCCGCTTCCTGCGATTGCCGCGTCATCTTGCCGGGGCGCGCGCCCACGGTTGCGACGGATGAAACCTTGGGCCAGGCGCTGATGAATCTGCTGAACAATGCCGCGGATGCATCCGGCAACAAGGTCGAAGTGGAAGCGCGCTGGACTGCCGATAGCGCCACGATTGACGTCATGGATCGCGGCCCCGGTTTCCCGGAAGAAATGCTGGAAAGCGCCGGTAACGCCTTTTTCAGTACGAAGGAGCCGGGCTCAGGACGCGGGCTCGGTCTCTTCCTCGCGCGTGCGGCGGTGGATCGCATCGGCGGTGAACTGCAGTTTCTGCGCCGTGAAGGCGGTGGTTCGATCGCGCGTCTGTTGGTGCCGACGGTGACAGAGCGAGGAGCCTCATCATGACTCCGGGTGCTGATGCCCTGCCCAGCATGATGATCGTCGACGACGACGTCGATCTGTGTCACGCGCTGTCGCGTGCTTTCACGCGGCGCGGCTTTGATGTTCAGGTAGCCCACAACGCCGAGCAGGCGCTGGCAATGGCGCAGGACGAACCGCCGGAAAATGCGCTGGTCGATCTCAGCATGCCCGGTGAGTCAGGTTTGACGCTAATTCCGAAACTGAAAGAGCTCGATGACGGAATGCAAATCGTCGTCCTGACCGGGTACGCCAGCATTGCGACCGCCGTGGATGCGATCAAGCTGGGTGCATTGCACTATCTTGCTAAGCCTGCGGGCATTGACGAAATTCTTGCGGCGTTCCGGATGACTGAGCCGGATCCCGATACGCCGATCAATCGGCAACCGCCAAGTGTGGATCGAATGGAGTGGGAACACATTCAGCGTGTCCTGCGGGAAAACAATGGAAACATTTCCGAAACGGCGCGTCAGCTGCGCATGCACCGTCGAACACTGCAACGCAAGCTTTCCAAGAGACCTATGCGGGACTGAACTGACGAGCTCAGGGTAATTCCTGGGCGGGGCTCGCCAGCGCTACATCGATTGCGCTCTCCAACTTGCGCAATGACGCTTCGCACTGAATTTCCGAATGGAACTCCCCGTCGGTGTACAGGAACAGGGCGGGCAAGTGAAAGATGTTGAATTCCTCTGCCAGGGCAAGATCGCGTTTGGCATCGACTTCGTAGATTTCAACGTCGGGGTGTTGATCCCGGTACTGCTCAAGCAATTTTCGCCAGTAGGCACATGAAGAACACGACGAGCTGCTAAAGAACGCAATTGAAAGACCTGACCGATCTTCGAGAGCATGATGAAAATCAAACTGCGTCAGCGCCGGAAAAGATTGCATGGTCGAGCCCCCGTGCAGCGAAGTTGACGCCCAGTTTAACGCCGTGCGCGGGGCGGTTGTCTACTGTCAAGATAGTGTCTGACTATTTCCATCCGGAATCCGGCGCAAAGCGAACCCCGTAACGAGACTTAAGATCCACGAGCCGCGTATTGAGTACCGCGGGGCCGCGATTGTGAACGTAGTGCATCGGGCCGCCGCGGAACGGCGCAAAGCCCGTACCAAAAATAACCCCGGCATCCAGCAGATCAGAATCCGCCACAACGCCTTCGCGCAGGCACGCCATGGCTTCATTAAGGAAGCGCAGGACCAGGCGATCGGTGATTTCAGTCATACCGGGATTGTTGTAGCCGCCTTTATCCGGAGCGCCTTTCTTGTCTCCGTCCCATTTATAGAATCCGGAGCCACTCTTTTTGCCCAGTGATCCGGCGTTCACGAGATCGCGCAGGCGTGCAGGCACTTCAGAGCCGAAGTGCGCGCCGAGAATTTCTCCAACATGCAAACATATGTCGAGCCCGACGGTATCGGCCAGTTCGAGGGGGCCCATTGGCATTCCGAAATCCAGCGCGGCCTGATCAATGGTTGGCGCGGGGACGCCCTCGGATTCCAGAATGACGGCCTCCATCAAATACGGCATCAGAATTCGATTGACCAGGAATCCCGGCTTGCTCGTGACTGGAAGCGGCAGGCGATCGATGTGGCGCGTAAAAGCAGCGGCGCGGGCAGCGACATCCGGGTCCGTGTTGGGAGCGCTGACGATTTCCACAAGTTGCATCTTGGCGACCGGATTGAAGAAGTGCAGACCGACCAGTCGCTCGGGTTGTTTTAGTGCGGCGCTCAGCGTTTCGAGGGGAATGCTGGAGGTGTTTGTGCACAGCAGTGCATCTGGTCGGATCGTAGGTTCCAGCGCGCGAAACAGGGATTGCTTCGCTTCAATGTTTTCGAAAATTGCTTCAACGATTACGTCAGCGTGGCGCGCACCATGTCCCTCAAGATCTGGAACGAGGCGATCCAATGCGGCTTGTACAAGACGTGGCAGTTTCAGCGTCTTGGTGTACATGTCGCGTGCCCGTTTCAATACGCGGGCCAGGTGCTCATGCTTGCGATCCTGCAGTGTTACGCGCATGCCTTGCTGCGCACACCACGCCGCAATATCACCACCCATGACGCCAGCACCGATGACATGGACGTGTTTCGGTTGAATCAGTTTCTTGTCACCCAGCCCCTTCATCCGCTCCTGCAGGAAGAACACGCGAATCAGGTTGCGCGCGGTTTCGTTGGTGACGAGGCGTGCTTCCGAGTAGCGCTCTTCGCGCATCATTGTTGCCGGATCGCCGCCGAATTTTTCCCACAGGTCGATAATCGCAAACGGCGCAGGATAGTGATCCGGGCGTGCCTTGGTTGCGACTTGCTGGCGGATCTTGCGCGCCAGCAGCGGCCGAGCGAAAGCTTTGTTCGTCAGTGCGAGCCAACCTTTGGCGTGTTTTTGTCTGGGTGGATTCAGAACGGTTTCGCGCGCTGCCAATTCCAGATGGCGATCCGGAACGGCGTAGTCCACCAGTCCCATTCGCTGCGCTACTTTGGCGATGACGGTTCGGCCGGTCAGCATGAGATCCATTGCGGCCGGAGCACCGATCAGCGGTGGAAGGCGAACGGTTCCCCCGAATCCGGGATGTATACCGAGTCGAACTTCAGGCAATCCGAGTTTGGTGTTGGCACTGTCGTCGGCAATGCGGTACTTGCACGCGAGCGCGAGCTCCAGACCGCCGCCAAGACAGAATCCCTTGATCAACGCGATTGTGGGACACGGAAGGGCGGCAAGTGCGTCGAAGGTGTCCTGTCCCTGGGCAATGAATTTCAATGCGGCGTCGAAATCGCGAACCGCGCTGAATTCCTTCACGTCAGCGCCAGCGATGAAGCCGCTGGCTTTGCCTGAGCGAATGACCACGCCGCGTGGTTTGTCGCCCTTCAGGCCGTCAATGATCTGCATCAGTTCCGAAAGCACTTCGCTTGAGAACGTGTTCGCGCTGCTGTCGGCCTTGTCAAAGGTCAGCCAGGCGATCTGGTCCGCGTCAGTTTCGGTACGCCAGTGTTTGTATGAGCTCATGTTATGCAGCCTCCACGAGCATCGCGCCACCTTGACCGCCACCGATGCAGAGGCTGGCGATGCCGCGTTTGGCGTTGTTTCGCTTCAGGACGTTGAGCAGGTGCAGCACAATGCGTGCGCCACTCGCGCCCACCGGGTGGCCGATGCTGACGCCGCCGCCGTCAACGTTGAGTCGATCGGGCGGAATCTCGCCGATTGCGCCGTCGGCGCCGATTTCGTTGCGACAATACTCGTCTTCTTTCCACGCGCGCGTGCAGGCCAGCACTTGCGTCGCGAAGGCCTCGTTGATTTCCCAATAGTCGATCTGATTGACGTCCAGGTGATTGCGTTTGAGCAAGGGCCACATTGCATGTGCCGGGCCCAGACCCATTTGAGAAGGTTCCAGTCCGGCCCATTGGCTGTCGATTACGCGGCCCAGCACCGGAAGGTTGTGTTTCTTGATGGCGTCTTCGCTGGCCAGGATCAGACACGCGGCGCCGTCGGTGACTTGTGCGCTGTTGCCGGCGGTGACTTTTCCGAAGGGACGATCGAACACGGGCTTTAACTTGGCGAGTTTCGGAACATCCGTATCGCGGCGCAGCCCATCATCGCTGCTGTAGAAATTTCCGGACGCGTCATATACGGTTTCAACTTCGGACATCCATCCCGCATCCTGCGCCGCAGCCAGCCGCTGATGACTTTGCATCGCGTATTCATCCATCTCGGTGCGTGAGATGCTAAAACGCTGCGCGAGAATTTCCGCCGTCTGGCCCATCGACAATCCGACGACCGGGTCAGTCAGGCCACGCAACAGGCCGATAATCGGCGCCAGCTGTTTCAGTTTCAATCGGCCAAAAACCTTCAGCTTGGCCATCTTTGTTTTCGCCGCGTTGAGATCCGCCAGCCAGTTCACCATGTCGGTTCCGAACAACACCGGGGCGTGGCTCATCGACTCGACACCGCCGGCCAGTATCAGATCGGCGCGTCCGCTGCTGATGTCGTCGGTCGCGCAATCGAGCGCTTGTAATCCGGATGCACAATTGCGCTGCACGGTCCACGCCGGTACATGCTTCTGGCAGCCGAGACGCAGTGCAATCACGCGCGCAATGTTGGCTTCGTCCGGGCCCGGCATTACGCAGCCGAAAATTACTTCATCGAATTCGCGCGGTTCGAACGGTTGGCGCAGCAACAACGCGCGCCCGGCTTGCACCGCCAGATCTGACGCCACGAAGGGGCCCGGCTTGCCCTTGGCTTTCAGGAAGGGCGTGCGATTGCCGTCGACAATGTAAACCGGACGACGCAGGCGGGATGACGTTTCCATAGGCGGCTCCTCACCTTAGAAAAGCAAATGTTGCGGTTAAGTATGTCGTGCCAACTCCGCTGGCGCGAAATCATCCACCGCGATGACTTCAGAACGCGCGCTGCTCGCGGCCCGAAGGGTGGCGGCTTCGTCGGAAGTGATCACATTGCGCGCCACGGCGGCGTCAACGCGTTGCTCCTCGGTGTCGCCGCCGATCGTCCCGGCCTTGTGCGCGGCTGAGACCTTTTTCTCGATCGGCTCCGCCTTGATGACCTTCTCCAGCGCATCTTCCAGGCGGCCAATCGGATCGCTCACATCTTTCGGCACAAAAACACCGGACGTGAGCCGGTCACGCGCAGTCGAAGGCTCCAGCAGCACGGACGCGACGCGGTGTCCGGCAGAATCTGACACGGATTGAAACGCGCGCCCGACCGGGAATGTAAAAAACCGGAGGATCCACGCCACCCAGCGCATCGGGAAGTTATCGAGCACGCCGTAAAGCGCCTCCTGGGCACGGCCAAGGGCCTCTGAACAAGCGTAGCGCACCATGGGCAGATCTTCGTGGTTGCACCCCTGATCCTGATAGCGCTTGAGCACGGCGGAAGCCAGATAAAGCTGTGCGAGCACGTCGCCCAGACGTGCTGAAAGCTTTTCCTTGCGCTTGAGTGCGCCACCCAGCAGCAGCATGGACACGTCCGCGCTCAATGCGAGCGCGGCGCTGACGCGCGTGAATTTTTGATAGTAACGTGCCGTGGGGCCCGACACTGGCGTGGAGGCAAAGCGCGCGCTCGTCAGCGCAAGAAACAGTGCTCGCGCCGCATTGCTGATCGTGAATCCGACGTGCGCGAAGAAGGCGCGATCAAAATCACGCAGCCCGCGGTCACGATCCGGGTTCATGGCCGCCTGCATTTCCTGATACACATAAGGATGGCAGCGAATCGCGCCCTGCCCGAAAATGATCAGCGAACGCGTCAGGATGTTCGCACCTTCCACGGTGATGCTGATCGGAATGGATTGGTAGATGCGTGCGAGATAATTGCGCGGTCCCATGCAGATGCCGCTGCCGCCTTGCACATCCATCGCATCATTGATGGTCTGACGCAACCGTTCGGTCAGATGATATTTTGCGATGGCAGAAATCACCGACGGTTTTTCGCCCGCGTCGACGGCGCCCGCCGTCATCACGCGGGTGGCGTCCATGACATAGGTGTTTGCGGCAATTCGAGCGAGCGCTTCCTCCACGCCCTCAAACTTTCCAATCGGCGTCTTGAACTGCTTGCGTATGCGCGCATATGCGCCGGTTGCGCGTGACGCGAGTTTGCCGCCACCGGTTGACAGCGCGGGAAGGGAAATGGATCGCCCTGCGGCGAGGCATTCCATCAACATGCGCCATCCTTGTCCGACTTGCGGCATGCCACCGATGATCCACTCCATTGGAATGAATACGTCGGTGCCAGAGTTCGGGCCGTTCTGAAACGCCATATTGAGCGGATAGTGGCGGCGCCCGATGTTGACGCCGGGGTGCGAAGTCGGAATCAGTGCCAGTGTGATTCCAAGATGCGTTTTCTCGCTGAGGAGATGATCCGGATCCTGCAACTTGAATGCGAGGCCGAGCACGGTTGCCACAGGGCCGAGCGTGATGTAGCGCTTGTTCCACGTCAGGCTGATACCGAGCACATCGGGTTTGCCGTCATGCGGTCGGCGACAGACGATCCCGGAATCAGGAATCGAACTGGCGTCAGACCCGGCGTCGGGCCCGGTCAGTGCGAAGCAGGGGATTTCGTCGCCGCGCGCCAGACGTGGCAGGTAATGATTCTTTTGCGCGTCCGTGCCATAGCGCAGCAACAATTCTGCGGGGCCGAGGGAGTTGGGCACCATGACAGTGACTGCCGCCGTGATCGACCGACTCGCGATCTTCATGACCACGGTGGAGTGGGCGAGGGCGGAATACTCGAGGCCGCCGTATTGTTTCGGAATGATCATTCCGAAGAAGCGGTGATCCTTGATGAAGCGCCAAACATGTTCCGGAAGATCCGCCGTCTCGTGAGTGATCTTCCAGTCGTCGAGCATGCGGCAAAGCTCTTCCACCGGACCGTCGATGAAGGCTTGCTCCTCGGCGGCCAGTTTTGGAGCGGGTGTGGCAAGGAGTCTCTTCCAGTCCGGAGCGCCGCTGAACAATTCGGCATCCCACCAAACCGATCCAGCTTCAATCGCTTCCTGTTCAGTGCGCGACATCGGCGGCAGCGCTGTTTTGAACCACGCGAAGAGCGGGCGACTCAATAGCGCGCGTCGCAGCAAGCCGACATTGAAGAGCACGGCAAGGACAACGAATCCAATCCAAACTCCGCGCGTGATGCCCTCCGGCGCCCCGAGTACGGGCATCAGCGCCAACAGCACGGCGAACACAATCGTCCACGTAACACAACGCGACCGCACGTAGGCCAAAGCCCAGGCAACGGCGAAGAGAGTCAGCAGGTAAGCGAGGCAGATCATGGGGAGAGGTCGGCGCGGAGTCTGTTTGAGTATAGTTCAGGTGTCAGCAGGTGATTCATGCTGGACGCTTGATCGGCGTTTTTGCATCTTTCTTTTTCTTGTTCGGTTGACGCACTACGATTTTTGGTGATGCCGCCGTGGGCGGGATGTAACAGTAATTCTCATCGTCGCAGATCACACCTTCCTTGTTCCATGGCAGTTGGCGGTACACGGCAAGATCGTCGCCGGCGAGCATGGAGTACTTCACGATGTCGAAGTACGGCGACGTATCGAAATCATTTGGCGTAAAAAGTTTGTGATTTCTCCGGTACAACATCAGACCGCCGTCTTCGGCGCGATGCACCACCGGAAGAATCGGGTACTGAACCGACGCGAACGCCGCGGCGATCATCGACGAACATACGGTTCGCGTTTCGTCGCCGACGTTGTGCTCGAATAGTGTTGACCGCCAGCGTTTAGGAATAAAGGTATAGGGAAGCAGGAAGCGCGCGAGATCGAGCAGCTGCCGGAAATTGTATTCATCGCCCAGATGACCGGCGCATTGTCGAATGACCGAAAGTGAATCATCCGGTGCCAGTCCACGCGGGCGGCAAATTCGCAAATGTTCCTTCGCATACTTGGCTAATGGCTTGACGACGGTTCCCTCGCCAAGCAGTGCCTCGATGATGAGCTGATCATCGTCGCTTCCGTCGTAGAGGGCGCGAACGCGCGTACGTATTTCGTTGTCCTGGATCTCGCTGATCCGGCCAAGATAGACGGCGCTGTGGGTCCAGGCGCTGACAGTGATATTGCGAATAACGCGGCTGATTCGACTGCGTCCTTCGACCAGCAGGATGTCGCAGGGGCGAATTTCTTTCGCGAGCAACTCAAAGTCGCATAGATACGACCGCGGCGGATACGGCTCGTGAGTGAGCCAGGCGGTGACGGCCTTGGATAACCACGCGTAAAGTCCCATGACGGTTGATCACTCTGTGCGACGTCCTTTTATCATCTTGGATAGCGGCTTACCGGTGATGGTTCTAAAGGCTGTTACACTCTTCGATACTACGCCGTTCAGGCGAAACAGGCACCGTTGCCGGGAAGGCCGCCGCCTTAAGGATCAGTAACCATGATGACAGAAGCAGTTTGGGCCGCCCTGGCACTGTACTTCGTGATGTTATTCGCATTCTGGCAGTACCGCCGGCGCGTTGTTCACATGCCGCTGATGGCGACGCTGATCCTGTTCGATCTCTGCATGCCTTTTTACCTGTACGCGACGCGCGATTGGTACAAGCGGCTGATCGAACACGGTGACATCACCAGCTTTGGTGTGTGGATGCACCTTGGCCTCGTGCTCACGTTATACATGCTGTATGTCTTTCAGGTACTGAGTGTGCGCGGCATCCTGCGGGGCGACGTGGAAGCGCGTACTGCCCACCGCGGCCAGGCGAAGGCGTTGTTGCTGGTGCGGGGGCTCGTTGTACTGACCGGCGCCTTGTTGGCGGAATCACCGGAGAGTGTTGCGGACAGCTGAGCAGGAGCAGCTAAGATTTTCAGGTAACCAAAAACGATTCGGGCCCCAGAGGGGCCCGTTGATCGCCTATTTCCTGGATTTGCGGCTTTGTTCGATGAGTTCGTGGATCATCGGAGTCAGGATGATTTCCATCGCGAATCCCATCTTTCCGCCGGGCACAACGATCGTGTTGCGGCGCGACATGAAGGAATCCTTGATCATGCTCATCAGATACGGGAAGTCCTGTTTCTGTGGATCGCGGAAACGAATCACAACATAGCTTTCATCCGGCGTCGGGATGTCACGCGCGATGAACGGATTCGACGTATCCACGGTCGGCACGCGCTGGAAGTTGACATGCGTGCGCGAAAATTGTGGCGCGATGTAATGCACGTAATCGTGCATGCGGCGCAGGATGGTGTCGGTAACAGCTTCCGCGGAATAGCCGCGCTGCGCTGTGTCGCGATGAATTTTCTGGATCCATTCCAGGTTGACGATCGGTACCACGCCGACCAGCAGGTCCACGAATTGCGCGCAATTGACTGCGCCATCGACGGCGCCGCCATGCAGTCCTTCATAGAACAGCAGGTCGCTGTCTTTCGGCAGATCTTCCCACGGCGTAAAGGTGCCGGGCTCCTGGTTGTACGGCTTGGCTTCTTCCAGGCTGTGGAGATAGTAACGACGCTTGCCCGCGCCGTTGGTGCCGTACTGTTTGAACAATTCTTCGAGTTTTTCGAAGTGATTGCCCTCGGGGCCGAAGTGACTCAGGATCCGCCCCTCGGACTGGGCTTTCTTGATTTCTTCCTTCATCTGCACCCGGTCGAAGCGATGAAAGCTGTCGCCTTCCACCACAACCGGCTTGATCTTTTCGCGCCAGAAAATGTGTTCAAACGCGTTTTTTACCGTGGTGGTTCCCGCGCCGGATGATCCGGTTACGGCGATGACGGGGTGTTTCGTGGACATACCTATCTCCTAAATAAATAAAGACATTTCTTGAAATCGGGAATTCGGGTGCGCGGTGACGAACCATCGGCGGTGAAAAGATGCGCACGGGCGGCCGCCGAGGGCCAGAGATTGTAGCGGGTTCGCAATCGGGGAAAAAGTTCTATTTGCGCCGAGTTTCGCGGGTCGGGCGGGGGGAGGGGTGAAAAACCAGCGGTATCGGTCCGTCCTGACGCACGGCTTTCGACAGGGTAATGCCGTCCAGAGCCGCCAGAAACTGGTTCTTTGCGTCCCAGAGGGCGTTTTTCAGGGCGCACAGCGGCTCGACCGTGCATTTTGGCGCTTTGGAGTTGAAGCACTCGACAATATCGAAGTGGGGTTCAACCTTTCGGACAACTTCCCCGATGGAAACCCGGGCCGGATCGGCGTCGAGGCGGATACCTCCGCCCTTGCCCCGCGCTGTCTGGATGTAGCCCAGCGTTGAAAGATTGTGCACAACTTTCACAAGGTGATTGCGCGAGATACCGTAGTACTGCGCGACTTCGGTGATCGTGACGGTACGGCCGCGATGCATGGCCAGATAGATGAGCACGCGCAGGGTGTAGTCGGTATACAGCGTGAGTTGCATTGGGGCTGACTTCAACCGTGTATCACGTAGATGGTAGTTGTCCCCCGGTCGGGGACGCAATCGGTCGTGACAGGCAGAACGCTACTTCTCGGGGGTGTCGGCGGNNCGTCGAGCAGGAATAGAAAATCTTTCCATAGCGTGATTTGCGCTTCAGCAGCGTGCCCTTCTTGCATTCCGGGCATTCGATTCCGGTGTCCGCCGGCTTCTCCAGCGGTTCCATATGCTTGCATTCGGGGTAGGAGCTGCAGCCGATGAATTTTCCGTACCGGCCATGCTTAATCACCAGTGCCGAATTGCATTTGGGGCAGGTGCGGCCTTC
>DKAR01000073.1 GCA_002450895.1 Proteobacteria bacterium UBA6921
GCGCAACCACGAAGAAGTGATCAAGGCGCTCGAAGAGGGACTCTACTACGCCGAGCATCTGGAGCCGAAACGGGCCACGCTGGATACCCACGGACATGTCAGCGCGCTGGTGTGCACGAACACCGCGACGCAACAGGAAGTCACACTGCCGGCCCGCGCCATTCTTGTCGCAACGGGTGCCCGTCCGAACGTTGCGTACGAATTTGAGCACAAGGGCCACTTCGTCAAAGAGCGTGGCCACTACCAGACGTTTCGACAACACGACAATCATCTGGAACCGGTGGCCGTCGCGCCCCACTGCAAGGACGAGTTCGGTGCGTTTACTTCATATACGAACGGCGACAAGCGCGTCAGCCTGATCGGTGATGCGCATCCGGTCTTCCACGGCAGTGTCGTCAAGGCCGTTGCTTCGGGGCTGCAAATCTACCCCAGGATCATGGACGCACTCGGCGCGCCCCAGGAAACCCAGAAATCTGACTATGCCGAATTTAGTTCACGCATTGCTTCCAACCTGTCCGCGCGCGTCGTGGACGTTCGCCGCGTGCATGATCGGGTCGTCAAACTGACCGTGCATGCTCCTTTGGCCGCCGCGCGGTTCAAACCCGGACAGTTTTTCCGTCTCCAGAATTTTGAATCGCGTGCCGCGACGCTGGGCCAGGTGAAATTGCAAACGGAAGCGCTGGCACTTACCGGGGCTTACGTGGATAAAACAGCGGGAACAGTTTCCTTGCTGGTCGTCGAGGGCGGCGCAAGTTCCCGCATGGTATCCGCGCTCCAGCCCGGGGATCCGGTGTCATTGATGGGACCTGGCGGAGTACGAACAAAAATTCCTGATGAGTCGCCAGAAACGGTGCTGATTGTCGCTGGTCCGATTGGTGTCCCCCATGCGTTGGGCGTCGCGCCCGCGATGCGGAGCAGCGGAAACCGCGTCATCCTCTTCGCGGTGTTCGAGAATGAACGCGATGTATTCATGCGCGATGAGCTGGCACAAGTGGCTGATCACATCGAATGGGTGATGGGTTCAAAAAATATTGTCAGCGCCCTTCAAACTTACGCTGCGGGAAATCCGTCGATACCGCTGTCCGATGTCGACCGCATGATCATTGTCGCGGACTCCTGCACGGTTCGAATTCTGCGCGACGCACGCCGAAATGAATTAAAACCGGTTTTTCCAAAAGGCCCCTCGGAAGTCATCGCATCAATCAATACCCCGATGCAATGCATGCTCAAGGGCGTTTGCTCGCAATGCCTGCAATGGCAAATCGATCCGACGACCGGCAAACGCACCAAGGCGGTATTCGGTTGTTCATGGCAGGATCAACCGGTCGATATCGTCGATCTGGACAACCTTGATGAACGTCTGTCGCAGAACCGCATGCAGGAACGTCTGACGAACCTCTGGCTCGATTACCTGTTCAAGCAACACGACGCCAGGCGAGTTTAGCTGCGACGGGCGGCCAACGCCCGCCGCAACACGAAGTGAGTTAATGCGGTGCTACGGAGTGGCGGCGGGAGCCGCTGCGGTTGGACAACTCCCGGTGTCACTTTCAACTTTTCCGACCAGCAACAGGAAACTTGCAAACGGGCCCATGTTTTTCATGGCTTCCCAATTAGGGCCATCGAAGCCAAGGCGCCCAAACATCATCGCTTTCATGGGCCCGTATTCGCCCTTGCCCATTTCCACCCAGCGCGCCGTCGTTGCCTGCATTCCATAGTCGACTGACAAATTCAGATCCTTGTGCTCGACAGCACCGCCGTAAACGCACCNNTCGACGCGCGGGCTGTCCTTGCAGTCGAAACGCCACAGCTGCATTACTTTATAGCCGCGACCAGCGTCGTTCTTTATCCAGTCAGTCAGTTGGCCTGTCAGCGTCGCGTCAGCGTTCCAGGCATCGCACGCCGCCTTGGCCCATTCCGCATTCATCATTACCGGCGCGGCCGCGACGGTTGAACCCCAAAACCCGATCCCCGCCAGAAGTACCCCTGCCAAACGAAAACCGACTTTCATGAATGCGACCTCCGTAAAAGTGGATTTCTCAGTCTAGACTGTGATTTTGCATACTGCATATCAAACCAGCACGAATTGAGAGGCGGTTTTTATCGGTGTATACATAATTCCCGCTTTGGAATGCCTGTTTGGACGTGAGCGGACGGTTTTTTGGCGCAGCGCGCAGATTCGCCGCTGCGTTTAGCGATGCGCCAGCATGGAAAGTGCCCGCAATGTACTTTCGATCCGCGCAATGGAACACAGGGAGCATCACATCATGGTTAGCCGAAAATTACTTCTGGTCATCGCTACCTTCTGCTTGGCGGCCCCCGGCCTGGCTGCCAGCGCATCGTCAGGCTACCCCGCATCGATCGCGGACTGGGTGGCGGCAACCAAGAAACAGGTCAAACTGATCGACCTGAAAAATCTGAAAGCCGTGCTCGACTCAGGGTCACCGCTTGTCCTGGTCGATGTTCGTGAGCCGGATGAGTTTGAAACGGGACATCTGGCGGGAGCCGTAAACATTCCGCGTGGCGTGATCGAATTCCGAATCTGGCCCTTGATCGGATTTCCGGATCACGTCGACATGGGCGCACGGATCGTGCTGTATTGCGGAAGCGGCGCGCGATGCGCGCTTGCCGCCAAGTCGTTACAGGAACTCGGATTCAACAACGTGTACAGCGCGGATATGACGCTGAAGGACTGGACGGCGGCGGGTTATCCGCTGGAAAAATGATCGCGCGCCAAACGCGGCGTTCAGCGCTAGAACAGTTCGATATCGTTCTTTTTGGCTTTGGCCTGGATGGCCTTGCAACGCTCCAGAGCCTGTTCGATTGAAGCGCCTTTGAGCAGTTCCTCGAACATCACTCGTTCCGCTTCGATCGTGTATTTTGATTTGATCTTTTCCTGCATGCCACGCCAGGCAAACGGGTTGTAGAGCTGTTCGCGATCCGCCACCAGATTGCCCAATGCGCGCAAGCTGTTCGAAACATGGTTCAGGCGCTGCGTCAGCTTGTCGTAAAACTGAAACGCAACAATCGTCTTGTGCATCTGGTCGGAAATTTCCTGGCACTTCTCCGTAATGGTTTCCTTGGACGCGGAACCCGGCAGCTCATTGGCCGCGAGCATCACGACCTCGGCATTGCCCGCCATCGAGGTGAAGGCATCTCCCAGCGCTGCGACAGACTCGTCGCCTTCCGTCAATGCACTTGCGATTTGCGCGACGGCGAGATTAAGCATGCGCAACGTTTCATGGACTTGACTCCAGTCCAGATCGGGATTGAACGAAGTTGATGGCGCAGCTTTCGATTCACGGTTTGACATGGACGTCCAACTCGCAGTTCGGGGGTTGTACAGCAATAGCGACGTTCCCTGCCGCGACTTGAATCGCTATGACACCGGGCACGCCGCTTGCGCCCTTACGGCTTGCGACGCGGGATTAATCAACCCTATTGGCCAGACGACTGCGGTGTGGACTTCCTTTGCTTCTTCAACAAATTGGCAAGATCCGCCTGCTTTGCCTTTTCCGCACTCTCGATCAAGGAATCCAGTATTGCTGCATCCGGTTGCAAATCTGCAACGCGACGCGCCAGAAGTACGCCAAGCGCGGAATCTTCAGTCGACAACAAGGCGACAGCGATGCGGCCGCCGTAATCGGTCAGATACTCGCGCCGCGCTGTCCAGTAGGCGGCATGATCCGGTGCGACGCCCTCGGCTTCCATCGCCTGCAGTTCAGCAATCTCTGCAACGGTCGTTCGACCCATCGCCACGAGATCACTCCCAAGTTCTGCCGTCCGCCCTGCATTCAGCAATTCCATTCGAATCACCGCCCGCATCAACAGGCGCGTGGGCCGTGCCTTTTCGCCCATCGATTTGAGCTGGTCGTAGAGTTCCAAAACCCGTTGCGGTTGATCCAAAGCATAGTTCAGCGCAATGAATTCGAGGATTTCATCGGTCCCCGCAACGAAAGTCAGAATGAGCCCGGCGCGAATCCGAATCTCTTCGCGCATCACCGCAAGCGCCGGCGGATAGCGATCGCCCAGCGCGGCGATTTCTGCAGGCAAAATACTCAGGCGCATGAGTGAAAGGCGCGCCACGCTGCGGCTGTACGCGAAGGCCTGAACATAATTTTGCACCGCGGCGGCGTACTCGCCCGCGTTCGCCAGCCGCCGCGCCTCGTCAATCAGCTTGATCATCCGACTTTCGGCACCGACATGTTCCGGCGTCAATGGCTCGCGCTCGGGATTCGCCGCTGGAAGATCGGCGGCGACGACTGGAACAGTCACCGTCGCGACCAGGAGCGCCACGACAAATGTCAGATGCCACACAATTGATCTATCATGCGCGCATGTCGCGTGTTTCACTTTCACTTGTACTCCTCGTCTCAACGGCACTTCACGCGGCTGAACCCGAATCCCTGGTGCTGGATTTTCCGATTTACGATGCGCCATACAACAACAGCGACGGGTACACGGCGCCGAGTATGCGTCAGTCGCTGGCAATAACCAAAGACTTCTACCAGTTCACGCATAACGCGATCGCACAGCGCTTTCCCGAGCGGCGGCAGGCGCGCCTCTGGGCCACCATCGGTCTGGACTTCCTGATGACCTGGCTGCCACCCGGTGACTCCTGGCTGCATGAGGAATGGCATCGCGCGGTCATGGGCCAGTATGGTATCGACAGCTATAACGACGTGTACAACCTCCCGCTGTTCGCGGACACCATTGCGGTGAGTCACGTGCGTGATGAGGATCTGGTCTGGCTCAAGACCCATCACCCGGCGGATCAGGTCCGACTTTCAGCCGCGGGACTCGAAGCGCAAAACGAACTCGTTACCGCAATGGAGCGTGACGCATTTTTCTTCGACGTCCGTAATTTCAATTTGTTTCTGTACTGGAGCAACCTGGCCAACAACACCTTCTATCTCGCCACGTGCGCAAGTCGGGATGCGGATTCCATTACCTCCGATGCATATGAAAGCGAAGGACGCAGCATCTCAAAACGCGACTTTACCGGACTTGATTGCAACGCTTGGGTGTATGACCTGTTTCGACCGAATGAACCGTACGAAGCCCGAGGAACGCACCCTTCCGGCGTTGGCATTGACCGCTACATCGATTGGTCTGACCTTTCGCAAGCGGAGCGTGATTTCCTGCGACGCCAGCGCAATCTTTCCCTGCTGAGTTTCGTCGATCCGTTCCTGTTCGGGTTTGATGATGGTTTTCGATGGGGAAACACGCGAGTTTCTGCCAATCTTCGGCACTATTTGACTTCCTTTGGTTATACGCTCGACGCTCATGTTTTTCTGGCCGGGCAGTCCTTAAAAACCAACATCACCGCGCATTGGTACCGAAACAAGAACCATGGTTACCCCGGAATCAGTGTGGAGTGGATGAACCTGCCTTTGCCGTCATCATTCACTCGCGTTCGCGTGTCGCTGCTGACCGCGCTCTGGCGGCAACCGGACGACCAAGTCTTTGATACCCGAAAAGCGACCACCGGAGGTGAACTCGCAGCTCGCGTCGACATTGCATTCGCTCCGCCTTGGGGTTTCTTTGTCGAAGTCGATGGAAAAACCGAGGGTTGGGTTTCAGGTAGCGTCTATCTTGACCGCAACGTCAGCGGCCGCTTTGGCGTTCAAGCGCGCTGGGCACGCCCTCATTAGTCACGAGAACGAGTTCCGAAAGTGAATTTTGTTGATAACTGCGCCCGTAAAGGGTGCAAGTTGCGCCTTATTGGGGAATAATCTGATTTCTGTTTTGGTTGCGGTGTTGGTCGTCCCGCGAATTTATGTCGAGGGAGCGTATGCAAAATCATTCACCCACCGGGTTCTATTCATTCTTTGACAGCGGCACCATCGGAAAAGCGGCCGAACCCGCGCGAATTCTTGTCGTCGACGACGACGAAATCCAGCTCCGGCTGCTTATCACAATTCTCGAGCAGCACGGTTATGAGGTGGAACGGGCAAGCGACGGCGCCGGCGCAAAGGAACGCGTTGCTGCCCGCCAGCCGGACATCATATTGCTCGACGTCATGCTGCCGGATACGGACGGGTTCCAGCTCACGCGCGAACTGAAATCCAAAGTCGAAACCGCAGGCATCCCGATCATCATCATTACGGCGCGCGCGGAGCGCGACGCGCGCATTCAGGGCCTGGAATCCGGTGCCGAGGATTTTCTCACCAAGCCGGTGGATCACGTCGAGCTTGCCGTACGCGTCCGCAATCTGCTCAACCTGAAACTGTTTCACGATTTGTTGCGCCACAATAATCGAATTCTCGAACGTCAGGTCGACGAAAAAACCGAACAGGTCCGCCAGCAATGCATCGAGACTGTGTTGACGCTGATGCGCGCAGCCGAGTATCGCGATGAAACAACCGGGCGTCATGTGAACCGCATTAGCCATTACGCAGTGACACTGGCGGAACGCGTCGGGATGAATCGCGATTTCCGCGAGCAGATCTTTTACGCCAGCCCGATGCACGATATCGGCAAGCTCGGCATCCCCGATCACATCCTGCTCAAACCTGCGCCGCTCACTGAAAACGAGTGGCAGATCATGAAAACGCACACGACTCTCGGACGCGAGATCCTCAGCGGGAGCAACTCACCCTTTCTTGCGATGGGCGCACAGATTGCCATGTCCCACCATGAATTTTGGGACGGCTCCGGTTATCCCCAGGGACTGCGAGGCGAGGAAATCCCGCTGGCGGCGCGCATCATGACGTTGTGCGATGTTTACGATGCGCTGCGCAGCAAACGACCCTATAAGATGCAGCTTTCACACGCTGACGCCGTGGCCACGATAACTCGCGGCGATCAGCGAATTCGCCCCGACCAATTCGATCCAGAACTGCTGGATGCCTTCCTGTCCAGCGAGCATCACTTCGCACAGGTTTACGGCGAAATCGGCCAACGTTCGGTGGGCCACTAATCCGTCAGCCCGTGGAAATTTCGTCCGGCACCCGAGTCGGTTTTTGTTCACCCGCGGGCAGCGTGAAATAAAAAGTCGCGCCTTGTCCAACCGCACCCGTCGCCCATGCTCGGCCACCATGACGCTGGATGATGCGCGCGACCGTCGCAAGCCCGATTCCCGTTCCGGCAAAATCTTGCGCACCGTGCAATCTTTGGAACGGCTGGAAAAGTTTGTGGGCATACTCGCCTTCGAATCCGGCGCCGTTGTCGCGCACGAAAAAGACGGTTTCGCCTTCCTGCTGGCTTTGGCCGAAGCTGATGCGGGTCTCATCTTTCTTGGCGCTGTATTTCCAGGCATTGCCCAG
>DKAR01000219.1 GCA_002450895.1 Proteobacteria bacterium UBA6921
GACACCATCCAGTTGCACAACATGCCGCGAATGAAGATGGTGAACCAGCCTTCAAGTCCGTGGGATTGATAGCCGAGTACGCGCGATTCACCAATCTTGCTGACCTTCGCGGCGATTTCACCACCATCCACCGTGTATCCGAACGTAAGAATGAACGACATCATGAAGGCAACCATCAACGCCCCCGCGAAATTTCCAACGAATACGAGCCCCCAGTTGCGCATGACTTGTGAAAAAGTAACTCCCGGGCGTTTATCGATGAGTGCCAGCGGCACTAGCGTAAATACGCCAGTCAGCAAATCGAACTTCATCAGGTAGAGCATGATGAAGCCGACGGGAAACAGCAAAGCCCCCACCAGCGGCGAACCGGTCATAGTGGCGACGGTAATTGCGAAAACTGCAGCGAGCCCCAAAATCGCGCCGGCCATAATTGCTCTAATCAACGTGTCCTTGGTGGACATGTAAACTTTCGATTCACCCGAATCGACCATTTTGGTAACAAACTCGCTTGGTTCTAAGTACGACATTGAAGATTCCTCCTTCTGCCCAGTGTTGATTCAAAGTCGGACATCTCAAGGTTCATGCCAAAGTCGAAACTCGGTACATGTCGTTTAGAGTCACGTATTTAGCGAAGGTCGAACTGCACCAAATGAATTGCGGGAGCGCACCCTTTAAGTGCGCAGCGCGTTAATGTGGGGCGATTGGGGAACTAGTGGCGAGGACATTCGCAACGGCGCATCGTCCAAATCGTCCAACAATTACCTTGGTTGATCGACGATGCACCGTTGTTGGCGACGAACTGAGATTCTGAACCAGTTCACTCGAGGTAATGTGGACTTCCCATCCTTTTCCGGACAGTAACTAGTCGACTGATTGAGCGGCCTCGAACGTTTCCGGTCTCACGCGATTGAGATAGCTGTGGCGCCGAGTCGAATTGTAAAACGCTTCGATGTAATCGGCGATGTTGGCATGGGCCACGGCACGGGTACGGTATATACGCTTTTTGATCCGTTCCTTGTCAACACGCTGAACTCGCTCTCATGGTCCTTGATGAAGGCGTAGCTTTTTCGTGCTCCCTGTCGATGCCGTTGACGGCCCTTGAACTGCCCCCTTATCGTTGCACGACGACTTTGCAGGTGTCCGATAAAAGGTGGCACGTCCACTCTGACCCGGGTTTTTTACCAGTTACGACCAAACGAAAACCCGAGTTGGCTCAGGGTGCGGGCTTCTTGTTCGGCCGCGACGCGGGCAGTAACCAATTCGATTTGCCAGTGCCAGCGTTTGCCGAGTCCACGCCAAAACGCAAAGTTTGCGCCAACGACCTCCGCGGACCCGCTTTGTTTATAGCGATCCACAACGGTACTCCCGCTGTATCTACGCCACGTATAGTCGTAGTCGTAGCGGCTATAGAATGGGCCGCCGTACATCTTCATGCGATCTTGCGGGTAAAGACCGAAGATCAGCGCGGCATCGGACCGGATGGCCGAGAGATCCGCAATGTAATCGTCGCCGGTGGAGTAGCTATAGCCGTCGTTTTCCTTGATGGATACATACCCTACCCCCAATGTGGCCGACATTGAAAACGATCCAGCCTTGACCTGACTCGCGGGGTCACCGACCAGCTGAACTTTGCCGCGCAAAGTTGGGTTCAACGTGCCATAGCCGAGCGTGACGCCAGCCTGCAAGTCCACCCGATTTCCAAGTCCAAACGTAAGGTCCGTGTACGGCGTATAGGAACTTGAGATTTCCGGATGTTTTTCGATGCCGGGCACGCTGTCCACATATTCATCCAGACCGATGGTCGCCGTACTCTTCGCTCCAACGTCGAGCGAGAAACCTCGGGCGCCCACCGTTTCCGCCGAGTCTAGACGCGACAAGACAGTATCGAGCTCGATGTCACTGCACGCCGTCAGCAACACACAGGCGGCCACGGTCGACACCGCGAACAAAATCGTTGGCTTCATATTCCCCCCGGAACAATGCGTAAAGATCCGTGCGCAGGTTAGCACTCGACGCGAGTAAAAGCAGTTTGATTCGACGGGGCCGGGTGTTTTGCAAGCTGAGCAGCGTCGAATTTAGATCGGGTGCGAAAATAATTCTGTCCCCGCTTTTCTAGCTCTCCGACCGTGGTCATGCAGTCTGATAAAGTCTCAAGTGCAGCTCCCCTCCCCCCGCAAGGGGGAAGGACTACTTCGTAACCCCAGGGATAGGACTATCATGCCCAACGACACCACCCAACAGCCACCCCGCGCGCGCATTGGCCTAGCGCTCAGCAGCGGTTCCGCGCGGGGTTGGGCGCACATTGGTGTGCTGCGCGCACTGCGCGATGCCGGCATCGAGCCGGACATTGTCGTGGGCAGTTCGATTGGCGCGCTGGTCGGCGCGGCGTATCTGTGCGATCAGATTGACGCGCTGGAAGCGGGCGTCAACAAACTCACGTGGTGGGACATCGTGCGCTTCATGGACATCCAGTTGCGCAAGGGCGGGTTCATCGAAGGACAGAAGTTAATGGATTTTCTGGCGCAGTATGTCCACGACCGCCCGATCGAAACGCTGGGCAAACCGTTTGCCGCCGTCGCCACCGATCTGGCCACCGGACAGGAAATCTGGCTGCAACACGGCTCGCTGTCTGAAGCGATTCGCGCCGCGATCGCGTTGCCGGGATTGTTCACGCCAGTGCGCATGAACGTTCGCTGGGTGGTCGACGGCGGTCTGGTGAATCCGGTGCCGGTATCGGTGTGCCGCGCACTCGGCGCGGACGCCGTCATCGCCGTGAATCTCAACGGCGACATCGCCGGCCGGCATCTCGTCGCGCGCAAACAGCGCAGCGCAGAGCAGCGGCAGATCCTCAAGGAATATCCGATCGTCGCGAAGTTGCTGGCGCAAATGCCCGAAGCGATGCAAACGCGCGCCAACTCCTTGCTCGCCGGCAACGGCAAAACCAACAACACGCCCGGCCTGTTCGATGTGCTCGCCGGTTCCATCAACATCATGCAAGACCGCATCACCCGCAGTCGCATGGCCGGCGATCCGCCGGACATCGTCATCGCCCCCAAGCTCGCACACATCGGCCTGATGGAATTCGACCGCGCGAAAGAAGCGATCGAGGAAGGACGCGCATGCGTCGCCGCAGCGCTCGACCCGCTGCGCGCGTGCATCGCGGGAGCAAAATCCAAGGCGTAGGCGGGAGTTGTCCAGTCGCAACACGCAATGATAGGTGAGAGACGTGATCGTAGACCCGTGGTGCAAGACCTTCCGGGTTGATCGGCTACAATCGGGCCGGAAAAATAGATCCGTCCCGTTTTTCCGTTCACCTGTTTATTTGCGCGCACTTCTCCGCGCAACGCTTAGGCGGCGGTGTGTTCCTGCCAGGCGAGATGTCGAGCGAGTTCGTCATCCGGCTCCTTCGGCTGAGCGGATGTCACTTCGTCGATTTCGACTCCTGCAGACTGGGCCTCGGTCTGCATGCCGGCCGCCAGCGTTTCGGATTTTCGGGCCATGCACGCAACCAGGCCGTCGAGCACTTTTTCGAGAGGCAAATTGTTGAACCGGGCAATCATGAGGCAAGCGTTTCCGTGCTTGAGCATCAATTCATTTCGGGGATCGATCGTGTTCATGTGCCTCCTCCTTCTGTCGTGGCGATGACATCAAGGCAAAAGATTAACTAACGAGGGCACGGGTTGCTGCTGCATTGTGGCCCGGAAAAGAGTGCGATATGCACGATTGCCGTTCGATCGAACCCAAACAAGATCAGGATGGACATCGTTTGAAGGTGCGTGATGTTCTCTCACTTCAATTTTCAAAAAATGAATACGGTCTCCGTTTTCCTTTTCAACTTAAAACAGCCCTTCAAAAAAAACGGGCGGCCCATTGCTGCGCCGCCCGTCATGCGATCTACCGCGTTGACTACTGAATTTTCGCCGGCGCCGTCGCCGTGTTGTCACTGAGCGACGGATCCAGCGTGGTGCTCGTCACCTCAGCCGTCATTCCCACGGATGCGGGAATCCAGTTCTTATAAACATTCCCTGGATGCCCGCCTACGCGGGCATGACGGCATTAAAGACAAGCGCTCCTACCTACTTCACCCTCGTCACCACCGTCGCGGTGTTATCACTCAGCGTCGGATCCGGCGTGGTGCTGGTTACCGTCGCGCTGTTGGTCACGGTGCCGCGCGAGAGGGCCTTCACCACGATCGTGATGGTGGGGCCGCCGCCGTAGCGCAGGTCACCCAGATTGCAGGTGATGGTGGTCGTGCCGCCGCAGGTGCCGGCGGTCGTGTTTACTGACACGAGTGCGACGCTGCTGGGCAGTTTGTCCGTCAGCACCACGTTGTTAGCCGTCTTCGGGCCGCTGTTAGAAAGCACCCACTTGTAGGTGATCGTGCCGCCCTTGGTGGCGCTGGTTTGCGAGTTGCTGGAATACACCGAGAGTGAGGCTTTGTTTTCGTAGACCACCAGGCGCAGCTGGTCGTTGTTGTTGAGCGCGTTGATGTCGCTGTCTGCGCTCACGGCGGCGGTCAGGTCGTAGTAGGAATAATCCGAACCCGTCGACAGCGGCGTGGCGACGATGGTGACCACCGCGCTCGCGCCCCCGGCCAGATCGCCGAACGCGCAGCTCACTGTGGCCGTGCCGCTGCATGCGCCCTGCGTGGTGGTGATCGAGTTGATCGCAACCGCACCCGCTGGCAGGCTTTGCGTCAGCGCCACATTCGTCGCCGCAACATCGCCCGTATTCACCACCGTGGTGGTAAACGTGAGCGGCAATCCCACCGTAGCAGGCAGCAGGCTGGCGGAAATCGCCACGCTCACGTCGGCCACGTTCGTCACCGGGGTAAAGCGCAGGTCCACCGGTGCGTTCACCACGCTCGCGGCGCATCCGCCGACCAATTGCCCTTGGGCGTTGATGTCAACGAGGGAACAACTGCGATTTCCCGCGACGGCGGCCAGATCGGTCGTCGTTCCATTTTGCGATATGAAAGGGTGCCCAGCCTGGCTGCCTGCCGGAACGAATCCACCCACGATTTGTCCGCTGTCGTTAATTCCAGTGGCGAAGGAAATAACGTCTGACGCAAACCCCAGATCACTGATGACGCCGTTTTCCCAAACGAAGGCGTGTGACTTGTTGGTGCTGCTGTACGAATAGCCCACCACCTGCCCCGCCGCGTTGATGGCACGGGCAAAACCTTTCACATCGCCCGGCAAGCTACCGATGAGTTGCGGCTGCCCGTTGATCCACGCGACCGCAAGATAGACGTTGGTGCCGGTGTAATACGCAAAGCCCGCGACGTTGCCGTTTTCGCTGATGTCGTAGGCGTAGGCATAAGTTGCCCCGGCGGGAAGCGGCAGCGGAGCCACGACGCCATTCGTCCACACGCCAAACACGCTGCCAAACGAGCCGGCAAGTTGCCCCTTGCTGTTTGCGGCGGAAGGATATCCCGCACCCAGATCCGTGATCGCGCCTGCATTCCAAACGTAGAAGCGACCCGCGTCTGCATAATAGACCGCGTCATTGTCGTCGATTCCAATGGGGAACGCGTTGCTCGAATCGCTCGGCGTGATGTTGGTGAAGTTACCGGCGCTGTCCCAATACACGACGTTGGTTACGCTGTCGTACTGCGACAACGTGCCCGCGACGCCGCCCTTGTTGCCAATAAAATTCGGCGAAGATGAAAACGCGTTCGACAAGCTTTCAACCTGATACGAACTCGCACTCGCGAAACTGGAAAAACCCGAACACAGCAATGCAGCTGCAATGACCTTGAACGAAGAACTGGCGCGCACAGTGTTGCCTCCCTGGTAACGGTTGGGTAACGGATGGGGAAACGCCAGGCGGACGTTCGAGTCGTGAATTCTTGCCTGGCTGTGGGAGGAACAGCGGCAGTGGAGAGAAAATTCCCGGGAAGGAAATTATTTTTCAGGTCCGTCCGGAACGCGACCGTTTGCTATTGGGTATCTTGTTCCACACCACGCCCAATTGCCACGCGCCGTGATACTTTCGGGATCTTGGTGTGCTGGCGTAGCCGTGCGCTGAAATTGGGAACAGATCTATGTTCGGTGCACGCTATTCGCGCATATCAACTTCCGAAAAATAAATCTGTCCCCTTTGTTCGTTCCAAGACGACAAGATGCAATTGCTGGTGCGGAACTGGAGTGCTGCGCAGGTTACTGCGGGCGATGGCGTGCGGACACTGGAAAAGATGGACGGCGACTTCGCCCTGATCGCCACGCAACGCTACGACCAGTTTCGCGACACGATGAAGCGCCTTGCGGTATCGGGTGCGCCGGTGGAGATCGACGAGATCGCCGGCAACGACGAAATCTTCCTCACCGGCGTCGCACCGCAAGACTGGACCTACGACGGCCCACCCGGCCAATTCATCAACGCCATGAAGCTACCGACGGATGACACGCACAAGCGTGTGGTGGTGCGGTTGCCGGTGAAGGAGTTGCTGCCGACGCTCAAGCGCTTTGATTCGGTTGGGGCGTTTCAGGTGGATCATATTTACGATTACTAAGTGCGCCAATGATCTGGATTCCCGCATGCGCGGGAA
>DKAR01000109.1:0-4024 GCA_002450895.1 Proteobacteria bacterium UBA6921
CGATGGATTGTTACAGGGCGCGCAGGATATGAACAACGGGATGTCGGTGAACCGGTATATCTATCTGATGCAATTCCTGCCCTATCGACTGAATCCTTCGGGCACCAACGCGTTGGTAATTGGAAGCGGCGCGGGTTTCATTCCGCGTTGGTACAGTCGACGAAACGTTCGTACCGATTTGGTGGACATTGATCCCCTGATCCCCGAACTCGCCGCTGAATATTTTGGATTTTCCACCAGCGGCGACGTCGTCATCGACGACGCGCGCCATTTTCTTCTCACCACGTCCCGTCGCTATGATTTCATCATCCTCGATGCCTACACGGGCGATGTGACGCCACACCATCTGATCAGTCGGGAAATGTTTCGGCTGATCGCCGATCGGCTGACGCCAAGTGGTGTGCTCGGGATCAACTTGATTGGCAGTGGCGGCGAGGATGGTCGAATGACGGCGTCGGTGATAAAGACATTGCGCGCCGTGTTCGATCAGGTGGATGTTTACCCGGCATTTACGCCTAGTTCTACCGAGGGTGTGGGTAATTTTGAGATCGTCGCGTATCGGGGAGCACGAAGTACGATTCCGGTCGAACAAGTCCCCGGCTTTGCCATCCACGGCATGGTGAGGCCTCTCGTTCTTTCCTATTTGGGTCCGCCCATGCAATTTCCTGAACGGTCGGACGCAATTGAACTCACGGATGACTTCAATCCGATGGACTATTTTGACGCACCAATGCGGGAGGTCGTTCGAAGTCGCGTCATCGGGATGACCGGGCTGGATTTGCTACTGCGATGAATTTTTAAAAGCCTGGCGTCGGGGCATCGCGGGTTCGTTTATCATTCGGCGCGCTTCGCGCCGCGATCGTCGAGTCTCCACTTCCGGAGACTGGGCTGCCGACAATGGCTTTTGTGAGCGTTGAAAACTTCCGATGAACTTTCATTCGGCTATAAACGTTTGTCACAACAATCATTGATCCCGTTGCCGAGATCATTCAACATCGTAGCTATGTCCCGTACTCACGATTTGCTTCGCCTTTTGTCTGATGGGCGCTTTCACTCCGGCGTTGAACTGGGTAAGGCACTGGGGATCAGCCGCGCGTCAGTTTGTCATGCCATTCGTGCGCTCGAGCGCCTTGGCGTAGACATCTACGCCGTATCAGGTAAGGGATACCGACTTTCCGAGCCCTGTGAACTCCTTTCCGTTGAGGCAATTCGCGATGAGTTGTCACCGGAAATCAGTTCGCTCGTTCCCGGGATCGATGTCGCTCTGGATTTGCCTTCGACGAATGCGGATCTGCTGACTCGAGCGGGCAAGGGACTTCCAGCGGGATGGGCGTGTTTTGCCGAACACCAATCCGCCGGGCGGGGGCGCCGGGGGCGCACCTGGGTTTCCCCCTTCGGAGGTAATATCTACCTTTCCGTATTGTGGCGTTTTACATCGTCGGCGTCTGTAGTAAACGGACTGAGTCCGGCACTGGGGCTGGCTGTCGCAGAAGCGCTGCAAATCGCCGCCGTACCTGGAGTCGGTGTGAAGTGGCCCAATGACGTTGTTTGGCAGGGTAAAAAGATTGCGGGAGTGCTGCTGGACATGGCGGGCGAATCCAGCGGTCCCTGCGTCGTTGTTGCCGGCGTCGGAATTAACGTTTCGATGCCGCGATCTGCGGCCGATAACATAGATCAGCCGTGGGCGGACATTGTTCAAATCACGTCCGCGCCGGTCGCGCGAAATCACTTGGCCGGAGCGGTACTGGAAAACATCGTTGCCACCATGCGGGATTTTGAGCGCGATGGATTCTCGCAAATGGCAGGTCGATGGCGAGCCCGTGACGCGTATGCAGGAAAACGGGCCGCCCTTCATCTTCCGACAGAATCCATTGAAGGAACTGTCGAAGGTATTGATGAGCACGGAGCACTTCTATTCGAGCGTGCGGGACGCACGCTTGCGTTTACAACGGGAGAGTTGAGTCTTCGAGGTTTGGCAGATTGATACTGCTCGTTGATATCGGTAACTCACGCACGAAGTGGTCACTCTGGCAGGACGGTGCGCATCAGCGCACCGGCGTATTCTCTTACGAGCCACTTTTGTTCGCGCGAACTCTCGATTTTGAATGGCGCGGAATTGCAGCGCCGGAACGTATTCTCGTTTCCAACGTGGCCGGACCGGGCGTTGCGGATGCCTTGTATCTCTGGGTGCAGAATCGATGGAAAATTCACACCGAGTTTGCGAAATCCCAAAAGCAGGCATATGGCGTTACCAACTCCTACGCGCGTGCGGATCGACTCGGTGTGGACCGTTGGCTCGGAATGGTTGCCGTGCGTCGGCGGTTTCCGAATTCACCCGTTTGCGTGGTTGATTGCGGAACGGCAATCACGATCGATATCGTAGACTCAAGCGGTGCTCACCTGGGCGGCATGATTGCGCCTGGCATTGCCACGATGTGTGCGTCGCTGGCAAAAAGCGCTGCTGAAGTTGGCAAGGTCCACGATCATTTTCCCGATCCTTCGTTATGGATTGCGACGGATACTCAAAACGGAGTCATGGTCGGCACGCGTACGGCTGCGTCGGCGATGATAGAGCGCGCGGCTCACGAAGCGTCATCTCGCCTGGGTCAGAATGTGGTTGTTATTGTTTCCGGCGGAGATGCGCCAATTGTCATGCCATTGCTCACAATTTCGTATGAGCATGTGCCCCACCTGATTCTCGATGGGTTGTCGGTCATGGCGGAGACCGGGAAATGAGATTGGCGTTCTTTCTTTTGCTCGCGGTGAACATTGCGTTTTTCGTCTGGGCGCAATTGCAGTCGCCGCCGACTGAAATTCCCGTAGTCAGCGCACCGCCACAGCAAAATTCCAACAATACGATCCGGCTTCTACATGAAGTAGACCCCGGCGCAAAAAGCATGGCCGACATCATGGAGTCCAAAAACACGGCCAAGCCGAAACGCGCAACGGAGCCGAAAAAAGCGAAAGAACCGGATGTCGTTTCGCCCTCTGAGGCTGCAGCGCCACCGACCGTGGTTGAACCCCCACCGATGTCGGATATCGAAAAACAGGTTGCCGCAGTCGAAGCGCGCCATAACGAGAGAATTGAAGCAACGCTGGCGGCACGTGCAAGAGATGACCAGGCCCGACGCAAGTCTGCACAAATCGCAGAGGCAGAATCGCCCAGCCGAAACGTCGCTCCTGCGGTTCAGCGCGTTTGTTATTCATTGGGGCCTTTCGGACTCAAAGCCGACGCACTGGATGTTGCCGGGCGCATTGTCGGTTTGGGGCAAACGGCGGTGGAGCGCGAAGAGCAGGTCGCTGGCGAACTCAAATACTGGGTTATCGACGTGACACGGGATACACGTGCTGCCCAGAAGCGAGTGAAAGAGCTGGCGGAAAAAAAGGTTGAGGGGGCCGAAGTTGTGACCGAGGGCGAATATCAGGGCATGGTATTGCTCGGGAGTTACAATGACGAGTCAGCCGCGCAAGCGCGACTGAACGAAATCGTCAAACTGGGGTTTCGGCCCGTGCTGGAAAAACGGACGGACAAGAAATCCAGATTTTGGGTCGATGTTGAAGAAAATGACCGACGTCTGAGCCCGGCCCAGCTCAAAGACGTCATTGGTGACATACGCGGAATCGACAAGCGGGAGAAGACCTGTCGCTGAACCAATAGTTTGAAGCGTTCATTGCGGGTGATGGGGGATGGAAACTACAATCTGCGCCTTAGCCGGGTTAGCTCAGTTGGTAGAGCAGCCGCCTTGTAAGCGGCNNGCAGGTCGGGGGTTCAATTCCCTTACCCGGCACCAATTGAACGAATTTCACTTTCCAATCGAATCGGCTCAGCCTTGATTTTGCTGCAGCGCCCGTTTTTTTAGTTTTCTTGCGCCAAATAAAAAAGGGACCGACTTCTATGCGGTCCCCTTTTTTTGGCGCTATGGCGACTTAATCGAAGAAGCTTAAGTCGCAGTAGCTTGAGCTAGCGGATTGTATCCGCGGAGGCTCGGGTTGAAGCGACTAACCGCCGCCGCCGCCGCCACCG
>DKAR01000109.1:4105-40202 GCA_002450895.1 Proteobacteria bacterium UBA6921
CCACCACCACCACCCATAATGCCTCCTATCTTTGTAAAGCCAGTTGAGTTGGGTAAAACTTCTTTTCGAGTCCCGACCGTTTCCCGTGACGTGAGTCGTCCATCAAATGTGATAGGGACCGAAAGTTATAAAAAGTTAGCATGCGAAAAATCTTGAGTCAAAACGTAATTTTTGTGAACTGCGCCACACAGGGGCAATTTAAGTGCATGTCTTTTATACAGTTTGGAATTTGAGGATTTGGTAAAGAACGTTAGTTTTATGTTAAACAGCGGCGCTAAGAACGCATTCTTCTGTAGCCAATAAAATGTACCAATGAACTGTCGCTCGCGAGGCGCAATTTCGTACTCAAGCGGGCGGCGGTTTGGGGACCATGTTCCACTCCGCCGAGGTCGGTCTCGAATGGAGCGCGGAGCAAGTTGCGACTGAGTGAAACAAGGCCGGCGGAGTTGGGAATTGAGGTTGTATTAGCGTCAGATCGTTTCTAGTCTTTGTCGACCGCTGACTTCTTCAATCGAGTGCTACCACAATTCGTGGCCAGAAAAAGAACAGATGGCTCAGCTTAAGACTCTAGAACCGAATTCGGCGCCGCTCGCGGGGGTCATTTGGTCGTTATTCCTCGTTCTGTCCGGAATTGCCAGTCTTACCTATCAAGTCACCTGGGTTCGCCTCCTCGGACTCAGCATGGGATCCACCAGCGCATCAATCAGCACAGTTGTCGGCGCTTTCTTTCTCGGTTTGTCCCTCGGAAGTTTTTTTGCCGAGCGAATCGTGCGGCGACGACTGCATTCGCCGTCACCCTATCTTTGGCTGGAATTGATCATCGGCGTCAGCGGGTTGGTCCTTTTGCCGGTGCTGCTCAACCTGGATGGGTTAATGGCGCTTTTCCCGGCCCAAGGCGCGTCCCTTGTATTCAAATTTGTGGTCGCGATGCTGTTGCTAAGCGTGCCGACCATTTGTATGGGTGCAACATTTCCTGTCGTTGCGGCGTTGGCGATTCGTGAACAGCGATCCGTCGGTGCCGGCCTTAGCCATCTCTACAGCCTAAATACCGCTGGGGCCGTCGCCGGAGCGTGCCTCTCAGGGTTCTTCTTGATTCCCGCGTATGGGCTCGATGGTGCGACCTACTTTGCCGCCGCGTTGAATTTTGCAGTGGTGGGAATCGGGTTTTTCTTTCGCCATGACATTAAGACGCGCCTGGTTGCGGCAGACTTTGTTGCAACTGAAACGGCGTCGAACGAAATCCCCGTTGCGGCGAGCACTCGCTTTGCCGCGTTGATCGCGCTGTTTTGCACCGGGCTCGTGTCAATTGCCACGGAAGTTGGCTGGACAAAATATCTGTCCATTTTTACTGGCACGACGATTTACGGGTTTGCCGCAATACTCGTGGTATTCCTGATTGGGATTTCGTTTGGTTCCTGGTGGGCGCGCAATCGTTTGGCGGGAATCAAAGATGCCAACCATGGATTGGCATTGGGCCTCGTGCTTCTGGCTGCTGCGTTGTTATTAACGCGTGCAGGATTGTCGGCAGTTCCTGACCTTTTTCAGGCGGTAAACAGTATTGACGCACCGGCGGGCGTCGTTCACGGAATCAAATACGTCGGTGTTTTTGTACTGTTGATAATTCCCACGACCATTCTTGGCGCGCTGTTTCCACTGAACCTGATGATGTATTGCGGTGGACTAACCGGCGTCCGGCATCGCGTCGGGCGAGCCTATGCGGTGAATACCGTCGCTGGAATTTTCGGTTCGATCGCAGCCGGTTTTTGGATCATTCCCCGGTTCGGTACCGACGTCCTGTTGGTTGCGTGCGCCGCCATTATTATCAGTCTCGCCGGTGTGTTTGCCCTGATGGCGATGTCCCGGTTACGGCGTGCCGCGTTATTGTCCGCAGTTGTATTGGTTATGACGGGATTCTGGGTTGTGCCGGGAATTGACTACTCGCGGCTCATCTCATCGGTCAGTTACACCTACGATGTTGACGCTCGTGAAGGCAAGACGCCAAAGATTACCTTTTTAGAGGAGGGTAAGGCCGGAGTGATAACCGTCGCCACCTACGACGACGTTGAAATGAAGCTGCAAAACAACGGTCTGAACGAATCGGTCATTTATGCTGACGACCTAACGCATGGACTGATTGCCGAACAGCTCCTCGGATTGATTCCCTATTTTCTTCACAATCGCCCGAAGACCGCGTTCGTGGTTGGGTTTGGCGGAGGCATTACGACTCGTGCTTTGACCTATACCGATCTTGAGTCAATTCGAGTTGTCGAGCTTGAGCCCGCAGTAATCAATGCAGGCCGTTCCATTGCGAAAGGCGAGATCCCCGTTCTGCAGGATTCGCGTGTTGTTCTCGAGTTCAATGATGCCAGAAACACGCTGCTCCTGGATTCGCAGCGGTACGACATTATCGTTTCACAGCCGTCGCATCCGTGGATTGCGGGTGCAGCCAATGTTTTCACGACGCAATTCTTTGAGATTGCAAAATCGCGATTAAACGACGACGGTATCTACGGGCAGTGGGTCAATCTTTTTAATATGGATGCGACAACACTGCGATCCATCCTGCATTCCTTTTTCAATGTGTTTCCCTATGGAGTCACGTTCGGCAACCTGCAATCCGGAGACTATCTGTTGTTCGGTTCTGTTGCGCCGCTGGAATTCAAATCCGAGATCGTCGATGAGAAAATCAATCGGCCAAAGATCAGCGCGGCCTTGACTCATTTTGATGTGAGTCGCGCGTCTGATCTGTACTGGTATTTGTCCATGACTCGCGCCAACGCACTCAAGGTCAGCGAGGGTTCGCTAAGCAACACCGACACGAATCTGTTGACCGAAGTTCGTCTGTCGCGATTTGTGAAAAATCCGGTGGGTGACGAGAATCCCTATAGCTTCATTCGACGAAACTACTCGTTTGAGCTTGATGAACTGGTACCAAAAGACAAGTTGGTTGAGCGCTACGTCGAGGCAGGTAATGCATTTCTGCGGTTCGATGTGCCAAGAGTCGGCTATCAAATTTCCACTCGCCTGGAGGCGCTCGACGCCAACGCCGCGAGGGAGCTGAAATACTTTTGTCTTCTCCAGGAAGAGCGCGTGCCTCAGGCTATCGAGCTTTTTTCCTCAAGCGATCACTGGTCCGACAAGGCCCTCTCGCGCCAGAGTGAACTCCTTGCGGTTGAAGCGAAATTCGATGCTGCGCAAAAAACCCTCGCTCGGATCGCGGATCCGAAATTGCGCGCAATTTCGCTGGCGAAACTGAGCTACTACCGCCATGATTCCCGGCCCGCGGTGAAGGAATTTCTTGACTCGCCTGACGTGGCGAAGTGGGAATGGCTGCGGGCTGCAGGTTCTGATTTGAGGCATTCAGGAGAGGCTCTCGCCAGGCTGAACCTCAGTGCGCGAAAGGATTTGCCGCTGATTCGGACCATGATTGCCTATTTCAGCTTGGCGCGCGATGACGCACAAGTGGACCGATACTCAAAGTTACTGGCAGAAGCCATTGATGCGCGCGTTCAGAGGTTGTCGGACCTTGCGCTGAATTCTGCGGCAGACAGCGATGTCTCCCATCTTGAATATCTGATCAAGCGGATACAGTCGATGGACGCCACCGCAAAAGTGCTTGGAAAACTCAACGCGCGCTTGAAGGAGCTTAAAGCGAAGAAGAACGCGACGCAGGAACAGGTGTCGACCAAATAACGAGCCGCGGTATTGCTATGAGCGTGGCCAAGAGAACGAAACGATGAAAGATTATCAGCGAGTAATTGCAGCCGTTGATCTTGGCGAGTTGAGTGCGCTGGTTGTCGCGCGCGCCGCAGAGATCGCGCGTCGTTACGGCGCCAGCCTGACCGTCGTGCATGTCACCGCGTCGTTGCCACCGTTTGATCTTGGTGGCGAGTTGGTGCTGCCGCCGTATGCAGAGATTGAACAGGCGATGGTGAAGAGCGCGCAAGCACACTTGAATGACCTTGCGAAAAAATTTGATGTGGATTCGTGGCGAACGATCGTCACAACAGGTTCGCCGCGCGCAGAAATTCTCCGCATTGCGCACGAGCACAACGCAGACCTTGTTGTTGTCGGTAAGCGAAGTCGTCGTGGCGTTGGTCTTCTGATGGGATCAACGGCAAACGCAATTTTGAACGCTGCGTCGTGTGATGTTCTTGCTGTTGCCGAGTAATCGTTCGCTGATCTGGCGATTTTTCGGCATCAGAACGCACCGAATTCCTCAGCGTTGACATCCACAATTTGGTTGGTCTAGCATCGACGCTCCCACGGGGTTGTGGGGTAGCAGTTGATTAATAAGCGGTTTCTGATATAGCCGCGGTTCGAGAACGAGAACTGCTTTTGCTCGAGGGGAAAGGGGAGTGAGTCAGGGGGAGT
Source organism: Proteobacteria bacterium UBA6921 (assembly GCA_002450895.1). Lineage (GTDB taxonomy): Bacteria > Pseudomonadota > Gammaproteobacteria > SG8-11 > SG8-11 > UBA6921. The sequence continues at coordinate 8,480 of DKAR01000109.1, forward strand.
GTCTTCTTTTTTTGGCGTCCGAATTAGTTTCGCGCGGTCCTCGCGTGTCGCTACGGTTGCTCACTCACTGTCAGCGTTTCTAAGCGCTTCATTCACACTCATGCCGATCCTGTTGGTTGCCTGATTGAGGTTTTTGAATCCGCCGTCGGCGGATGGGCGACCACGGCGGCTGATTTGCTGTTGTTTTTGCAGAGACAAACGTAGGGAACAGCGAGAGGTAGAACGAACATGGTTCAGTGGATACGCACCAGGATGTTCCGCAAATACGCCCACGGAGCTTTTCATCCCGTTTCACTCGGCGTCGCATTGATCTTGGCGTGGTCGATGATGACGTCAACCGGCTTCGCCGCGGATGTTCAGCCTCCGGGTGGTGTTCACAAGGGCGTCGATGTTGAGCAGCCCATTGAGTTCCCCCACAACATTCACGTGGAGGTGAACAAAATCAATTGCATGTATTGCCACACGTATGCGCGACGCAGCAAAGTCGCGGGTATTCCGCCGACCAGCAAGTGCATGGGTTGCCACAAGATCATTGCAACGGACAAGCCGCGCATTCAAAAGCTGACCGAGTACTGGCAGAAAGGCGAGTCGCCCAAGTGGAAAAAAGTTCACGATGTTCCTGACTTCGTCCATTTCACGCACGAGCGCCACCTCAAAAAGTTCGTGTTCGACCGCGACTATCCGGTCGAGGACGTCAAGGAAGTTTGCGCGTTTTGCCATGGGCAAATCAAAGAGATGACCGTCGCCAAGAAGGTGAAGCCACTGAACATGGGTTGGTGCGCAGGTTGTCATGAAAAGAACGGCGGTCCGGGTGACTGCTGGAAGTGCCACAAGTAGTTCGACGCCAACCTAATTACTACGGAACGACAGTCATGAGTGGAAAACTGAATCGGCGGGATTTCTTGAAAGCACTGGGTCTGGGCGGCACCGCGACACTCGCGGGATGCGATATGCCCACGACAGTTACTCTTGAGGAAGGAAAGGAAGATGTCGTTTCCTATCTGTTGCCTGAAGAGTATGTAATTCCGGGCGTGGGTGTGACCTACGCGTCAACCTGCACGCAATGCAATGCAGGGTGCGGAGTGCATGGGCGCGTGCGCGAAGGCCGCGTATTGAAAGTTGAAGGCCATCCGGATTCTCCGATTAACGCCGGCAAGACGTGCCAAATGGGCCAGGCGTTGGTGCAGGCACACTACAATCCGGACCGAATCAAGTCCCCCATGGTGCGCGAAGGCGGGTCGCTCGTTCCTGCAACCTGGGAGAAAGCCCAAGCGTTGCTGGACGAGAAACTCGGCAGCAAAGCAAACCTCGCGGCCGGACGCGTTGCGTGGTTGACGGGAACCGTAAGCGGCCACCAGCGCGCACTGATCACGAATCATTTGGAGAGCGTCGGATCGAATCACCACTTCGCTGTCGAAGTCGTGAATACAAACGTCTGGAGCGCAGTATCGCGCGACATGCTGGACGATCCGCAGCCACAAATAAGTCTCGACAAGGCAAAGCTGATTCTGTCGTTTGGTGCTGATTTCATGGGTACCTGGCAGTCTCCGGTACATTTCGCCGGCCAGTTTTCGCGCATGCGCACCGCTGCTGATCGCGGCGCGCTGATTCAGGTTGAAAGCAAGATGTCGATGACGGGTGGGAGCGCCGACCTTTGGGTCGCGATTCGACCCGGTACGGAAGGCATCCTCGCACTGGGTTTGGCGAATTATCTGATCGCCAATGGCGTTTCTTCAGCCTCGCTGCCTGGCGACGCGCGTGACAAACTCGCTGCGTACGACATGCAGAAAGTCTCCAACGCGACCGGTGTATCCACCGCGACGATTGAGCGCATCGGAAAGGCGCTGAAGAACCGCGCTCCGAGCGTAGTGTTGGCCGGTGCAGCCGTTGAAGGGCAGGTGAACGGCTACGAGGCTGTTTCGGCGATCATGTTGCTGAACGTCATGTTGGGTAACATCGGCCAGACAATTCTTCCATCGGGAAAGTTTCCGCTCCAACAGCTGGAAGCAAAGGTGGGTGGTACGCGCGATTTGGCGGCGTTTGCGCAAGCGGCCGCACAGAAACAATTCGATGTTGTTTTAGTTCACGGCGCGAACCCGGTATTCACTGCTCCGGCAAGTCTGAAACTGGATGAGGCCTTGGCGAGCGTGCCGTTTAAAGTCGTCATGACGCAGTTCCCGGATGAAACGGCGATGATGGCGGACCTTGTGTTGCCCGTTTCGTCCACGCTGGAAGATTGGGGGACTCACGTCGCGGCATATCAGGCAGGCGCATCTAATATTTCGATTCAACAACCGCTGATGGAGCCGCTGTACGATCAAACGCGCGGATTCGGCGACATTGTCATCAGCATGCTTGCAATGCGCAACGCCGCACAGTACGGATCGTTCAAGGACTATTACGGATATCTGCGCAACGTTTTCGCGAATCTGAAAGGCGCCGGTGCGACGGCGTCTTTGAGTCCAGACGAATTCTGGAACAACAGCCTGCAGGCGGGGATGATCAAGATCGACTCGACGCCGCGCAAACATACGGTGAAAGCGTCGATTGCGGCGATTGACGCACCGGCAGCAGATGCGAATTTTCCGCTCACGCTCATTCCGTCGGCGCGAATGGGCTTGTTTGACGGTCGTCACGCCAATCTTCCGTGGTTACAGGAGTCGCCTGACCAGATTGCAAAGGTCGTCTGGGGATCTTGGGCGGAGATTCATCCTTCTACGGCAAGCAAGATGGGCATTACTCACGGTGACGTGATTCGAATCGAATCCGAGGCGGGTGGAATTGAAGCGCGCGCCTACCTGACGAACACCGTCCATGCCGACGCGATCGCAGTGCCACTCGGGCAGGGCCACACCGAGTATGGTCGTTATGCCAAGGGTCGCGGTGTGAATCCGCTGAAGATTGTCAAAGCCGCGGTGGACGCCAAGACGGGCGAGCTCGCCCTGTTTGCAACGCGCGTAAAAGTGAGCAAGACGAACAAGAACGAGATCATTCTGCGACTGGGTCACAGTGATACCCAGCACGGACGACGGCTCGTGCGAACCGTTTCTGTCGACGCGCTCAAGCGCACCAAAGGAGCGTAATCATGTCGCTGAAGAACGTCATGGAGAATTGGTCCGCGTATCGAAAGGACGCGGAAGCAGGCGGGCATCACACCTACGAACATCGCTGGGCAATGTCCATTAATCTGGATCTTTGCATCGGCTGCAATGCGTGTTCCACGGCGTGTTATGCAGAAAACAATCTTGCTGTGGTTGGTCCGGAACGCTTTGCAAAGGGCCAGGCAATGCATTGGATGCGAATCGAGCGCTATTGGGATGTAGAAGACAAAGAATATCCGGATCAGGGTGCGAGCTTCCTGCCGATGATGTGTCAGCAGTGCGGAGCTGCAACCTGCGAGCCAGTGTGTCCGGTCGCGGCGACATACCACACCCCCGATGGACTGAACGCACAGGTTTACAACCGATGCATCGGTTCGCGTTATTGCTCCAATAACTGCCCGTTCCGCGTGCGGTACTTCAACTTCTATTCCTATTACGAGTCCGCCTGGCCGGAGCCGATGCATTTACAGCTCAATCCGGACCTGTCGGTGCGCGACAAGGGTGTGATGGAAAAGTGCACGTTCTGTGTTCAGCGTATTCGCGTCGCGAAGGACAAAGCAAAGATCGAGAACCGCAAGGTCAAGGATGGCGAATTCACGACCGCGTGCGCGCAAGCGTGTCCGACCAGCGCGATCGTGTTTGGTGACACGATGGACCCGGAAAGCAAGGTGAGCATGTTGTGGAAACAGCACCAGGTGACTCGTGCCGTATACAAGCAGCACAAGGAAGATCCTGAACTGCGAGGCTACCGAATCTTTGAAGAACTGAATGTCGATCCGTCGGTAATGTATTTGGAGCGAGTTCGGGATACAACGGTATAACCCCGAGACACTAAATAACTGGACGTGGAAGGACGGGCATGGTTATCGAAAAAGACATTAACGAGCAGATCAAGTGGGCGCAGATCAATTCTGATGTTCTGCGTTCGATGGAAAATCCGCGCAAGGCGTACTGGATCACCTTCTTTGTTTGCATCGCGATGGTGGCTTGCGCTGTTGTGGCGGAAATCTATCAATATCGAACCGGGTTAGGGCCGAGCAATCTGAACAATCCGCACATGTGGGGAATGTATATCTCCACGTTCGTGTTCTGGATCGGCATGAGTCACTCCGGCACGCTATTGTCCGCCATTCTTCACATCATTCACGCCGATTGGCGTAAACCGATTTACCGATTCGCCGAAGCAATGACGACATTCTCGCTGATGACTGCGGGATTTTTCCCGATCATTCACTTGGGTCGCGTCTGGAACTTCTATTGGGTCGTGCCCTACGTCAGTGCCCGTGGCGTGTGGCCGAACTTCCGTTCCCCGCTTTCGTGGGATGCGTTCGCAATTTCGACCTACCTGTCCGCATCAATGCTCTTTCTGTTTATCGGAATGATTCCTGACTTGGCGATTTGCCGAGACAACGCTCGCGGCTTCCGCAAGAAACTGTATGGAGCGCTGTCGCTGGGTTGGGTGGGAAGCGACAAGCAGTGGCGGCACTTCCGCAAGACCTACTTGCTGATGGCGTGCTTCCTGATCCCATTGGCGGTATCGGTTCACTCCATCGTTTCGTCAGACTTTGCGATGTCGATCATGCCTGGCTGGCACGTGACCTCGTTCCCGCCGTATTTCGTGGCTGGCGCGCTGTATTCCGGCTGCGCGGCGATCATCACGCTGTTCATCATGCTCCGTTACTTCTTCCGGTTTGAGGAGTACATGACGCTGGCCATCATGGAAAAGACCTGCAAACTGACGTTCGCTATTGCGATGGTCTGGACCTATTTGAATCTCATCGAGTTCGCGGCGACCTGGTACGGCCACGACGTCTACTCCAAGGAAGTCCTGATCGCAAAAGCCACCGGGCCCTATGCGTGGATATTCTGGACCATGATCTTTTGCGGATCCGTTGTGCCATTCGCACTGGCATTCCAGAAACTGAGGCGGCACATGCCGACGATGTTCGTCGTCTCGTTGTTGCTCAATCTCTCCATGTACTTTGAGCGCTGGATGATTGTCGCGCCGACCCTTTCGATGGCCATGGAGCCGCATCAGTTCTACATCATGTATGCGAGCGTCGTGCAGTGGGCCATCGTCTTTGGCAGCTTCGGCTGGTTCGGCCTGCTGTTCCTCGTATTCGTGAAAGTGTTCCCGTCGGTTTCAATGTACGAAGTGAAGGAAATGGTCTTCCATCGTCGCCGACTCATTAATGAAGAAGCGGCTGCCAAGTTCCATCGTCGTTCGGGCGACCCGCAACCCGGCGCTCAGCCAGCCTAGTACGGGAGATCAAAAAAAATGAAAACGCATCGTGTAAAAGGACTGTTCAACAACTTCGAGGAAGCGTTCGCTGCGGTCTCGGATGTCCGTCACTCCAAAGTGCCTGGCATCGGAATCGACGATGTCACGTTGAACTCACCGATCGAGCATCCAGAAGTGGAAGAAGTTCTGGGCGACCGCCCGGCACACATTCCAAAGTTCACCCTCGGTGGTGCGACTTTTGGTCTCGTCTTCGGTTTCCTGTTCCTCGCGGCCGCGCAAGCCAGCTTTTTGGTCCAGCCGCAAGGTGGCAAACCGGTCATTCCGTTACCGTCGAACTTTGTTCTGGTCTACGAAATGCTGATCTTCTTTGCCGTCTGGACAACCTTCTTTGCCTTTCTGTTTACGTCGGGACTGTTTCAGAGACGTGGCAATCTCTACAGTGAAAAGGTCAGCCTGGATCAGATCGGCGTGATCGTCGAACTTAACAAGGACCAACTGGAGCCGCTGCGCAAACTGTTTCAGCAGCACAAAGTGCTCGAGATCAGAGAAGAGGAAATACGATGAAACGCGGGTTTATTGCAGCAGTACTTGTGCTGACACCGACCCTGGCTGTTGCCTGGCCGTGGTCGCAGGACATGATGAACCAGCCCAGCATCAAGCCTCAGGAAACTGACAACGGAAAGCTGTACCAATTTCCAAAGCGATCGGTTCCAACCTTCGGCATTCCGACTAAAGTCGCGAATCGCGAGGAGGCGGGCAAGTTGACGAATCCGATCGCGGCGACTCCGGAGTCGCTCAAGACCGGAGAACGCTTGTTCAAGATCATTTGTTCTGCATGCCATGGACTTACCGGTAAGGCCGACAGCCCCGTCAGCCCAAAGATCGGCGCGATCGATTTGACGACTGAGTACGTACAGCAGCAGCTCACTGAAGGCTGGATCTTCGGAACGATCACGTTCGGCAGCGCGATCATGCCGGCTTACGGAAAACCCGGTGAGGGCGGTGGTTCAAATGACTTGTCTGTTGAAGAGCGCTGGCATGTTGTGAATTACGTGCGCCACGCCTTGGCAAAAGCATCGAGTCCTGCCGTGGCAGAAGCGGGCAGTAAATAGCAATCCGACAACGACGATCCGGTAGAGGTTGAATTCATGGAAAATTTCGGAAGCTGGTCAATTCTGACCACCAATTTCTTGATAATTCTGTACTTGGCCCTTGGCGGGGTCACGCTTGCAGCCCTGCTCCACTTGGCCAATGGCCAGTGGCGCTACAAGGTGCGCTATTTTTCATGTTCTCTGGCGGTGCTTTTCCCGATCGCCTTTGTGCTGCTCGTTATCCTTCTGGTGAAGGGCGAAAATACGTTCCAGTGGTTAGGACATGCGCATGCAGGCGGTGGACACGAAGAAGGTGGACCCCACCTCAACGGATGGCACAACTTCACGTTTCTGGCCGCGCGCGAAATTATTGGTTTTCTGATCGTCATGGGGCTCTACGGATTGTTCATTAAGCTGCAACACGCGACGACGGTCAGCGACTCACCGCTCGTTTATCGAAAATTCCGAAACGTCGCACTTTTGATTCCATTCGCTTACGTGCTTTACGGATCAATGGTCGGCTGGGATTTCGAAATGACGATGTCGCCGGGATGGCACAGCGCAAGCTACGGCGCTTACCACTTCGTCAGCAACTTCCACATGTTCCTGGCTTTCTTCGCGATATTTCTGTTTGCACTTAATTCGACGGGCAAACTGAAGCAGGCGTTTGACGCAAAAATCTTCAACTATCTGGCCCAGATGATGTTGGCGTTTACGATCCTGTGGACGTACTTCTGGTTCGGACAGTATCTGATTATGTGGTATGGCCGCCTCCCGGAGGAGATCAATCGATTCCACGACATGATGGGTGGTTTGACCGCGGTATGGTGGACATTCTTTACGCTGAAATTCTTGGTGCCTTTTGTCACTTTCGCAACCTATACCCCGAATCGCCATAATCCGCCCTTGATCGTGACCGTCGCGTGCGGGATCGTCATTGGCACCTGGCTGGAGCGCTACACGTGGATTTCAGGCTCTGTCGAGCCGAAGTTCTACCACATGCCTATGACCTCGGCGTTTGACATCGTGGTTACGGTGATTTTGGCGGCGATATGCTTCTTTGCCGTTCGCTGGTCACTGCGCCGGTATGGGCTCATTCAGGCCTGATCTGGTCGTGAGGCCATCTGAAGAAGTTGATTTCCTCCATCGGCCCGTAAGGGCCGATGTCGTTTTGAGCCCCTACGCTGGTGAAATTGACCTAAAAAAACATTCGCCAGTTTGATTGGCTTACCTGAATTTTGCGACAATACCGGCGCCTTATCAGGGCGGGTTCTGTCGCGGATCATTTTTTGGAGTCAGGTTGTATGGCGTTATTGGCAAACCGCAAGTCTGTAATGACGCTATTCACCAGCGCAAGTGACCTGGATGGTCATCGAGTACGCATCGTGATGGCTGAAAAGGGCGTCTCCGCCGACATGCTTGAAGTCTCGCTGGAAAATCCTCCCGAAGACCTCACCGAACTGAATCCGTATGCGACCCTTCCCACCCTCGTTGACCGTGAATTGGTCATCTATGACGCCCAGATAATTTCGGAGTATCTCGATGAGCGATTTCCGCATCCGCCTTTAATGCCGGTAGATCCTGTATCGAGAGCACGCAGTCGACTTACTGTTCACCAAATACAGCGCGACTGGTATCCGCTGGCAGCGAAAATTGAAACTGGAAATTCCACCAGCGCCGAATCCGCGCGCAAGGAACTGAAAGATCAATTGACGAATATTGCAGCGCTTTTTACGCAGAAACCTTATTTCCTTTCGGACGAATTTTCGGTTGTCGACTGCGCCATCGCGCCCGTGTTGTGGCGGCTGCCGCACTACGGAATTGAGTTGCCCGGTACGCAAAAAGCAATCATGGATTACAGTCGACGCGTATTTTCCAGAGACTCGTTCAAGACCAGCCTGCTCGAAACAGAGCGCGATCTTCGTTAGGCTGTACGGCAACGAAAGAACGGGTACGCAGAAGTTAACGGAACGCACTCATGACAATGACATCAAGCCGGCCCTATCTCGTTCGCGCGCTTTTCGACTGGATTGTCGAAAACAACTTGTCGCCTTATCTGTTGGTAAATACCCGGGTTCCCGGTGTTCAGGTGCCGGCGGAGCACATCGTGAATGACAAGATTATCTTCAATATCAGTCCACAGGCCGTAAAAGACTTGCAAATGGGAAATGATGTTGTCGCGTTCAGTGGCCGTTTTGGAGGAAAGCCGCGCGCTGTGAACGTGCCCATACGTTCCATTCTGGCGATCTATGCGAAGGAAAACGGGCGCGGCATGGTATTCAACGATGATGAGGAAGATCATTCCCCAACGGATGGCGCCGGGGGCGCTTCTGCGCAGAACAAGGCAAAATTAAAAGTCGTCAAATAGCGGTTGCCGCAGTGGAGCCGGCCTTTGGGGTTGGGCTCTTTACATCGAACTTTTGTCCATCCCGTTTAAGCCACTCGACAAAATCACCCCACGGAAGCGCGCGACACAAGTAGTTTCCCTGAACGATCGGGCACCCCATCCCTTTTAGCTTTTCTACGAGAGCCTGCGACTCAACGCCTTCGGCGACGACGCGTATTCCCAAGTCGCGACCCAGACCGATAATTGTCCGCGCTATCGTTGCGTCACTGTCCTCAGATTGCATTTGAAGGACAAAGGACTTATCGATTTTCAATTCATCGACCGGAAGTTGCTTCAGATAATTCAGCGACGAGTACCCGGTTCCGAAATCGTCAATCGAAAAGCGGACTCCGAGCGAGTCCAGCATGGCGAGCAGTTCCTTCGTACGCGTGGGGCTGGACATCATCGCGCTTTCCGTTATTTCAAGTTCCAAAAACTGGGGCGCGACGTTGTAGCGCAACAGCAGTTCGTTAATGCGGCTTTCGAAATCCGAATCCATCAGGTTGTACATCGAAATATTTACCGCAACGGTGAGCGGATAGCCGATTCGATGCAGCGCCGCGGTGCTTTTCAGCGCAGATTCCAGAACCCATGTGGTCAGCGGCTGAATCAACCCGGTTTGTTCAGCGATCGGAATAAAGTGATCTGGGGACAGTGTTCCTTGAACCGGATGATTCCAGCGTAAAAGAACTTCTGCAGAAACGATCGTGGAGTTTTCCAGGTTAATTTTCGGTTGTGCAAAGAGTTCAAGGTTATTCTGTGTGATTGCCGAATGCAGATCATTCACCAGCGCCAGGTGACGAACTGAATAATCGTCGTGCTTTTTGTTATAGACAATCACATCCGTGTTTGCCTTTTTGGCAACCTTCAGTGCACTCTCCGCGTGGACCCGTAGTGTCTGCTCGTCTTCACCGTGCTGGGGATAGAGTGCGATTCCGACATTTGCGCGGACAAAAAGATTGTGGTCTCCGATCTGGAAGCTCTCCTGAAGACTTCGCAAAATCTTTTGCGCGACGTAAAGAATCTGGTTTTCGTCAATGGCGTTCAGAAGAATCAAATATTGATCGCTGTCGAGGCGCGCAACGGTGTCCGATTCGCGAATGGTCTTTTGAATTCGTTGCCCGACGGCAAGCAGAAGGCGATCCCCCCCGGCTGATCCCAGAAACTCATTGATGCTGCTGAACCGGTCCAGATTAAGATGACAAACCGCGAGGACATGGCCGCGCCGTCGTCCGAGATGAATCTGTTGGCGCAGTCGATCAATAAACAGCGCGCGATTGGGCAATCCGGTGACCGTGTCGTAAAGCGCCTGGGCCTTTATTGTGTTGTCGAGGGCGGTGGCCCACTCCAAAATCGAGCCCAGCTTTTGGCCCAACCATGCCGAAAGAGCGACGACCAGGGCCAAAATAATCAACGTGCCGGAGTTCGTAATCCAACTGGGGAGCAATCTGTGGTCCGGCTCCAGTTCGTAGACAAGAATCAGGGAGTACGATGTCCCTGCCAGTGGGGAAACGCTCCATATGTGTTTACGATCGCCTATGTTTACCGTACCGGTGCCGCGAGCCAGGTCACGCAAGTCGATCGACTGAACGATGCTGGAGATTTGGCCCTCGGGCCGGCTGGCGGGCCCGGCCGCGATAGTCCGGCCTGTCTTGTCGATAAGAACGGCATAGATCTTTGGTGTTCCCAGGTTCGCTATCGCGGCCCGGAGCTGGTCTATGGACTCAGGGCGCGTGTAATAACTTGGGACATCAAAGGAAAATTTCAGCGCATACTCGGATAATAGGCGCGCGACTCGGGCGTGTTCGGTGTCATTTTCTGCCACCGATATCCAGTGGGCGACGACCATGAACAGGGTAATCGACCCCAAAATGCAGCCCAATGTGGCCTTAATGCGTAAAGTGAGCATGGTCTGGAATCGTTTGGCGTCGGATGCTCAACCGATAACGGGATGTGGCAAAAAAGCTTTAGGAGACGGGCGCCTGCACCTTCATTCAATTTGACTGTCGAAGCGAAGGGTCTTAACCGCCGGATGCGGGGTCGTTCACGATTTTTAAACTTCATAACGAATTGATGGACTTATATACTTGAATCGCCGCGCCGAGGGATGGTCCATGATGAGGGCTAAGTAACGGGGACTGCGGCACCTGTAAACCGCGGGTGGCGGCAACCGAAATAGTATCGGTTGCCGCATGTAGGGAAACCCACTTTCGAAATAATGAGCGATAAGCGAATCATGATCAGTCGTGGATTCAGTCACGTTACCCGCCTTGCAGTGCTCATTCTGGCCGTTGCCGCGTTGTCATGTACGACAACGAGTAAAAAAGAAACCAAGACACTGAAGTCACTGGAAGACAAGGCCAATTCCATCGTCATTGAAAAGGACGGTGAAATCGAAAACGCCCGCGAGAAGGCGATGGGTATCTATAAAGAATTCGAAAAGACCGACAGCAACAAGTCGCTGCGATTCGAGGCGAAACGGCGGCTGGCGGACCTTGAGCTGGAACAGAGCGACGAAGTTCCCGAGAACGCTCCGCCACAGAAGGGCAAGGCCGCCGATGCGCGCGAAGAAAAGAGCCGCAACGCGATTCGGATCTACGAAGACTTGCTAGCCAATTCCAAGGATGCGCAAGGGACCGACAAGATCATGTACCAGCTCGCAAAGGCCTACGAGAACGTCGGCGAGCCCAAAAAAGCGGTGGCAGTTCTGGATGATATTGCGCGAAAGTACCCGGACGTTCCCTACGCAGGTGAGCTGCATTTCCGACGCGCCGAGCTCCATTTTCTACTCAGGAATTTCAAAGCGGCTGAAGTTGCGTACATCAAGGTTCTGGAGTTAGGGGAGTTTTCATTGTTTTATGAAAAAGCCCTGTACAAGAGCGGCTGGACGCAGTTCAAACTCGAGAAATACGAACCCTCACTCAATGCCTTTTTCCATTTGCTCGATCGCAAGCTGGTCGATGTCAATGAGACTACGGAAAGCGCCAAGTATTTTGGCGAGCAAACCAAGGCGCAAGACAAGGCGCTGTCCGCGGACATCAATCGTGGCGATAAAGAGCTGGTGTCCGACACGCTGCGCGTCATCAATCTCAATCTGACCTACCTTGAGAGCGCAAAAACGATTAGAGATTACTTCGATAAACACGGCCACCGCGTTTACGAACATCTCCTTTATGAGCAACTGGGCGATTTCCTGCAAAGGCAGGAGCGGGTCAAGGACGCGGCAGACACCTATTTGAGTTTCGCCAAAGATTACCCCGAACACCCTCGTGCACCGTTCTTCTATTTGAAGGTCATGGAGGCCTACCAGCGCGGGGGGTTTGCAGGCCCTCTGTTTGACGCCAAACGCACGTTTGTCGAGGCGTATGGTGTCAACGGGATGTATTTCAAAAAGTACGACGAAGCAACGCAGCAAAAGATCGTTCCGTACATCAAGGCAAGTACGGAAGAGATTGCCCGGCACTACCATTCGCTCGCGCAAAAATCGAAAAAGCCCGCAGATTACCAACGTGCGGTCGAGTGGTATCGCGCGTATTTGAAGTCATTCCCGCGGGACGACAAGTCCCCGCAATTGAACTTCCAACTGGCCGAGGCGCTTTTCGAAAGCAAGCGCTTTGACGAAGCCATTAAGGAGTATGAAACGACGGCGTATCAATACAAGAATTTCAGCCGTGGCGCTGAAGCGGCGTACGCGGCATTGCTTGCCTACGGTGAACGCGAGAAAGAACTTCAGGGCAAAGAAAAAGAAGACATTCGGCGATTGGCGATCGGAAGTGCGGTTCGATTTGGCCAGGTGTATCCCGGCGATTCACGTGTTTCGTCAGTGTTGATGAAGATTACCGAAGATTTGTTTGCGGTGAAGAAATACGATCAGGCGATCGAGGTCGCCAAACAGGTCTTGGAAATCAAGCCGCAAGTCCCCGCTGAGCAGCGGCTATCAGCGTGGACAATCATTGCTCACTCGTCTCTCGAGCTGGCGAACTATGCTCAGGCAGAGGCTTCTTATAAGGTCGCGCTAAGCATGATTCCGCAACAATCGCCGACCCGCGGCGAATTGGTGAACGGCTTGGCCGCGGCCGTCTATAAACAAGGCGAACAACTTCGAAAGTCGGGCGACGTCAACGCGGCGATTCAGCAATTTGCCCGCGTGAAAGAAGTTGCTCCGGATTCAGCGATTACGACAACGGCGTCCTACGATATTGCTACAAGCTACTTGAATGCGAAGAACTGGGCTGCGGCCGCTGCAGAGTTTGAGTCATTCAGATCACGAAATCCGAACCATGAACTTGTTCCCGACGCGACTCAAAACATCGTTGTTTCCTACATGGAACTTCAGAAGTTTGACAAGGCGGCGGACGAGCTCAATCGCCTCATCGAAATGAAAAAGGATGAGGATTTCAAGCGCAAGGGCTTGCTCCAGATGGCTGGACTTTATGAAAAATCCGGCAAACCCGATAAGGTGATCGTCACCTACAAACGTTATGTATCTCTGTATCCCGATCCGGTTGAACAGGCGATGGACATCCGGCAGAAGCTTGTTGAGTATTACGGATCGAAAGGGCAAGAGGACGACCAAACCTACTGGATGCGCGAACTCGTCAAAGCCGACCGATCGGCCGGCGATCAGCGCACGGACCGTACCAAATACCTTGCTGCCAAATCCTCCTATGAACTCGCCAGACCTTCATTTGAAAATTATCGCGAAGTCCGCCTCGTTGAGCCTTTGAAAGTAAATTTGAAAAAGAAGAAAGAAAAAATGCAGACAGCGCTCAATGCCTACAAGCAGGCGGCAGACTATGGGGTAGCGGAAATAACGACGGCGGCAACATTTCAGATCGGTGAAATCTACCGTGATCTGGGCAAACAATTGATCGATTCACAGCGACCCGCGGGTTTGTCCCCGGAAGAACTGGAACAGTATGATATGTTGCTTGAAGAACAGGCATTCCCTTTTGAGGAAAAGGCCATCGAAATTCACGAAGCCAATGCGAAACGGGTATCGGATGGAATCTACGACCAATGGGTGCGAAACAGCTTCGATATCCTGTCAAAGCTGTTGCCTATCCGATACGCAAAGAACGAGCGTGCAGAAACAGTGGTCAATGCGGTTCCTTAGTCGGTGTGCAATTATTGGGTTGACGACGTCGGCGTTGGTACTCGCCGGTTGTGGTACGACGTCGTCAAAATCTGATAAATCGGAAAAGCGCAGCAGCCGCCGCCAATCCAGCTCTGCGCAGGTTGCTCAGCCGGCTGAAGCGCCGCCCACAGTTTCGTCACGCGTTGTAGAAGGATCAGCACCGCGGCCGGCGCTCGATCCGCAAACAGAAACGCTGTACAAGCAGGCGTTGATTGCGATGAAGGGTGATCAATCGGCGTCTGCGGAGCCAATGTTGCTCAGGGTGCTTCAGGCGCAACCCCAGTTCTCTGAAGCGCGAACCAACCTGGGCATTTTGCAGTTTAAGGCAGGCCGCTATGCGCAGGCCGAGGAAGCATTCAAGCGCGCGATTGAGGATGATCCGAAAAACGCAGTGGCGCAGAATTACCTCGGCATTTTGTATCGTGTCAAAGGTCAGTTCCAGGATGCGAAGAAAGCATACGAGAGCGCCATCATGGCGGATCCCCAATACGCGCTTGCCTATCTCAATCTCGGAATCCTGGCGGATTTGTACTTGCGCGATTTCAATCGCGCATTGGCGTACTACCAGAAATATCTGCAAATCGTGGGCACCGAAGATAAGCAGGTGACAAATTGGGTAACCGATCTGAAAAGACGTATGGAGTCCGGAAAATGAGCCGATATAGCACAGAGCTTCGATTCAATTTCAGTGTGGCGATGGCGCTGGTACTCGGGACGATGAGTTCAGTGTGGGCTGCGGATGCCGTGGATATGGAAGGTACGACGATTCGTGGAGCGACTGAATTGCCCAAGGTGTTGTACATCGTGCCCTGGAAGAAGGCCGATCTGGGCGACATCTCGATACAGCCAGGAGATGATATTTTTAATGAAGAGTTAGTGCCGCTGGATCGGGATATTTTCCGCCGTCAGGTGCTTTTCTATGACCAACTTCAGAGCGGGGCTGCTGCAGCACCAACACAAGCACCGCCGACAAGCTCGCGCCGGCGCCGGTGATTTCGGATTAATAGATCAAGTTTGGGTTCATTGAGGAGAAAGGTATGGATTTGATGACGATCGTCAAATTTTTCCAAGAGGGTGGTGCGTTCATGTGGCCCATTCTCCTGGTCATGGCTGTGGGACTGGCAATTGCCATCGAGCGGTACATATACCTGACGGCGGCGCGCTCGAACAATACCAAAATGTGGGATCAGCTGATGCCGCTGGTGAAGAACGGCGATTACCAGCAGGCCGTCAATATTACGCAGCGTACAAAAGCGGACATCGCTCGAATCCTTGCCTATGGTCTTTCACGCCTGAAAGGCGCGCGTCGTCGTGAAGATATTGAAACCGCGATGGAAGAAGGCCTGATGGAAATTGTGCCTCGCCTCGAAAAGCGAACTCACTACATTGCAACGTTCGCGAACATTGCCACCTTGCTCGGACTGCTCGGAACCGTTATCGGCCTTATCCAGGCATTTACCGCCGTTGCGAACGCCAATCCGGCGGAAAAGGCCGACTTGCTCTCCGGCAGTATTTCGGTCGCGATGAATACGACGGCGTTCGGGTTGATCGTGGCAATTCCCTTGCTGCTTGTTTACGCCGTTCTGCAAACGAAAACCACGGAGTTGGTTGATAGTCTCGAAATGGCGTCCGTCAAATTCATCAACATGATCATGGAACGCGCAGCTCCCGGTGGCCACTAAATGAGCGGACGCCTGCGCCGTCGGGTCAAGAAAGAGCCCGACGAACTCAACATCACAGCCTTCCTCAACCTGATGGTGATTCTGGTGCCATTCTTGTTGATTACGGCCGTGTTTTCCCGCATGGCGGTGCTCGAACTCAACATTCCACCGGCGTCTTTGCTGGATCAGCCGGAAGACCTGAAAAAGGACCTTCAGCTTGTGGTTACGATCCGGCGCAACGCGCTGGAAGTCGGCGACAGCGTGGGTGGGCTAATCAAGAAAATTAACGCGTCCGCGACCGGGCATGATTTGAAGGGACTCTCGCAATTGCTTGTGCAGGTCAAAACGCGTTTCCCGGACAAGAAGAACTGCGCAATCTTGGCGGAACCCGACGTTTCGTACGAGACGCTTGTACAGGTCATGGACGCGGTTCGCGTGGTTGAGCAACTGCAGGGAACCGCGGTAGTGAAAGCGGAGCTTTTCCCAGACATCTCCATCGGTGATGCGCCGCGCGAAGGAGAGCAGAACTAACCATGAAGATGTCACGTCGCGCCAAGCGCATGGAGCGCCATCACAAACGATTCAAGCGCACGACGGCACTTAACATGGTGTCGTTGATGGATATCTTTACGATTCTCGTCTTCTTCCTGCTCATCAATTCGTCGTCAGGAGAAGTGCTCCCGAGCACGAAAACGGTAAAGTTGCCTGAGTCGTTGGCGGACAAGAAGCCGAAGGAAACCGTCACGATACTTGTAAATAGTGACAGCATCCTGGTTCAGGGAAGAAAAGTGGCCGACGTAGCGTCTACGATCAAGACAACGACGCCGATGATTCCGGCATTGAAAGAAGAGCTGGATCTGCAGACCAAATCCATTGTTAAGCGCGTTGATCCGGCAAACCCGTTCAACGGCGAAGTCACAATCATGGGCGACAAGGAGATCCCCTATCGATTGCTGAAAAAGATCATGTTGACGTGCACGATGGCGAACTATGGAAATATTTCGCTGGCCGTAATGCAAAAAGTTGACGCGAAGGCGAAAGGTAGTCAATGACGTCGTACTACCACTCGAATGTGCTCCCGTGGACGCCGGTTCCTGAAGAGGACCGTCGATTTCGCAATATTGTTACGAGCGTTATCGCGGCTTCGCTGATAATCGCGTTCGTGATGTCTTTGGTGAATGTTCCGAAGCCGGACCGACTCGCCGTTCGCGAAGTTCCTCCCCAGCTCGCGAAACTGATTCTCGAGCGCGAGAAACCAAAACCGCCGCCGCCGAAAGTTGAAGAGAAAAAGGAAGAGAAGAAAGAGGAAAAGAAGGAAGAAAAGAAAAAAGAAGAAAAGAAGCCGGAGAAAAAGGAAGAAAAGAAACCGGAACCGGAGAAGCCGAAGGTTGATGTTGAGGCCGCTCGCAAGAAGGCCGCGAAGTCAGGGTTGCTTGCGCTCGCCGACGATCTGGCCGATCTGCGCGACACGCGTGTTCCGGATCTCAACAAGAATCTCGCGGTTACGAGTACGCCGAAAGCGCGTGCTCCCGCAACAAGCGAGCCGCAGCTGCTGACCTCGAATACGCGAGGCAGTGGTGGCGTCGATACAAGCGCATTGGCGCGCGCGTCGCGTCGTACGACGGGCGAGCTTCAAGGTCGGTCTGTCGATACGGTTGAAAGCCCTGTGGAGGCGCAGGCAAAAGTTGAGCGTGACTTGTCCAAGAGTCGCGGGTCTCGCACGTCGCCACGAACAGAAGCGGAAATCGCATTGGTATTTGAAAAGTACAAAAGCGTACTGACGCAAATGCATTCGCGCGCGCTGCGCACGGATCCGAACGCGAAGGGCAAGGTCGTTTTCGAAATTACAATTACGCCCGCCGGTACGGTCACAGCATGCAAGGTCGCAAGCAGCGATTTTGACGCGCCAGATTTCCTGAGCAAAGTTGTCGCGCGAATCAAGACCTTCGATTTTGGCGAGAAAGACGTTGAGGAAGTGACAATTCGGTACCCGGTTGAGTTTGTGCCGCTGTCATAGCGGGCGGTAGCCGAAGATTCAGACTGCCGTCAGGCAAATTCGTCGAGCAAGGTTCCAATCGTTTGATCCACGGCCTTCATGACCTTGGCTGAAAGTTGGACCTGAAGTCGATCCAACGTCAGGTTGACCAGGGGTTCAGCCAGATCTGCCGCAGACTCATTGGTAAACTGGGCGGCGCTCGCAATTTGCGCCGCGTCGCGATCAAGATTGCGCAGCCCCGTCTGGATCCCCTGCAGGGCACTTCCCAAGGCTGAAACACTGCTCATCACAACCTCCGCACGCGCGGTGACCTACCTCTTCGTTCGTCCGCGGGTGGCGCAACTTTAGGCTGGAAAGAACAGGGTCCTGGAATTGCTCTGAACCCGTTGAATTGTATGGCGGTAGAGTTGAGAAAGATTCTCAGTCGTAACAACGTCCTGAAAGGGGCCAGAGATCGTCTTGCCGGAGCCAGATAACAGGATGGCATGGCTGCAGATGCGTCCGGCCAGGTTCACATCGTGAACAGCCATGATTGTCGCGGCATTCTTGCTGCTCGTGACTTGGGCGAGAATCTCAAGCATTCGAACTTGATGGTGTACGTCGAGATGATTTGACGGTTCGTCCAGCAAATACATAGAGGGCGCCTGAACCAGCAACGTGGCGATGCGGGCACGCCGTCGCTCTCCGCCGGACAGGGTCGTGAGTTGCCGATCTTCAAGACCCGTGAGACCTAATATTTCAATTGCTTCCTGGGCGCGACTAAAATCCCCTCGGGATTCAAATTGCCAGGGGTGCATGTGCGGGTGCCGCCCCATCAGCGCAACTTCCCGAACCGTAACCGAATACACGTCATCGTAATCCTGCAGCAGCAGTCCCATGTGTTGCGCGCGCACACGGGGCGAGAGATTTGCAAGATCATAGCCGTTGATTTCGATGCTGCCTCCGGAGGGCCTGCGCAGACCGGCCAATGTGTGTAGCAGGGTCGTCTTGCCGGTTCCATTTCCTCCGAGGACGCACCAAACATCGCCGGGAAAAACAGAAAAAGACAGCCGGTCGCAAACCTGCTTTCCACCAATGGAGACTGACAGGTCTCGAACATTCAGACGCGCGGTGGTCATACGCGACCTCGTCGAAGCAGATGCAGAAAAATCGGGATTCCGATGAGCGCTGTAATGACTCCGACCGGAATTTGCGCCGGTGCAATCAAGGTGCGCGCGAGGGTATCCGCAATCACGACCAGATTGCCGCCGACAAAGACCGATGCAATCAACATAAATCGATGATCCGCGCCAAACGCGAGACGCGCAATATGTGGTGCCGCAAGGCCGACAAAGCCGAGCGCGCCGGCGGTTGTCACTGAAGCGGCGGCGAGCAGCGATGCTCCGACATAGATAACGCGTTGCGTTCGCTGGATGTCCACACCCAAGGCTGCGGCCTGAAGCGGACCCTGGCCAATCAGGTTCAATTCGCGCGCGAAAAACAATGCAAAAGAAGCGCCGAGGCCAAGGACGATCCAAAGCCATCGCGTCGACTCGACGTAGGAAAGGTCACCCATCAGCCAGAACAACATGCCACGAAGCTGAGCTTCCGGTGCGATCGTCAATGTGAGGCTGATTGCGGCCGTCCATGCCGTCGCGAGCATTACGCCTGACAAAAGCAGTCGCACCGGCGACCAGGCTTCCGGACCGTGCGCGATGACGAAGACGAGCAACATCGCGGTGAGTGCACCTGCAAACGCCGCCCCGTGCATGAGTGTTCCGGAGACGCCCGCGAGAATGGAGATCAGCGTTGCCAAT
The DNA here is from genome assembly GCA_002450895.1 of Proteobacteria bacterium UBA6921. Classification (GTDB taxonomy): domain Bacteria; phylum Pseudomonadota; class Gammaproteobacteria; order SG8-11; family SG8-11; genus UBA6921. Next base: position 27,890 of record DKAR01000109.1, read on the forward strand.
GACGCACCGCCAGAAACACCGAGGACATAGGGATCCGCCAGTGGGTTTCGCACCAGCACTTGCATGAGAGCTCCAGCCAGCGCCAACGATCCACCCACGGCGAAAGCTCCAAGGACCCGAGGGATGCGCAAATGCAGAATCGTTGAATTCAATGAAGCAGCCTGTTCCTCAAAAACTGAATGGATCAGGTCCGCGATGGAAATGTCAGAGCTTCCGAATCCGAGTGCGAACAGTCCGAGAAGTGGCGCGCCCGCAATCAGAGTAATGAACATGAACCACTGATGACGTCGCAAGTACATGACGTCAGAGCAGGAAGGGGAGGGCGGGAAGTGGCGACGGATCGCGCAGGCTGATGGTTGGCCACCCGCGTGCGTCAGCGTGCGCGGCCAGTGTCTCGTCCGGATCAACCGCTACCGGGTGTGTAACCAGCTCAAGCAGTGGCAAATCGTTGTGCGAGTCGCTGTAGAACCAGCTGCGCGCCAGATTTTCACCGTTTTCGGTTAGCCAGGTCTTGAGCCGGACGACCTTGCCTTCACGAAAGCTGGGAACGCCGGCCACATTGCCCGTGTATTTGCCACCCGTCATTTCCGGCTCGGTGGCGATCAGTGCATTGATCCCCAGTTCGACGGCGATCGGATCGGTAACAAAGCGGTTAGTCGCGGTAATAATCAGCAGCCGGTGGCCCAAATTCTGATGGCGACGCACGAGCTCACGGGCTCGAACAGAGATCAGTGGAAGAATCTTTTTTTGAACGAACTCGCGGCGCAGTGACTCGAGCTTTTGGGGCGGGTGCATGGAGAGCGGCCGCAGGCTGAAACGCAAGAACTCAAGAATATCCAGGGTTCCGGCGCGATATTCGTCATAAAACCGCTGGTTTTCCCGCCGATACGACGGTCCGTCAACCAATCCGCATTCGGCCAGATACTCGCCCCACAGGTAGTCGCTGTCGCCGGATAGTAGTGTGTTATCAAGATCGAATATTGCGAGATTCACGTCGGGTGCCCAGAAATGCGCCGTTGGTCGGGTCGCATATTGTATTGAAACCTCGGAACTCAAAGGCAATTTTGTGAAGTTGCCATGGGTGCTTACGCCGGGTTTGATCGATCCTCGGGAGTTGTGGAAGAATCAAAGATACGAGTAGCTGTAACTGAGTGATATTTAAAGTGATCGACGACGAAGGTTTTCGACTGAATGTCGGAATTATCCTGTGCAACGAAGACGGCCGGCTCTTCTGGGCGCGCCGTGTCGGTCGCAATGTGTGGCAATTCCCTCAAGGGGGAATCAATCCGAATGAAACCCCGGAGGAAGCGCTGATTCGCGAGCTGCGCGAGGAAGTGGGGCTGAAAGAGGAACACGTTGAGATCGTCGGTTGCATGCGACAGTGGCTGCGCTATCGCCTGCCCAAGCGCTTGGTACGGCAAGATGTTGCCCCGCTATGCATCGGCCAAAAACAGCGCTGGTTCGCGCTGCGACTCATTGGCGGCGAGCACAACGTCTGTCTGAATACGACGGAAACTCCCGAGTTTGACCACTGGAAGTGGGTTACCTACTGGCATCCATTGCGGGAGGTTGCCGCGTTCAAGCGAAAAGTGTATGAGCGTGCTTTGCGCGAATTGCGCCCCGCCATTGTTCCACGAGCGGCGCGGCGGGTGTCCCAGGCGTCCAAACGAACGGAGCAGGCTGAGTCATAGCCTTGTTGGCGGCAACGCGTAATGCGTCGCTCCAGAATTTCTAAAAATAGATTCGCGCGATGTAGTAACCCGTCGCGAGATTAGCCCTGCGTGGTGTCGAGATGCTGGATGTTCTGAGAAGAATCGTTCAAGAAGTCGGCGGCGCCCGCAACCTAACCCACGCGTTGACTGTCATCGTTCGTCGCGTCAAACAGGCGATGAACGCCGACGTGAGTTCCGTTTATTTGACGGATTTCAAACAGCAGCAGTACGTCCTTATGGCCAACCAGGGTCTGAACCCGGGATCCGTCGGCAAGGTGCGCCTGGGTTTGGCCGAAGGGCTCGTCGGCATGGTGGGGATGCGTGAAGAACCCATCAACATTGATAACGCGACCGAAAGTCCGAACTACCGCTACTTTCCCGAGACCGGCGAGGAGCAGTATCCCGCCTTTCTCGGTGTACCGATTGTTCACAACCGAAAAGTTCTCGGCGTGCTGGTTGTTCAGCGGCGCGATTCAATCCGGTTCACTGGGGACGAAGAGGCCTTTCTCATTACGGTCGCCGCGCAACTTGCCGGCGCGATTGCACACGCCGAAGCCAGCGGCGGGATCGAAGGTCTCCAGGGCGATCACGAAATCCGATCGTTACTTGTTCAGGGTTTGCCTGGCGCGCCCGGTGTCGCACTGGGAACCGCGGTCGTCGTTTACCCAGCCGCGGATCTTGAAGCTGTGCCGGATCGCAAGGCGGACGACGTCGCGCTTGAAGAGCAAGTATTCGCGGACGCAATCAACGCGGTTCGAGCCGACGTAACTATCTTGCAGGAACGAATCAGCGAAGTCCTGTTGCCGGAAGACCGGGCGCTCTTTGACGCGTATCAATTGATGCTGGCCAGTGACAGCCTGGTGAACAGCACGGTGGAGCGCATTCGAAATGGCCAATGGGCCTCGGCCGCGCTGCGAGACACGATCATCGAGCACGCGCTGGTATTCGAGGACATGGAGGATCCGTACCTGAGGGAGCGCGGCGAAGATGTTCGCGATCTCGGGCGTCGAATCCTGATGCATATGCAGCGTGGGGCACGCGGCCGTTTCAAATACCCAGCGGACACGATTCTCGTCGGAGATGCGATTTCGGCGTCTGCACTGGCCGAGGTTCCGCCAGAGTGCCTAAAAGGTGTCGTGAGCACGAAGGGCTCGACGACCTCGCATGTCGCGATTTTGTCCCACGCTTTGGGAATCCCGGCGGTGATGGGATCCGCCGACTTGCCGGTGAATTATCTGGACGGCAAATCCGTGATTGTGGATGGCTATCGCGGGCGAATTTTTGTGTCTCCGGACGCTGCGGTTACGAAGGAGTACGAACGGCTGGCTCAAGCAGAGGAGGAGCTGTCGGCCGAACTGGCGACGCTGCGTGACTTGTCTGCAACTACCACGGACGGTGTCAGCGTTCCGTTGTATGTGAATACCGGACTGCTCTCGGATATTACGTCGGCACAAAACAGCGGCGCAGAAGGCATAGGTCTGTATCGCACGGAATTTCCGTTTATGGTTCGCCAGCGCTTTCCCAGCGAGGATGAACAGCGTCAGGTATATCAGTCGGTGTTAAAAGCGGTTGCCCCGAAACCAGTCACGATTCGAACCCTCGACATTGGGGGCGACAAGGCGCTTCCGTACTTTCCAATCAAGGAAGAAAACCCGTTCCTGGGTTGGCGGGGCATGCGCGTCACGTTGGATCACCCAGAAATATTTCTGGTGCAAATGCGAGCAATGTTGCGCGCCAATGCGGGCGTCAACAACATGAGCATTTTGTTTCCCATGGTCACGAATGTTGCGGAAGTCGACGAGGCGATCAGGCTCGTTCGTCGTGCTCACCACGAGCTGCTCGATACGGAATCCGGCATTACCATGCCGCGCATTGGAGCAATGATCGAAGTGCCATCCGCCGTGTATCAGGCGGGCGCATTGGCGCAGCGAGTGGATTTTATTTCGGTTGGCACGAACGACTTGACGCAATATTTGCTGGCCGTTGATCGAAACAACTCCCGGGTCGCGGGCCTGTACGATTCTTTGCATCCAGCGGTCTTGCGCGCCTTGTCGGAAATAGTCGATCAGGCCCATCAGTACGGTAAGCCAGTGGGGGTGTGCGGTGAAATGGCGGGTGACCCGCTGGCCGCGCTGATCCTGGTTGGAATCGGCGTTGACAATCTCAGTATGAATGCGGCGAGCCTTCCGCGAGTAAAGTCCGTGATTCGCGCATTTAGTGCTGGCCATGCGCGCGAGCTGGTCGAAAATGCACTTGATATGGAAAATCCCGGCATGGTCCGGCGGCTCGTTATGGACGCCCTAAACCACAAGAACCTCGGAAATCTTGTTCACGCCTGAGGCAGTGCGCTCAGAGTTGGCGAATATAAACAGCTGAACGGCGTTGGTAGTTGTACAGGCCTTGTTTCTTTACCGGCAGCGCAGAAATATCCGCCCGCTTAAAGCCCCTCTCCTGAAACCATTGGGCCGTTCGCGTCGTAAGCACAAAGATCTTTTTAACGGCGATCTTCTTCGCCTGTCGCACGACGAATTCGTAAAGCGCATGCCCGCGCCCGGTATCCTGATAGTCCGGGTGAATCGCCAGGCACGCCAGCTCCGCGATCCGTTCATCCGCGTAGGGGTACAGCGCCGCACAGCCGATAATCATTCCGTCGCGTTCAATCACTGAAAATCGGTCAATTTCCGTTTCAATGAGATCACGCGAGCGACGCACCAGAATTCCGTCGTTTTCAAGCGGGACGATGAGCTCAAGGATACCGCCGACATCGTCGATCGTTGCGCGACGAATATCTTCAAACATATCGGCATTTATCAACGAGCCAATGCCGTCGCGTGTGAACAACTCCAGCAGCAAGGCGCCGTCGACACGACGGTCGATCACGTGAACCCGGCGTGTTCCGTTTTGACATACGCGCACGGCGCTTTTGAGCAATGCGTTGTCCATTTCGCTCAACTTATTTGGCTTGGCAACCAACTGCTCCGCCTGATTGACGGTAATGTCGCGAAGGATTTGCTTCTTGCCGATTTTCAGTCCTGGAGAGTCGACGAGATGAATGAGCTTGTCCGCACGCAAGGCCAAGGCGACGGACGTCGCCGTGTCCAAAAGACTGACATTGAACACTTCGCCTGTGGGTGAAAAACCAATAGGTGAAACGACCACGACGCTTCCGTCTGCGAGGTGCTTTGCAATGGCCTCGTTATCGACGCGACGGACTTCTCCGGTATGACCAAAATCGACGCCATCGCGAATGCCGATGGGCTTTGCTGTCACGTAGTTTCCGGAGACTGTTCTGATTCTGGCGTTTGCCATTGGCGAATTCGCGATCCCCATCGACAGCAGCGCTTCGATTTGCAATCGAACGGTTCCAACGGCCTCTTTAACACATGCCATCGCGGGCGCATCAGTGACCCGAATGTTGTCGACGAACTGCGACTGGACTCCGCGCAGTGCCATCAGCTCTTCGATTTGTGGGCGTGCACCATGGACTAATACGAGTCGAATTCCAAGACTGTTGAGCAGGGCGATATCGTGGACAAGAAACGCGAATCGCTCATCCGCGACGGTTTCCCCGTCAAAGCAAATCACAAAGCTCTTGCCGCGAAACGTATTGATATACGGCGCGGAATTTCGGAACGCTTGAACAAAGGAAAGGCTTCTGAGTTCGTTCGGCACGTTGCGGCTCGGGCGGCAAGTAAGTCGGCAAAATACAACCAGATGTCGTCAGTCAGCGATTCTACTTTAACGTGCGCAGTAAATTGCAAATTGGCGTACCGCAAGAACACCGAAAAGTATTCGCCAAGACACTATCGATGCAGATCGATGCAAAAAACCGGCGGGTTTTCGAAAAAAACTGGAATCGGGCGAATATTAACCAAATATCTGCCCCATTTTTATTGCAAAAAGGGGTTGAAAAATTTCTTATCGCTCTGCTAAAGTATCTCGTCTTTTGTTGACATGTTTATAAATATCAATCGGTTACAGATGCAGCGTGGCCGTTTGATCCACTTCAAGGGGAGAAAGGTCCATGTTCGAGCGTTCTATTACGGCTATCGTTTCCGTCATCGGCATTGTCACCACGGTTAGCCTGTTTATTCATCACATCTAAGAAATAGCCCGAGCGATCCCGTCCGAATTGATGTTTCGGACGGGATCGTTGTTTTAAGTCCTCGCAGTCCACGTTCTTTCCTCCCCACATTCATCATTCGAGTCTCTGAATAGCCGGTGTTAGCATTGCGGCTTGATCCTTCAGTCGCGAATTTCATGCTCACTCTTTTGGAAGCCCGCGAAGCAATCGCACAGCGTTTGGTGCGGGTCCAGAGAACTCAAAAGGTTCGTCTGGCGGATGCGTCCGGCCGGATCCTGGCACAGGCAGCACTCGCACAAGTCGACAACCCGGCATTCGATAATTCCGCGATGGACGGCTATGCCGTTCGCAAATCAGATCTCGCGAACACGCGCAGTCTCAAGGTCGTCGGCGAAAGTGCCTGCGGAAGCGCACCGGCGGCATTGGAGCCAGGAACAGCGATGCGAATTTTTACCGGCGCTCCTCTTCCACACGGTGCGGACCACGTTTTCATGCAGGAAGAGGTTTCTGTCCGGGATGGATTGGCAGAGTTTCCCAGCGGCAACTCGGCGGACCCGAATATTCGCCATCGTGGCGAAGATTTTTCTCAGGGTGAAACTCTGTTTGAGCCAGGTCGGCGAATGTCACCTGGCGACATTGCACTCTTATCTGCCGCTGGAATTCCCGAGATTGATGTGTGGGACCGCCCCCGAGTGTTGGTGTTCGCAACAGGCGATGAGCTGGTAGCGCCGGGCAACAAACTTCGGCCCGGGCAAATTTATGAATCCAATCGAGTCGCTACGATATTGCAGCTGCAGGCGTTAGGCGCTGACGTTACCGATGGGGGTACCGTTCGCGACAACGCCGATGAAATTCGAACGACGCTGCGCGATGCAAGGGATTTTGATTTCGTAATTACCAGCGGCGGCGCATCGGTCGGGGATCACGACCTGGTCAAGGGAATTTTCGCTGAACTGGGAAGCATTGAATTCTGGCGTGTAAAAATCAAACCCGGCAAACCCCTTGCCTTTGGAAGAATCGGCGAGCGAACTCATTTCTTTGCGTTGCCGGGCAATCCGGTTTCCAGCCTGATTACGTTCAAGCTTTTCGTTGAGCCGGCACTCATGGCGTGGAGCAATACGCCTTTTCTCGAGATGAAGTTGAATGCAATCGCACTCAACGATTGCCAGCGCGTGCCGGGACGCATGGAATTTCTTCGGGCGCGACTTCAAACGCAGGACGGACAGCTGAAAGCTGAAGTCTTGCGAGGCCAGGGGTCGCACATGCTCGGGACGTTACGAAACACGAACGGACTGGTTCAGGTCGAAGCGGATTCGAACGGCTTCAAAAAAGGCGATGCGGTGATAGCGATTCCGCTAACGTTGTACATCGACTGAGCCCGTGCAGTTTTAGTAGCGTTCGTATTCGAAGTCGCAATTCACTGTGGCCTGCGCCATGGCACTAGGAATCCAAAAAAATCATGCGACGAATTGGTTTTTTGGGCGGTTTCGCCGCCTGCATTCTTTTCGTGGCCAGTGGTACGGCCGGAGCGGATGGGAGTTTCTCCACGCTGCTGAGCGCACGCGAAGACTACCTTCGTTGGAGTATTTCGGACGCCGACGGCCACCCCAACATCTTGTCCGAACTCACCTGGGAAAACTTGCGTTCCAAATATATATCGTTTCATGGCGAATACGAAAAAGACGACCTCGTCATGGGTGGGATGATCGGTAGCGGCGCAATCGATTCGGGCGACAACCAGGATTCCGATTACAACCTTGATAACCGCCAAGGCGAATTTTCCAGATCAAATAACGCATCAAACGGCGACCGCGTTTCAGACGTCGAGTTTAAATTTGGTTTTCGTTTTCTGACTGAAAGGCCAGTTCGATTGGGTGCGGGTGTGGGGTTTGCGTATCACACGCTGGATCTGGTCATGCGTGACGGCCAGCAAACGATCCCCGCCACAGGAACAATTAATAATCTGAACAGCAGTTACGACGCGACGCTTTCTGGCCCGATCGCCTGGTTTCAGTTCAACTGGCGGGTTTCGCCGATGTTTCGCCTCGGCGCCGAGCGAAAAATAGGCTTCATGGAGTATGAAGGCACCGCGAACTGGAACCTTCGGGATGACTTTAAACACCCGCGCAGCTTTTATCAGCACTCGAATGGCTTGTCAGACGGAATTTCGGTTTGGGGTGACGTGATGGCAACTCGGAACGTCGCATTCAAATTGCAGGCGGCGATGCAGCGATTTACGGCGTCGGGCGGCTATACGCGTTTTTACATGAGTGATGGAAGCATTCCTCAGCAGCCTGTACACCGGGTGGAGCAAACGACCTGGTCGGTGGGTCTCGGAGCCACGATTACCTATTGAGGCCCATTTCAGCCGCGGGATCGTTGTCCGGGCAAATGTGCCAACCCGTTAAAGTAGCCGACCTCCGGATGCGATCAGCACGGTGACGACTCCCAATGTCAGATTGACCGCAATGGTCTGGCGAATTTGGCCGAGGCGACGCCCGGCTTCCTTCCAGTCCTGCGTGGCAATCGCCTGGTTCATACGGCGGTAAGGGGCGAAGAAAACGTGGAGGAACAAAAGGATCATGAGAGTGCCCAGGCCCATCATGGCCTGAACATAATGAAGACTCGCGCTGGCGTATCCGCCGCGAATCAGAAGTGTTCCAGTCACAGGCAAGATCAGGATCGCCGCCCAGACCCAGGGGAAGAATCGCCCAAAAGTCTTTGACCAAAGCGGCAGCCGAACGGGGGGGTCGAGCAGAGAGGCGGCGACAGGCCGGAGCGCCATATACGCAAAAAACATTCCGCCGACCCAGATGACGGCGAAAACCACATGCAGTGCAAGCGCAATGGCCATGGCAAGGTCCTTATGATCGAGAGGGTGCCAGTGTACCCTTGTGGGGGACGGGCTGAAAATCGTCGCCCATTCAGGCAAAATGCGCACTCTTCCGCGGGCCCGGTGGGCTCGCCTCAACGGTAGTAGGGGCAACAGCAATGGCAATGCAAAGTTTTCAGATCGCACCTTCGATTCTTTCCGCCGATTTCGCCCGTTTGGGTGATGAGGTACGCCAGGTCCTCGCGTCGGGAACCGATATCGTTCACTTCGACGTCATGGACAATCATTACGTCCCGAATCTTACGATTGGGCCGCTCGTGTGCGAGGCCCTTCGCAAGCATGGCATTACGGCACCGATCGACGTGCACCTGATGNNTCGACGGCGGCGTCAAGGTCGACAATATTCGCGAGATCGCGGAAGCGGGCGCGGACACATTTGTCGCGGGTTCCGCCGTTTTTGGTGCAGGCAAACCGACTGATCCGAATCGCTACGATACTGTCGTCAAGGCGATGCGGGCTGAACTCGACAAGGCAAACGTAAAGTAGGCTTCAATTGCAGTTCGCGCCGTGAACTTTTGTTCCGGTTCGAACTGCATATCTGAGTAGTGACTCTGATGCTAAAACGTCCCGAATTGGTCTTGATTGATGTCGATGGCACGCTTGTCGACAGCGTTCCTGATTTGCACTACTGCGTTAACGCGATGATGGAAAGACTTGGAATGGCGCCGCATAGCGAAGCCAAGGTCCGGACCTGGGTGGGCAACGGTGTCGAGCGGCTGGTTCGCCGATCATTGATTGGCCAGCTTGACGGTGAGCCTGACGAAGAATTGTTCAAACGCGCCTATCCGATGTACCTCGCGCTGTACGAAAGAAATGTCAGCGCGCGCAGCCGCCTGTATCCCGGTGTAAAGGAAGGGTTGGCATGGCTCAAGGGCAGTGGCTTCAGAGTTGGATGTGTTACGAATAAAGCGGCGCAGTTTACCGAGCCCTTGCTGAAGGATCTGGGTATCTACAACGAATTCGGTATCGTGGTCAGCGGCGATACCCTGCCGCAAAAAAAACCGGATCCGGCGCCATTGCTGCACGTGGCTCGGCATTTTGGTGTTGCACCCGCCAGATCCCTGATGGTCGGCGATTCTGTCAGCGATGTAAAAGCGGCCCGTGCCGCCGGGTTTGGCATTGTTTGCATGAGTTATGGCTATAATCACGGTCAGGACATCCGCACGGCCAATCCGGATGCCGTCATCGACTCGATGGCAGAATTTCCGAAAGTAATTGGTCTCTCTGATTGATCTAACATCACTCACCTAGTCAGAAAAATGGTCACCAGGAACTGGCACACACGAGGATGGCGACGCACTTGAAAAGGTGTGGCCCCACTCGTTTGTGAATCCAATTTCGACTACGGTGACGTATGACTTCTGCAAAAGCTTCCGCTAAACCCCGAATCCCGCTGGTCCGTGAAGTACTCGCTGACCTGGATACTCCGCTCAGTGTGTACCTGAAACTCGCGGATGGCCCATATTCCTATCTGTTTGAATCAGTGCAAGGTGGAGAGAAGTGGGGGCGATACTCCCTGATTGGCTTGCCGTCTCGAACCCTGCTACGGGTGCATGGCCACACCGTCACCGTTCATCACGACGGCGTCGAGCGGGAACGTGTGACGGTTGATGACCCTCTTGAGTGGATTGAACAGTTTCAGAAGCGCTATCAAGTCGCTGACGTGGCCGGGTTGCCGCGCTTCACGGGAGGGTTGGTCGGATACTTCGGTTACGACACGATGCGGTACGTGGAGGCCCATTTGGCCAAGACGACCAAATCCGACACGTTGAATACGCCCGATATCCTGTTAATGGTGTCAGACGAGGTTGTGGTTTTCGACAACCTGCGTGGCACGTTGTATTTCATCGTTCACGCCGATCCGGATCGACAGGCAGAGGGCGAGGAGCGTCTGGATGATCTGGTCGCGCAACTTTCGCGTCCGACGCCGCGTCTGAATGCGCCACGCTCAAATCACGTGCAGGAAAAAGATTTCGTCTCCGGCTTTCAACAGGATGGTTTTGAAAAGGCCGTGGCGCGCATCAAGGAGTACATTTTGGCTGGAGACGCATTTCAGGTGGTCCTGTCCCAGCGTATGTCCATTCCATACAAGGCGCGACCGTTGGATGTGTATCGGGCACTGCGCACGATCAATCCGTCGCCTTACATGTATTACCTGGATCTTGGCGATTTTCACATCGTCGGCTCGTCGCCGGAAATTTTAGTGCGACTGGATAATGGGGAGGTCGTGGTCCGGCCGATTGCCGGAACGCGCCCGCGCGGCGCCACTCCGGAACAAGATGTAGCGTTGGAAAAAGATCTGCTTGCCGATCCCAAGGAGCGCGCCGAACATTTGATGTTGATCGATCTCGGCCGCAACGACATCGGTCGCATCGCGAAAATCGGCACGGTTCGTGTGACTGAGCAGATGGTGATTGAGCGTTACTCGCACGTAATGCATATCGTTTCCAATGTCACGGGGCAGCTGCGCGAAGGGTTGAGCGCGATGGATGTGTTGCGCGCAACCTTCCCCGCCGGGACAGTCAGTGGCGCGCCGAAGATTCGCGCCATGGAGATCATCGATGAGCTGGAACCGGTAAAGCGGGGTGTTTACGCCGGAGCCGTCGGCTACATCGGATGGAGCGGCAACATGGATACCGCCATCGCCATTCGCACCGCGGTNNTTCACCTACAACCTCGTGCAGTATTTCGGTGAATTGGGTGCTGATGTCCAGGTTGTGCGCAATGACCAGATTACGACCGACGAAATTGCCCGACTCAAGCCGAAGCACATCGTGATTTCGCCCGGGCCGTGCACGCCCAATGAAGCGGGCGTGTCGCTGGAAACCATCAAGACGTTCGCGGGCGCGATCCCGATTCTCGGTGTCTGCCTTGGGCATCAGGCGATCGGACAGGTGTTTGGCGGCAATGTTGTGCGCGCGCGCCAGGTGATGCACGGAAAGACTTCGGCGATCTATCACAACGGAATCGGGATATTCGCGGGACTGCCGTCGCCATTCGAAGCAACACGGTACCATTCGCTAATTATCGAAAAGACCAGCTGCCCGGCGGAACTTGAAATCACCGCGTGGACGCGCCTTCCAGACGGAAGTGTCGACGAGATCATGGGGGTGCGTCATCGCCAGCATGCGATTGAAGGCGTGCAGTTTCATCCGGAATCCATCCTCACGCAGCATGGTCACGACATTCTGCGTAACTTTTTGAGCAAATAGTTTCATTGCAACGCAAGGCAACGGCCACAGATGAACACAGATAAACACGGATTAACTGAGTCCACAGTTTTGTATCAGCGTTCATCTGTGTTCATCTGTGGCTGTATTTGGGTTGTCTTTCGTGGGTCGATGCGTAAATGGGGGAGTTACTGATGGATATGCCCGGCGCAATTCGTGCGGTCACCGAACGTCGCAATCTGTCGGCGGCTGAAATGCAGGAAGTCATGCAGATCATCATGACCGGTCAGGCAACCCCGGCGCAGATCGGTGGTTTTCTCGTGGGCCTGCGTATGAAGGGTGAAACGATCGATGAAATTGCCGCGGCGGTGAAGGTCATGCGCGCACTGGCGACGCCGGTAAAAATCGGCGGCGACCATTTGGTCGATATCGTGGGCACCGGCGGCGACGGCGC
>DKAR01000126.1 GCA_002450895.1 Proteobacteria bacterium UBA6921
CTGGAAGCAGCGCACGGTCGGCATTGGTGTCGTAACACCGGAGCGCGCAATGCAAATGGGCTTTACCGGCCCGATGATTCGGGGATCGGGCATCGCCTGGGACCTGCGCAAGAAGCAGCCTTACGAAGTTTACGATCAAATGGATTTCGACATCCCGGTTGGTGTGAACGGCGATTGCTACGACCGCTACCTCGTGCGCGTGGAAGAGATGCGCCAAAGCAATCGAATCATCAAACAGTGCATTGCCTGGTTGCGTGCAAATCCGGGTCCCGTTGTCGTCGATGACCACAAGATCATTCCACCCAAGCGCGAAGTCATGAAGCGCGACATGGAATCCTTGATCCATCACTTCAAGCTCTTCACCGAGGGCTACACCATTCCGGCTGGCGAAGCTTATGCCGCCGTTGAGCATCCGAAGGGTGAGTTTGGTGTTTACCTGATCTCCGATGGAGCCAACAAACCGTATCGATTGAAGATCCGCGCTCCCGGTTTTGCACATATTTCTGCCCTCGATGAAATGAGCCGGGGACACATGCTGGCCGATGTCGTCGCGATCATTGGAACGCAGGACATCGTATTCGGCGAGGTGGACCGATGAGCGCACAAATGCAGGCGACGGGAGTTGCCTTGATCAACGACGCTTCACGCGCGGACATCGATCGCTGGGTCGCCAAGTATCCTGCGGAACAGAAGCAGTCGGCCGTGATGGCCGCACTGCGCATCGTGCAAGACCAGAACGGGGGTTGGCTGACGAACGAATTGATGGACGCGGTCGCGGACTATCTGGAGATGCCCAAAATAGCGGTTTACGAAGTTGCGACGTTTTATTCGATGTACGAGCTCGAGCCGGTGGGGCGCCACAAGATTTGCGTGTGCACGAATATCTCGTGCCTCTTGTGCGGCTCCGACGACGTGGTGAAACACCTCGAAGGCAAGCTCGGCATCAAGATGGGCGAAACCACCAAGGACCGTCGGTTTACGCTCAAGGAAGTGGAATGTCTGGGTGCGTGTTGCGGAGCTCCGATGATGCAGATCGGAAATTCCTATTTTGAAAACCTGACCGCACAGAAGATCGACGACATAATCGGGAAACTGGATTGATTGTCACGCCGGCGCAACCTGCGTCGGCCTGACAAGAGAAACGAAACGATGAGCAACGAAGTCTGTTTTCGATTGAATGACAAAGACCAGTCCTGGTCACTGAAGACGTACGTCGCGAACGGCGGGTACGAGGTTTGGAAGAAGATTCTTCGTGACAAAACCGCGGCTGACGACATCATCAGCCAGATCAAGGCATCCGCACTGCGTGGACGCGGCGGTGCGGGTTTCCCCACCGGGTTGAAGTGGAGCTTCATGCCGCGCACGGCGCCAGGCCAGAAATACATCGTCTGCAACTCGGACGAGGGTGAGCCGGGAACCTGCAAAGATCGGGACATCATGCGGTTCAACCCGCATCAGTTGGTCGAAGGCATGGCGATCGCGGGTTACACGCTCGGTGCGACGGTGGGATACAACTACATTCGCGGCGAGTTCTGGGAACCGTACGAGCGCATGGAAGCGGCCATCGAAGACGCGCGCAAGGCTGGATTGCTGGGCAAGAACGTCCTCGGATCCGGCGTCGACTTCGACATGCACAATCACCTGGGCGGCGGCGCCTACATTTGTGGCGAAGAAACCGCCTTGCTCGAATCCATCGAAGGCAAGAAGGGCCAGCCGCGCTTCAAACCACCGTTTCCGGCCAGCTACGGCTTGTTCGGCCGACCGACAACAATCAATAACACCGAAACGCTGGCTTCGATTCCGGAAATTCTGCGCCATGGCGGCAAATGGTTCCTGGAACTCGGTAAGCCAAACAATGGCGGAACGAAACTGTTTTCCGTTTCCGGTCACGTTAACAAGCCGGGCAACTATGAAGTTGCGATGGGCATGCCGTTTGCGGAATTGCTGCAAATGGCGGGTGGCGTTCGCACGGGCCACAAACTCAAGGCTGTGATTCCCGGCGGTTCTTCAACGCCCGTGCTTCCCGCCAACATCATCATGGACTGCACGATGGACTACGACTCTCTGGCGAAAGCTGGGTCGATGCTGGGTGCCGGGTCCGTGATCATCATGGACGACTCGACTTGCATGGTGCGGGCCTTGGCGCGGTTGTCACACTTCTATTACGAAGAGTCGTGCGGGCAATGCACTCCGTGTCGTGAAGGAACGGGTTGGCTTGCGCGCGTTGTGCATCGCGTCGAGCACGGCCAGGGCCGACCGGAAGATCTGCAACTGCTCGAAGATGTCGCGAAGAAAATCGAGGGACGCACGATTTGCGGCCTCGGCGATGCGGCGGCAATGCCGGTCGCGAGCTTCGTCAAACATTTTCGCGACGAATTCCAGTACCACATCGAACACAAGAAGTGCCTCGTAGGCGGCGCGCACTAAACAGGCGAAGGGACATGCTCGTTACGATCGAAATCGACGGTAAGAAGGTTCAGGCGCGCAGCGGTGCGATGGTCATCGAGGCGGCGGATGAACTGGGCATTCGCATTCCGCGTTTCTGCTATCACAAAAAACTTTCGATCGCGGCCAACTGCCGCATGTGCCTCGTTGAAGTTGAGAAAGCGGCGAAGCCGTTGCCAGCCTGTGCCACCCCGGTCACCGAAGGCATGCGCATCTTCACCAAATCGCGCAAGGCACTCGACGCGCAGAAAGCGGTGATGGAGTTCCTGCTGATCAACCATCCACTGGACTGCCCGATTTGTGACCAGGGTGGCGAGTGTGAACTGCAAGACGTGGCCATGGGCTACGGGCGCGACGTGTCCCGCTTCGCGGAAAAGAAGCGGGTTGTAAAGGACAAGAACCTGGGACCGCTGATCTCGACCGATATGACGCGCTGCATTCACTGCACGCGCTGTGTTCGCTTTGGTGAGGAGATCGCCGGACTGCGTGAACTCGGTGCGACTGGGCGCGGCGAGCACATGGAAATCGGGACTTACATCGAGAAGGCCGTGCAGCACGAGCTCTCGGGCAATGTGATCGACCTCTGTCCCGTCGGCGCGCTGACCAACAAGCCGTTTCGGTTTTCGGCGCGCGCCTGGGAAATGCGTCAGTTCCCGACTATTGCAGCGCACGATTGCGTCGGCTCGAATCTGAACGCGCACATCGGAAAGAACAAAGTATTGCGCATGGTGCCGCGCGACAACGAACTCGTGAATGAAACCTGGATTTCGGATCGCGACCGTTTCGGATTTGAAGGTGTCAACAGCGACGATCGCCTGCGCGTTCCGATGATCAAACAGAACGGGCAATGGAAGGAAACGGACTGGACGTCGGCACTGGATTTCGTGGCCACCGGGTTGGGCAAAATTGCGTCGACCAGTGGCGTGAGTGAAATCGGCGCGCTGTGCTCGCCGTCTTCCACGGTCGAAGAAATGTACCTGCTGCAAAGATTCATTCGCGGATTGGGCAGCGGTCATGTCGATCATCGCCTGCGGCAGACTGATTTTTCAGATCAGGATGCCGCGCCGTTGTATCCGTCATTGGGACAATCCATCGAACATCTCGAAACCGTTGACGCGGCATTGGTGATTGGCGCGGACATTCGGCGCCAGCAGCCATTACTGGCGCATCGCCTGCGCATGGCCGCGCTGGATGGCGCAAACGTCATGTTCCTGGGCTCGGTCGGTTCAACCTATCAGTTTCCCGTGGCCGCGAACGTGGTCGTGGATCCGCGATGTCTCACGAACGAGCTGGCCGGTGTCGCCAAGGCGCTGCTGAAGCAGGCCTCAGTGAACCCGCCCGCCGGTTTCGCCGAATCTGCGAAGGCGGTTCAGGTCAGTGCAGACCATGAGGCTATCGCGAAGGCGCTCAAGGGCGCCCGCAATGCCACCGTGCTGCTCGGAACCGATGCGATTCACCACCCGGATCTCTCAACACTGCGCTCGCTGGCCAGCCTGATTGCTCAGCTGACCGACGCGAAGCTGGGCTACATGACGGAAGGGGCCAACGCGGCAGGAGCATGGCTCGCCGGAATGGTTCCGCACCGAGGCCCTTCCGGTTCCAAAGGCGCGCCCGCGGGATCACCGATTTCCGAAATGTTGCGACAGGCTTTGAAGGCCTATGTCCTGTTGGGTGTTGAGCCGGATAAGGATTGCGGCGATGTTCGCGCGGCCATGAAGGCGATGCGCGACGCTAATTTCGTGGTTGCGCTGACGGCATATCAGAGCCCGTCGCTGGAACAAGTTGCCCACGTGATGTTGCCGGTCGCGCCATTTACCGAAACCTCCGGGACATTTGTTAACGCCGAAGGGCGCTGGCAAAGTTTTGCCGGTGCGGTTGCGCCACAGGGTGACGCGCGACCGGCGTGGAAAGTTCTTCGCGTGCTCGGAAACGTCATGCACATTGACGGCTTTGAGTTCATGAGTTCCGAAGAAGTCCGCGATGAATTGCGCACGCGTGTCGGTAATGCACATCCGGATAACAAAACGCGCTGGCATCCACCGCGGCCTTTCGTGAGTGTGCCGCAGGGTTTTACGCGCGTGACACTTGTAGCGCCGCATTCCGTCGACGCCATCGTCCGGCGATCGGACGCTTTGCAACAGACCACTGATGCGCCAACCTTCGCCGCCCTTGTGTCGGACGAAACCGCCAGAGAGCTTTCAGTTCGCGAAGGTCAAATGGTTGCGATGGCGCAGGGCGGCAATGAAATAACAATGCCAGTGCGTCTCGATGCGCGAGTTCCGCGGGGTTGTGTTTTGGTGTACGCTGGCCAGCCCGGCGCGGAGCACTTGGATCCGTCGGCAACGCTTACCGTTCGAGGAATATAGTCGGCCATGGATTCGCTACTCGCGATTTGGAGTTCCGTTCCGGAATCGGCCCAGCTGATCACGCTGACAGTCGCCAAGATTCTCGCGATCGTGATTCCGTTGTCCCTTTCGGTCGCGTACCTCACGTTTGCCGAACGCAAGGTCATTGGGTACGTTCAGGTTCGCATTGGCCCCAATCGCGTGGGTCCGCGGGGTTGGCTGCAACCCATCGCGGATGCCGTCAAGCTGATGTTCAAGGAAATCATCCTTCCATCCAGTTCCAACAAGTTTCTTTTTGTACTGGCGCCAATCTTATGCCTTGGGCCTGCGCTGGCCGCTTGGGCCGTTGTGCCGTTCATGGACGGTGTGGTGCTCACGGATATCGATGCGGGATTGTTGTATATCTTGGCTATCTCCTCGATGGGCGTGTACGGAATCATCATCGCGGGATGGGCGTCGAATTCCAAATATGCTTTTCTCGGGGCGCTTCGATCGGCAGCACAGATGGTGTCCTATGAAATTGCCATGGGGTTTGCACTCGTCGGCGTATTGCTGGCGGCGGGTTCGTTGAATCTCACGCAAATTGTGACTGCGCAACAGGGATGGGTTTGGAATTGGTTCTGGTTCCCCTTGTTGCCACTGTTTTTCATCTACTTCATTGCAGGTGTAGCAGAAACCAATCGCGCGCCGTTTGACGTTGCGGAAGGTGAATCCGAAATCGTGGCAGGCTTCCATGTCGAATATGCCGGCATGACGTTTGCGGTGTTTTTCCTCGCGGAATACGCCAACATGATTCTGGTTGCGGTACTAACGGCGATAATGTTTCTTGGCGGTTGGTATGCCCCGTGGAGCGGCCTGTTGCCGGAGTCGGCTCTCGCAATCCCAGGTCTTGGTTGGTTGTTGTCCGATGGGCCGCACTGGTTGCTGGCCAAAATCTCGTTCCTCCTATTCCTGTTCCTGTGGTTCCGGGCGACATTCCCGCGCTATCGCTATGATCAGATCATGCGTCTGGGTTGGAAAGTCTTCATTCCAATCACCATCGTCTGGCTGCTGGTCGTGGGTGGAATGGTCATCGCCGAAGTACCACCGTGGTTTGCTTAACGAAAACGCGCGCACATGAGAAAAGTCGTCAACTATTTTCGAAGTCTGCTGCTCTGGGAACTGTTCTGCGGCCTCGCGCTGACCGGAAAATACCTGTTCGCGCGCAAGATCACGGTGCAGTACCCCGACGAAAAGACTCCAATGTCGAATCGCTTTCGCGGTTTGCATGCACTGCGTCGTTACCCCAATGGCGAAGAGCGCTGTATTGCTTGCAAACTGTGTGAAGCCGTTTGTCCGGCGCTCGCGATTACCATTGAATCTGAACAGCGCGCAGACGGCACGCGTCGTACCACGCGCTACGACATCGATCTGACGAAATGCATTTTTTGCGGCTTCTGCGAAGAGTCATGTCCGGTGGACTCCATCGTGGAGACCCGCGTGTTCGAGTATCACGGCGAACAGCGTGGTGATCTGTACATGACCAAGGACAAACTGCTCGCCGTGGGCGACAAGTTTGAAAAGCAGATTGCCGAGGACCGCGCGCGTGATGCGCGTTATCGATAAACAGGGATCAGACGCGCATGGGTGTTGAACAAATCTTGTTTTACGTGTTTGGCGCGATTCTGGTGTTCGCGGCCGGCATGGTCATTACCGTGCGGAATCCCGTTTTCGCGGCGCTGTTTCTGGTGCTGGCATTCTTTACGAGCGCGGCATTGTGGATCCTGCTTGAAGCCGAGTTCCTGGCGATCACGCTGGTACTGGTTTACGTCGGCGCCGTTATGGTCCTGTTCCTGTTCGTGGTCATGATGCTCGACATCAACCTTGCGCCGCTACAAGAGGGATTTACCCGGTACTTGCCGGTAGGCATCGTGGTCGCCGGAATTATCGTGGCGGAAATTTACTTCGCCGTGAACGCGGAACATTTTGGGCTGCAGGCGGTGGCAGAACCCGTTCGCCATGCGGCGGACTACAGCAACACGCGTGAACTGGGCCGCGTCATCTATACGGCCTACGCCTATCCCTTCGAAATTGCGTCCGCCATTCTTCTCGTCGCCATTGTTGCGGCAATTGCCTTGACGCTGCGTGCGAAACGCCAAAGCAAATACATTCAGCCTGAAAAGCAGGTCATCGTTCGGCGCAAGGATCGGGTCCGTATTGTGAAAATGCCGCCCGAGCGGGAAGAGCCGGGAACGTCCTAGTAAATTTCGCGCCGCGTATGTGGCGAAAAGAAATAGACGATCAAGAGGGGAGTGAGGGGTTGTGATTCCGTTGTCGAACTATCTGGTGCTCGCGGGCATCCTGTTTTGCCTGAGCGTTGCCGGCATCGTGCTCAATCGCAAGAACGTGATCATCTTGTTGATGGCGATCGAATTGATGCTGCTCGCTGTCAACATGAACTTTGTGGCGTTCTCGCATTACCTCGGTGATACGGCCGGACAAGTCTTCGTGTTCTTCATTCTCACCGTCGCCGCTGCGGAAGCGGCGATCGGCCTGGCGATTCTTGTGGTTCTGTTCCGCAATCGCCGTACGATCAACGTTGAACAACTCGATACGCTGAAGGGCTAGGAAGCGCAATGGCGACCGTCTATCTAATCATTGCCCTGGCGCCGCTGATCGGCGCGATCATCGCCGGCTTGTTCGGTCGCAAGATCGGCCGCTCCGGTGCACATTCGGTCACCATCGCCGGTGTAGCCGTATCGTGTGTGCTGTCCCTGTTTGTGTTCAAACACATCGTGATTGACGGCGAGCCGACCTTTAACGCCGCAGTTTATCAATGGATGGTGTCCGATGGCATTCGCTTTGAGGTCGGATTCCTGATCGACAAACTTACCGCGATGATGATGGTCGTCGTGACCTTCGT
>DKAR01000223.1 GCA_002450895.1 Proteobacteria bacterium UBA6921
CCTGTTCACCGGCACCCGTGGCGTCGGTAAGACCACGATCGCCCGCATTCTCGCCAAATCCCTGAACTGTGAAAAAGGTGTGTCGTCGCACCCGTGTGGTGCGTGCGCAGCGTGCACCGAAATTGACCAGGGCCGCTTTGTCGACCTGATTGAAGTGGACGCGGCGTCGCGAACGAAAGTCGAAGACACGCGCGAACTGCTGGAGAACNNTGAAGACGCTGGAAGAACCGCCACCGCACGTGAAATTCCTGCTGGCGACCACGGATCCGCAAAAACTGCCGGTCACGATCCTGTCGCGCTGCCTGCAATTCAATCTGAAGCGCCTCCCGCAGCCAGCCATTCGCAAACAGCTGGAGACGCTGCTCGAAAAAGAATCCATCGGCGCGGACAGCGATTCGATTCAGATGATCGCTCGCGCGGCGGACGGAAGCATGCGCGACGCGTTGAGTCTGCTGGACCAGGCCATTGCATTCTGCGGCGGCGCACTGAAGCAATCCGACGTCGCCTCGATGCTCGGGACCATTGATCGTGGATACATCTTCGAGCTCCTCGCCGCGCTGGGGCAGCGCGATGCGCGGGCACTCTTTCAAAACGTGCAGAACCTGGCGCAGCAGTCCCCGGATTTTGGTGATCTGCTCGCGGAATTGAATTCAACATTGCAGCGCATTGCCCTCGCCCAGCAGCTTCCCGATGCCATCGATGACTCGTACGGTGATCAGGAGCGGATCCATCAGCTGGCCAAACAACTGGACCCCAACGACGTTCAGCTGTTTTATCAGATTGGTATCCTGGGACGGCGGGATCTGCCGCTGGCGAGCAATCCGCAGAGTGGATTCGAAATGGTGTTGCTGCGCATGCTTGCATTTGCGCCTGCCGGTTCAACGGCGTCTCCATCGGCAACGCCCGCAGGCCGTGCTGACAGCTCGGCACAGGAAGCACCGGCATTTAAGGGTGCGCCATCCGCTCGTGTGGAAAAAACAGCTCCGCCGCCGACTGCGGCGACCCCCGCACCCGCCACTGCCTGGGAACAATTGATCAGCGAGCTGACATTGACCGGCCTTGCCAAGGAACTGGCGGCCAATTGCGTGCTCGCATCCAGGGACGAGCAAAACATTCGCTTGCTCCTGCGCAGGCCCAACGCACATATTCTTTCCGACGCATCACGCGACCGCCTGCAGACTGCGCTTCAGGCGCGGCTGGGGACGACCGCTCGCCTGCTAATCGAAGTGGTCGACGACGCCACACAGGAATCACCGGCACAGTTGGACCAGAAACGCCAGCAGGCGCGCCAGGAGGCGGCCCAGCGAACCGTTCTGGATGATGTGGGAGTCAAGGCCCTGATTGATACGTTCGACGCGAGAATCGACAATGATTCCGTGCGACCCCTCGAATAGGCCATAATCCGGCGACGCTAATTACCCCGAACACGAGGCATTTATGATCAAAGGCGGTCTGGGCAATCTAATGAAGCAGGCGCAGCAGGTACAGGCGAACCTCCAGAAGGTCCAGGAGGAACTGCAAAACATGGAGGTCACCGGACAGGCAGGGGGAGGCATGGTCACGGTCGTCATGACGGGTCGACACGATCTCAAGCGCGTCAACATTGATCCTTCTCTGATGGGTGATGACAAGGAAATGCTGGAAGACCTCATTGCCGCGGCCGTGAACGACGCGGTTCATCAGGTTGAAAAAACGTCCAAGGAAAAATATCAGGCAGTCACCGGCGGATTCGGACTGCCCGGCGGCATGAAGATGCCCTTCTCGTTCTGACCGTGAGCGCCGCCACTCTCATCGAGCAGTTGATCGAAGCACTGCGCTGTCTGCCCGGCGTCGGGCCGAAGTCTGCGCGCCGTGTGGCGTTTCATTTGCTCGAACGGGATCGCCACGGCGCGCGGCGCCTGGCTGAGGCACTCCTCAGCGCGGTCGAAGGGGTGCACCACTGTCAGTCGTGCCGAACCCTGAGCGAATCGCCGGTATGTGCGCTCTGTGCGAATCCGCAGCGCAATCGGGAGCAATTGTGCATCGTCGAAACGCCGGTTGACGCGCAGGCGATCGAGCGCGCCACCAATTACCGCGGGCTCTACTTCGTGCTGATGGGCCGGCTTTCGCCGCTGGATGGCATCGGGCCGTCCGACATCGGACTCGACCAGTTGGAAAAACGCCTGACGGCGGAACCGATCCAGGAAATCATTCTGGCGACTAACCCCACCGTGGAGGGAGAGGCGACAGCTCACTACATCAACGAGTTGGTGCGCCCCAGAAATATCAAGGTGACACGTATTGCTCACGGGGTCCCCCTGGGGGGCGAGCTTGAGTACGTTGACAGCTCGACACTTTCCCACGCATTCAGTGGCCGACGCGAACTCTAGAGATTTTCACCGTATTGCCAACGGCGCGGCATTTCTTCCTTAAGAAGACTTAAAGTTTCATCCCCGATTGCCGTAACTCCTGCGCAGTCCAACCCGGTTTTTCACGATCACTTCGATCCTGATAAATCACATTGCGCAGGCGACAGCAGCCGATCTATGTCTCACTACAAGACACAAGACCGTAAAGCGCAGGAAAAGGTCGTCGTTCAATACGCGCCGCTGGTAAAACGCATTGCGTATCATCTGATGGCCCGCATGCCTCCCATGGTTCTCGTGGACGACCTGATTCAGGCCGGAATGATTGGCTTGCTCGACGCGAGCCGAAATTACGATCCCACCCAGGGCGCCAGTTTCGAAACCTACGCAGGGATTCGAATCCGCGGCGCAATGCTCGATGAACTTCGGCGCAACGATTGGGCGCCCAAGTCCGTCCATCGAAAAGTACGCGAAGTCACCGAGGCAATGCGTCGGATTGAGAACCGCACCGGGCGCGACGCTCGCGACCAGGAAGTGATGCAGGAAATGGGACTCTCGCAGGATGAGTACTTCAAGATTCTGCAGGAAGCTTCGATGTTTCGAATGACGAATCTTGAAGATGTCGGCGTCGATGAGGAAGCGATCAGTGAAGGTCTGGGTGCACCACAAACGACTCCAGTCGAAGAACTCGAAGACGATGACTTCCGGAATGGTCTTGCCCGCTCAATTGCTGCGCTCCCGGAACGCGAGCGGCTGATTGTAACAATGTATTACGACAACGAGCTCAATCTGCGGGAAATTGGCACCGTTCTCGGCGTCAGTGAATCCCGCACAAGTCAACTGCTGAGTCAAGCCTTGTTGCGCCTGCGCGCGCGAATGAAGACGTGGCTCACGTAATTTTCCGTTGATGTGTTCTTTGCCCCATCGGGCCCTAACCCTGAACGCGAATCGTCCGAAATTATTTACAGGCTCGCAAAGTCAGAGCTCGTGAATTGGCGGAATGCTGTGAAACGTGCTAATCATCTACCTAGACTGAGTTATGCAGGCAACCAGTGAACGACGTGATTAACAAGAAGCACTACTTCAACCAGACGCCGCTGTATGAGCGCAATTACGGGAAACTGTTGAGCTATTTTCGCAGCGTTCCGAGCGCGTTTATTTCAGTGCGGCACGTCAGTGGCGTGGTGCTGCAGATCCTGGTTGTTGAGGATCACCGGTATACAAGCATCCTCGACGTGTCTGTTTGCATGACCGGCGACTGCCGGTCCCCGACGGACATGCAGATGACGGTCCGGATGTGTCACGACGCCAAGGTCGCCGAAGTCGTTGAATGCTGTAATCACAGCGATTTTGTCCCCGAATACCAGTATCCGAACCCCCGGATGCACCACCGGGACGAGAAACACCAGGTTAACCGGCTGCTTGGCGAGTGGCTGGATTTCTTCGCCGAGAAGCTGAATCGCCGCGTTTCTGAGGCAGAGAGCGCGGTTTAAGTAATCTCGCGATAGAAAAAAGCGACGTTATTCCGCTGGCCGGGTTGCCTATACTTTTGCAAAGGTGTAAGGTCTGCCGTCCAAAAAATTGACGTTCGAGTGCTAGACGCCAGCTGAGTTTAGATCGCGCACGGCGCTGAGGTCCCGAGGCCACGCCGGGGTCTACGCGGCAAACCCAAACCGAGCGGGAGTTGTTGGCATCAATACTATGGGAAGTCGTCGTTCCAAATTGATCGTCGCGGGCGGATTCACCGCTCTGATGGCGATTATGGTCTTGGTAACCCTCACCGGGTTCTTTCGGTTCACTGCGATTCAAACGCGGATGAGCCAGCTCTCCGACCAGCACCATGTCAAGACAAACTACATCAACACCATGCGCATCTCGCTTCGCGAGCGTGCGATCAGCCTGATCCTGATGGTCAACCTGAATGACCCGTTCGAAATCGACCAGGAAATGCTGCGCTTCAACCAACTCGGTACCGAATTCGCCGACGCGCGTACGTTGCTCCTGACGGAGTCACTGACCCCAAATGAACGTGACCTGCTGGAAAAACAAAGTCAGTTGACGCTCGAGGTCCGGCCTCTGCACAGCCACCTGATTGATTTGGCCCTGGCCGGCACGTTTGTCACCGCACACAAGTTCCTCGCGCAGCGCGTCATCCCCAAACAGAATGAGATCGTCGCGACGATGATCGAAATTCAAAAGCTGGAAAATGAGGAATACCAACGGCTATTTCACGAGGCGTCTCAGAATTATAGAAATGCCTACATGGTCTTCATGGCCCTTCTGGGCCTGAGCGCTGTCGGTTTTGGCGCCGTGATCATGGTCCTGGTGGCGCGCAAGATCGATGGCATCGAGCATCAGCTGCTGCGCGAGCAGGAACGTTTTGCGCTGGCGGTGCGTGGCGCAAACGACGGCTTGTGGGACTGGGACCTGATTACGAACGAAATCTATTTCTCGCCGCGCTGGAAAGACATGCTCGGCTATGAAGACCACGAAATCGAAAATAAACCGGACGAATGGATCAAGCGCATTCACCCGGATGACGCTGAAAAGACATTGGCGACTCTGACAGCCCATTTGAACGGGCTCTCGTATTATTTCGAAAGCGAGCACCGGCTGCAGCACAAGACCGACAAGTATCGATGGTTCCTGGTCCGCGGATTGGCCCTCCGGGATGAAAAGGGCAAGGCATACCGGATCGCCGGATCAGTTACCGACATCAACGACCGCAAGCGTTACGAAAAACATCTGCACCAGAACGAATCGCGCATGCGCATGGTGCTTGACCACGTTGTCGACGGCATCATCACGACGAACGATCACGGTGTCGTTGAATCAATGAACTCCGCTGCAGAGGAAATGTTCGGACTCAAGAGCCAGGACATCGTTGGACGCTCGTTTACCCGACTGCTCAGCGAGCCGTTCCGTCAGGAGTATGACCGCCACTTTAGCGACTACGCCAAGAACGGGTCGGCGCCCATCGTCGGAATGAGCGCTCATATTCGAGCCAATCGAAAGACCGGAATTGGCTTTTCAATCACCTGTACGTTTACCGAAATGCAAATCGGTAACGACAGGAAGATCATCGTTATCGCCCGAGACACTTCCAAACGCGCGGACCAGAAACAGCTAACCGCCTGATCTGAACCAGTGCGGGGGTCGCAACCCTTTTTGACCCAGATACACAATCCTTAACCTCGCCGTCACGCGCAGTTCCATATCAAATAGTCTAGTATTGCTTATATGCAGAGGATGCCGGCTTCTGCCGGTGGGGTTTGCGTGTGGATGCGCTTCATAAGATGACAAACAGAACCAGTCTACGCTCGATTCTGTATGTCGAGGATGAACCCAACACTCGACATATCGTTCGAATCGCCCTTGAGCATATTGGCGGATACACGGTCACTGTGTGTCAGTCTGGCTACGAGGCCCTTTCTGTTGCTCCTGCCCTGAAGCCCGACCTGATCCTGNNCTGCTCGACGTCATGATGCCCGACCTGAACGGACCGGAAATTCTGGAAACTCTCCGCTCGTATCCGAGCCTTCGTAACACCCCATGTGTCTTTGTAACCGCGAGAACACAACCCAGCGACATACAGGCCCTGCTCGAACTAGGCGCTCTGGATGTCATTCAAAAACCCTTAGATCCGACAGACCTGCCCCATCGTGTTAGGGAAATCTGGAACCATTGCAACGCGCGTTCCGGAACCTGATCATGACCACGGAAAACGACCCCATCTCGGATCGCATCGCCGCACTGTTTCAGGAATACCGAAATCAACTCCCCGAGCGCCTGGCGCAGATTGAAACGCAATTCGCCGATCTCAAAGGCGACCCAGCGAACATTGAAAAACAAAGTAGTCTCGTATTTTTGCTTCATAAGCTGGCCGGATCGGGCGCAACGTTCGGGTTCGACGAGATAACGCGCATCGCCAGACAGTGGGAACATATGATTCAACCCCGCCTGAAGCAGGCCCCCACCCCCATCTCAACCGTCGAATTCGATGAAATGGACAGACTTCTCATTGAGTTACGCGCCGCGGTTGATGCAGGTCACAATTCTAATTAGTTAAGTCCGATTTCTTCTGATTCCCTCATAAATAAACCTCAAGGTTCGACCCGATCGCAACGATAGCGATATAGAGTTCCGAATCACAACTTTGTTGTTACTTGCTGGGTGAAATTTATGAAAACGATCTCTCACTTTCAGGCATTGATTCTCGTATCAGCCTCTGCGTTTATCGCTCAGGGTGCATTTGCCTTTCAGGATGACTACGTTTGGCAAGAGCGATTCAAGAAACAAGTTGTTCAGGCGGAAAAAGGCGATTCCGATGCGCAGTACGACATCGGCGAAATGTATGAAAAAGGCAGCGGCGTTCAAACCGACGCGAAAAAAGCCTTCACCTGGTTTGAGAAATCTGCAGCTCAGGGACATGTAAAGGCGCAATTCAAAGTTGCCTACATGTACTACAAGGGGCTCGGAGTCGACGCAAACATTGCCAAAGCCTTTACCCTGATGGAATCGCCGGCAAATGACGGAAACGTTCGAGCGCAATTCTACTTTGGCCAGATGTATGAAAAGGGGAAAGGCGTGAAAAAGGATCTTGACGAAGCTTTCACCTGGTACAGCCGCTCTGCATTGGGTGGATACAAACCAGCTGAAGATGCGGTTGCGGATCTCAAAGTCGCGATGGCAGAGCAGTCTCGTAAAGACGAGGAAGCTGCTGTAAAGAACATCGCGAAAGTCGTGCCATCCGCACCGAAGAGCGCACCGCGCGCGAAAGTTGACGCATCTCCGACTCCGGCAAGCACAAACTCCGGCACATCGGAGGGATTCCAGCCAGCACTCCGTACACAAGGCACCACCTCGACGGCATTGCTTGGCGGCACCTGGATTTCCATGGCAAAACTTCCGGCAGAGTTTCTGCCGTCGAAAATCACCTCGTGCAACAAGACCAGCGACTCGGTGATTGAATGTTTGTCGGGCGAACTGCAGCGAAACGTGGCAGGAACTGAAATCGTCTACCAAACCAAAGCCATCATTTACGCGATGAAGAAGGACGGAGACTTCAAGATTGCCTATCGCAATAACGTGATGAAGATTTTAAACGGAACCGGCAAAGACGCGGAAGAACAGGCCTCGGGCTCAGGCGACACCTCAAACGTGAAGCTTGGCTGGCAGGAAACAGAACATCGACTGGAGTGCAAAGTCGATGGCAGCCAGACGGTCAACTGCCTGAAGAACAAGACGCAGAAGGTGACATTAAAAAATCAAACCCTTCTGTAACCCATGTAGCGGAATGATCCAACACAAAGGCCGCCACGATTCGCTCGTGGCGGCCTATTCTTTTTTTGGAATCTGACAAAGCCACCATCTGGGGCTTTGTGAATGTTGGCGGAGAGGGAGGGATTCGAACCCCCGGACCCGCGAGGGTCAACGGTTTTCAAGACCGCCGCTTTCGACCGCTCAGCCACCTCTCCAGCGAATCGTCGAGATCTATAGACAAAAACCCCGCTTGCGCAGGGGCGAGACTATATCCGATCCCCCGCATTCAAACCACAGCAATTAACTATTCGCTCGAAAAATAGATGTCGCCGTAGAACGCGACCGCACTGCCCTGAGTATCGTCAGTATCGGTCATTACTGCGATTGCATTGACGAGTTGAACGTCCTCGCCGAAAAACTTTTTGAAGTCGTCGCGGATGTTTCTCTTGTAACTTCTCCATTGCCCTACATGGTCCGGCCCGGCTTCAATCGCAATCATTTGCGCATTTGCGGAATAGGCGTTGGGCCAGTCAGACTCGACCGGCTGGTTGCTCGACCACACATAGTGCAACGAACGGGCGCGCCAGAATGAGCTGTTGGGGGAAAAAATCAGGTACACGCGCGCCGGATAATCATCACCGGACTTTTCCCGTTCTTTGACGTCCGCGAAAACTTGATCAACACGCCAGGACCAGTTCAACACGGGGGTCGCGAGCAGGTCGACGTCGATCTTTCGAAAATAGCTCGACGCAGAACTCTTGCTGTGCGCAGCGAGTACGGTTCGTCCGTCTTCTTCGGTAATCGAATATTCAGTGTGGCCCTGAAATGTTCTTTCTTCCCACTGCGCGATATCAGACGATGAAAACTTACCAATCGGCATGTCTGCCCCAAGCGCAACCGCCGCGACAAAAAACAGGCCCAACAAACCGGTAGCGCGAAAATTTCTTGTACCAGGAACCGAGTTCATGCGAGGTCTCCCCAAGTCAACTGCAGCGCCGCAAGCGCAACGACGCCGGCGGTTTCAGTACGAAAAATTCGCGGCCCTAGCGCCATCGCAGAGAATCCATGGCGAATTGCCAGCTCGATCTCCGAATCCGTCAATCCGCCCTCTGGCCCTACCAGCAGCGCTACGTCCCCGTCGGGCCGGTGCAGCTGACTCAGACGCATCGCGCCTTCAGGATGTAATACAACGCGAATTGGGGCCGTTTCTGCCGCGATGCGTCGGGCAAAGTCGGTTAACGGTTCCACGACTGGAATCTCCGTCCGCCCGCTCTGTTCACTTGCGCTGGTAACAACTCCCTGCCAGTGCGCCTGTTTGCGGTCGCGCCGTTCGGCGTCAAGACGTACGACGGTACGTTCCGTCGACACCGGTGCTATGCGGCGAACGCCGAGTTCGACGGCTTTTTGAATTGTGTAGTCCATTCTCTCGCCGCGCGATACACCCTGGATCAGAGTGGTTCGCAATGGCGATTCCCGACTTACATCAACAAAGGTTGCCACCTCAACCTGCACGTCACGCCGATTGATCTCGACAACACGCCCTGAATATTCGCCACCGTGACCGTTGAATAATACCAACGGGTCATCAACACGCACGCGCAAGACGCGCGCGAGGTGCTGCGATGCAGACTCGTCCAGCGATATCCGCGCCCCGGCAACGAGCGCTTGCGGGCAAAATATTCTCGGTATACGCACTAGCTCTTCTTCTTTCGAGGAAAAAGATCTGTTCGCCGACTCGACAAACGATCCAGAAAAAGAAGTCCATCGAGGTGATCTATTTCGTGCTGCACTGCGCGGGCCTCGTAGCCCTCACATTGAATGTCAATAATTGCTCCGTTCATGTCGCGAGCGCGAAAGCGGATACGCTCAGCACGCGAAACGTTCCCGGTAAAATCCGGAACTGAAAGACACCCTTCCCGCCCAACCAGCGATCCCTGCCGCACCACAATTTCTGGATTTACCAAAATGAGTTTTCCGTGATGAGAAACACCTTTCTTCTCCGACACGTCAACAATAACAATTCGGTGCAGGTTTCCAACCTGCGGCGCAGCGATTCCGACCGACCCGGGCCCGACTCGCATTGTTTCTTCGAGATCCATTATGAAATCGCGAAGCGCCGAATCAAAGCGCTCGACGGGTTTGGATACGCCAGTTAACCGTGAATCCGGATACGTGAGAACAGGCAGGACTGCCATGAAGCTGTGCTCACCCGACCATTGCGTCGAGTTCATCCACATGAATGCGAATTCCCTCGGAAACCAGCGGCGCTAATACCTGATTCAACTCTTCGATCGAGCGTGTGGTTTGCCCTTCAATTCGCATGACGTAGATTGGCTGCGCCTCGGATCCACCGACATCGGAGTCCAAATTGAGAATATTCACTCCGGAATCATTCAGCAGCGAGGTGACGCGAGCCACGATTCCTGCGCGATCGGCGCCATGCACTGAAATCCCGACGTTGGGTTGCTCGTGACGGTGCAGCTCACCGTTGATCGGATCGATATGAAAAGTGAGCCCCATGGCTTTCGCAATGGGCTGTACAAGTGCCGAGAGCGCGGCGGCGTTGCCTGCATGCCGGACCATGAGCATCATCGTGAAATTACCGCCGAGACGGATCATCGATGCCTCGCCGAGCGTTGCGCCAGCGGCGTATAGGGCCTGCGTGATTCGCGCCACGATACCGGTTTGGTCACGACCCACCAAAGCAAGCATGAACCAGTTCATATCCATCTCCACTAGTGCAGTGCGGAATGGCTAAGGTAAATCAAACCGACCCCTGCGCAAATCAGCAGAAACTGTTCAACCATGGCGCGCGGTTGAACGCGCTTGTGCAGACCGGGAATCAGGTCTGCGACCGAAATATAAATGAAGCTTGAAGCGGCGATGGCCAAAACATACGGAAGGCCCTTGGTGGAAGAATCGATGCTGACATAGGCAGCCAGGCCGCCGAGGAGCGTCGTCAGGCTCGAAATCGCGCTGAATCCGATCGCCTGAATCCGCGTGTAGCCGCTTTGCAGAAGCACCACAAAATTACTGATCTGTTGGGGAACTTCATGGGACGCGATTGCCAACGCGGTAATGATCCCCAGGTGGACATTTGAAAGAAAAGCGGCCCCGATCAGAATCCCATCGACCAGGTTGTGAATGCCGTCGCCGACCAGAACCAGCAATCCGGCCGGGGCCGATGCTCTGTGCATGTGACTGGAGTCGTGAATTTCGCAGTGGTCGGAATGACAGTGACGCCATAGCATCAGCTTTTCCAACATGAAGAAAAGAAGAACACCACCCAAGACTACCGCAAAAACCTGATGCGGCCCGACAACTTCCGGCGTTTCGAGGGCGTGAGGCAACAACCCGAGAAAGGCGGCGCCCAACAGGACACCGGTGGCAAAACTTACCAAATGGGGCTCAATTTGCCGGCGTTGGGCGTCCGGGATGAGAAACAGTGCAGACGCAATAACAACCGTGAGTACGCCACCAACGAGGCAAAACGCGATGATCCAACCCAAGGTTGCCATAGAGACGACGCGAATAGGCGAGGAATTTTCGCCGCATGATAGCCACATCCATGCGGTCCGGCTACTTTTTTGGCGAGGCTGCAGCGCTAAATTTCAGCCACTAAATGTCGTAAGATAGCCGACAACAAATTTTCTGACTGGGTCTCACGAAAAGACGGAGTCACATTTGAATCGTTTGTTTGCGTTATTCGTCATTCTGGTTGTGGTCGCTACCCCTGCGCGAACCGCGGAGATTCCGCTGGCAAAGGAGTATCAGAATCTTGATAAGCGAATCCAGATTTTGAAAGCGAGCGTTCTGTCCCTGGGACAGGATTTGTCTTTGCTCGACAAAGGAATGCTGGCGTTTTCCGGAAATCCACTGATCGTTTATCTATCCACTGATATCGACGACGCTTTCGAACTGCAGGCCGTTGAACTGGAAATCAATGGAAATTTCGTCGCGCGGCAGGAATTTCTTCCAAACACTCTTCACGCCATGCAGAACGGTGGCGCGCAACGCTTTCTCGTCAAGGAACTCCCCTCCGGCGATTACGAAATCAAGGCATCCCTGTTTGGAAAAGTCGGTAAGGGTCGCGAGCATCGAGCGAGTACCGTTTATTCGTTCGCAAAAGAGAAAGCTCCCAAAACGATTGAATTTCGAGTATCAAACGTCCGGGAACGCTTTCTTCCGGAATTGATCGTCAAGGAGTGGGACTGATGCCCAGAGCAACGGATTGGCGCAGCATGACGAAGCTCGTTCCACTCGGACTCGCCCTCCTGTTCGCCGCGCTATCGGCGCCTTCACGCGCGGCAATCGAAATTGAGTGGGGCAACGTAGACGACCCCCGCTTACGCGAGGCGATTTATGACCTGAATCAGGAAGATTACTTCGCAGGTATCGTGCGGCTGGTTACAAACCGAAACTTCGTCAATCTCGGCCCCGAGCGCGACACGGTCGACTTGCTATTGGCTGCACTGTATCTGGGTTATGGAATGCCGGATTCCGCAAAGGAGCTATTGTCGGAACAACTCGACAAGAATTCGCGCACGGATGTGCAAAACCTGCTGTGGCTGCAACTCGCAAAAGCGCGATACCAGCGCGGACAGGTCGAAGACGCTGCGACTGCACTGGGTCAGATTCGCGGCAAGATGATCAAGGATTCGGAAATTGAACGGCGCCTCGTCTACGCGATGGTGCTGATTCAGCAAAATCAGACCAAAAAAGCCGCTGAAGTTCTGAGCGTTATCGATCTGAAGGGCAACATCAATTCGACCGCATTCATACGCTACAACCTGGCGGTTGCCTTGTTGAAGCTGAATCGTTTCGGTGAGGCGATGGAACAGTTCAAACAAATTTCCGAAATGAACACCGCTCAGAAAGATCTCCTCGCGCTGAAAGACCAGGCGCTCATCGCAGCTGGATTTACATTGCTGCGCAACAAGGATCCGAATCAGGCCAAAACATACCTGGAGCAAGTTCGGAGCGACGGCGTGCTCAACGGAAAAGCCTACCTGGGCCTGGGTTGGGCATACTCGATGATGGACAAGAACAAGCTGGCCATCGCCGCATGGACCGAGCTGGAAAAACGCGGCATATCCGATCCAACTGCGCTGGAAGCCACGCTGGCAATTCCGTATGCGTACAGCAAGCTACAGGCCTATCGCCAGGCCGTGACGATCTACGAAGGCGCCGTCACGAAGCTTCAGGACGCGTCGAAAACGTTGGACGGATTGATTAGCTCGGTGAAGTCCGGAAAGACAACCGACGTGATTCTGCGCCAAGGGCCAATGACCAATGCAAACTCGATGGCCGAATACCGGCGCGTCGTCGACGCGGAAGAGCTGAGCTTTCTGGTACCGGTCCTCATTAGCTTCGAGTTTCAGGAAGCGCATCGGAACTATCTGGACATGCAAACGCTCGGCAAAAAAGTCCAACAGTGGATTACAGCGCTGGAACGCGCAAAGAACGTCTCACCCAGTTTTCGCGAGTCCTACATGGGCCGCCTTGTAAAACACCAAACCGAAGTCAATAACGCAACAAAAGATCTCGAAAAATACATTAAACGGCTGACTATTCATCAACTTAATGTTCAAGAGAACCGCGTAAACAACTACATTGCGCAAGCAAGATTCTCAATGGCGCAAATTTACGACCAGGCGGCTCGCAGTTCTGGCGAATAGTGTTCGAAGTCTTTGACTCTTAATAAAAATCGCCCAAGTAGCTGGGGCAATTACCGTCTTCGATCTTTCCCTAAAGTAATAGTTGACGCTAACGGTCAAGTACTATATTTTCTGACAGATCTACTCAGAAAATATTACCTCCGGACCGGAAAACGAGGGCGTCCTATGAAACTTTCAACTAAAGGCCGATACGCCGTCACTGCAGTGATGGCCGTTGCATTGGGCGATTCGAGTAGGCCGGTAACGCTTGCTCAGATTTCCGAAGAGCAGGGAATTTCGATTTCATACCTTGAGCAGATCTTTGCGCGCTTGCGCCAACATAATCTGGTCAAGGGGACGCGCGGACCGGGTGGCGGTTATTGCCTCTACCGAGAGGCAGAAAGCATTCGTATCTCGGATATCGTGACCGCAGTCGAAGATCAGGAACGCGTTCAACGCCCCGTAGGCAACGGGCAGGCCAACAAGCGCAACGAACAAATCAATGCCATGTGGAACGACCTCAGCGGATCTATCCGGGAGTGCCTGAGTCGGATCACGATTGCGCAGTTGTTGCGCCGCAATTTGGAAGGCTTGGGAGAGACTGAAGAACTTCCCCATGCCAAGAAAACTGCGACCGGCTCAAGCTGGATTCCGACACGCTAACTGCGAAGAAAATACGGGAAAAAATCAACAAGTCGTTCTACAATTCAAGACGCGAAGTAATGGAGTGAGCAGCCATGGCGTACAGTGAAAAAGTTATTGATCATTATGAAAATCCTCGCAACGTCGGGTCGTTTGATAAAGGCGATCGTTCGGTAGGTACCGGCATGGTCGGCGCCCCGGCCTGCGGCGACGTCATGAAGCTCCAGATCAAGGTCAATGACCAGGGTGTGATTGAAGACGCCCGCTTCAAAACTTACGGTTGCGGTTCCGCAATCGCATCAAGTTCACTCCTCACCGAATGGGTCAAGGGTAAGACCCTCGAAGAGGCACAGCAGATCAAGAACACCGACATCGCGAATGAACTCGCCCTCCCCCCGGTCAAAGTTCACTGCTCCGTCCTCGCAGAGGATGCGATTAAAGCAGCGATCAGCGACTACATGCAGAAGCAGGAAGAATCGACGGAACTGGATTCCGCATCGGTCGCGCCCGCAAAAGAAGCTTAATTTCCGAGCATTTCCTCCGGGTAGATCTACCCGGAGGTCTTCACGTTTGTGTCTCGATTAAGAACTGACCGATTCCCGGTCGAGTGGTGTAGACTTCGCCAACTTCTATATGGCGTAAAGGGATGACCATGTTCGACAGACTTCACGTTCCGCATGTTGGCGCACCGGACCCCGACAAAAAAACCTCCCCCATCGCAGACGAAGGTGCTGAGGAATTCGACTCCGTCGAGCAAGCCTCGCCGGCAACATCCCTCTGTTTCTTCAATGGGGCCAAGTATGCCAGCGGCAAATACGTCTGTAGCGGTGACACGCTGCTCCGATGCGAAACAGGCGTCTGGATTCGCGAAGGCACGTGCGACCCGGATAATCCCTAGGAACGGATTGCCCCACGTGGTCGCAGTGAAGAAGTGGTTGGTTCGAGCAGCAGGGACGCTGGGAGTTTTTGCAGCTAGTTTATGTAACGTCGCATGGGGCGAAACGATTGACGTCGCCAGCAGTAGCGACCTTCAGACCGCGATCAATGACGCCGCCGAAGGCGATATCATTCGCATTCGCGCCAGCGCCTTAACATACTCCGTCAACGTCGTTATCAGCGGTAAGTCTCAGCTCACAATCCGTGGCGAAGAGACCTTCAATACTCGTTTGAAAGCCAAGAACAAAGATGTACCGACAATTCGAATCGAAAAGTCATCAATACGAATTGAAATTCAAAATCTGACTTTTGTCGACGCAGGAACGGCGATTGAGGTCAGTGATTCATCTCGGATCACGATTAGCGCTAACGTCTTCAGCGTCGGCACTTCTGGCACCGGGATTGCCGAAAAGAATTCGGACACGGATGTATTCAACAATACGTTTTATGGTAACTCCATTGGCACACAGCGCACTTCGACTTTCTCGATAGTTAAAGACAACCTCTTTTCGGAAAATTCAACAGGTATTTCCGACACAACGAGCAATGTATCAGGAGTTTCGTACAACGGATTTCATAACAATACTTCAGACGGAAATACCGGACTGTACGAAGTTATTGTGAATCAGCCACTCTTCGTCGACGTCGCAACACTGAATTTCCATTTGCAGCCGGGCTCAGAAGCGATAGCAACCGATTCCGAAGGAACCTCCGAATTGGGCGCTTATGGCGGCAAATACGCGGACAAAATCCCCTATCCAGTGCGCAATCTAGTGCAGGCGCTCCAAAGTGATGACGGAACTAATTTTTCGGTCGCATACTCGTGGGACCCGAACTTGGATCACCGCCTCTCAACAAGCTACTGGCTGAGCTATTTCTTTGAAGCGTTTCCCGCCGCTGCGGGCACTGAAGGTCCAATCGCGGACACGCCGGGAGTGCCCCCCGCGCTCACGCTGTCAGGGACCCTCCCGACAGTAACAGACCCTCTCGCGCCCGAAGGCGTCACGTCGGCGCCGGGAAATGGAAAATTGCTAGTGCACTGGAACGCTGTGGCCGGGGCGACTCGATATAGTGTCCACTACGGGCTAAATTCGACTTCAGAAAATGTAATTCCCGACATCAAAAACACCGAAGTGGAAATTCCCGGCCTGCAGAACGGATTCACGTACCGAATAACAGTACGCGCGCAATCACAGGCAATTTTGCATGCGTCCGTTAAAGCGAAAACGACCGACGGAACGTCGAGCCTGTTCGCATCAAACGAACTGACGCAGACGCTAGGAACGGAAAAAGAAAGCGCGGATTCCGCAGAGATTACAGCCATTCCTGAAGCAACCGTGCCTTACCCGGCGCTTCCTGATGAAGGTTGCTTCATTGCCACCGCCGCCTACGGTTATTACTCAGCGCCACAGGTTCAACAATTGCGACTGTTTCGCGATCGATACCTGATGACGAACACACCGGGACGCGCATTCGTGGGTTGGTACTACCGGAATAGCCCGCCGCTTGCTGCGTACATTAGGGAAAACCAGGCCGCAAGAACTGTCGTCCGCCTCGCACTATATCCCGCGGTTCTGATGGCCACGTTCACAACTCAATATCCTTGGCTGACGTTGGTTGTTAGCGCGTTACTGCTGGTACTCGCGGCCTCCATTGTTAAAGGCCATCGCAATAGGATTACCGCGACATGAGATTCCAGGACTTGGCACTCGGGGTGATCCTGTTGGGATCGACCACCGCGAACGCGGCCAATGCCTCACGACCTTTTTGGTCGATGGAAGCTAAAATCGGACAGTTCACCTCCGAGCTTGACGATTGGGACACCTACTACGGGAGTAGCCATTCCGATCAATTCACTCTGGCCACCGCTTTCAAATTTGTTCGATTTGCCGAATTCGGAGTGGAAGTCGCCCGTGTTCGTGACCATGGCAAGGGTCAACTTCCCCTCAATGGCACAACCAGCGGCGACGTCACGATCGAGCTCTATCCGGTTCAGGCATACGTCACGCTGCGTGCGCTGTTCACCGAGCGACAATGGATCGTTCCATACGTGGGCGGCGGCTGGACACGCATGTATTACAAGACTCGAATCAGCGGCGAAGGAACGCGCGAGGGATCGGTCGACGGGAATCACGTGCGCGCTGGCCTGCAAATCTTACTGGATCCATTGGGACGTTCCGATGCCGCCAACTTGCGTCGCTACGGCATAGAACACAGCTACCTTATCATCGAAGGTCAGAAGATCACGGCAAAGGATGACACAACCGGTTTGGACATCGGCGGAACGACGACCTCGATCGGGGTCCTGCTGGAGTACTAACGAAAGCCCCGCAACAAGCGCAGCTAGGCGTTGAATTTGAGCGGCACACCCAATCGGCGTGCGACTTCTTCATAGGCTTCGATGACGCCGCCCAACCCCTGCCGGAAACGATCCTTATCCAGCTTCTTGCGTGTTTCCGCATCCCAAAGGCGGCACCCATCCGGTGTAAATTCGTCACCCAACAGAATCTGGTTATCGAAGCGGCCGAACTCCAGCTTGTAGTCCACAAGCAACAGGCCGGCGTCGGAAAACAATTTCTTCAGCACGTCATTCACACGGAACGTCAGGCTCTTCATCGTCTCGACATCAGAATCCTGCGCCCAACCAAATGAGCGTATGTGGTACTCGTTGATCATTGGGTCATGCAGTTGGTCGTTCTTGAGAAAGAATTCGAACGTCGGCGGATTCAGGTCAATACCTTCGGTGACTCCCAGCCGCTTGCAGATGCCACCGGCTGCGATATTGCGTACAACGCACTCCACCGGAAACATGGTGAGCCGTTTTACGAGCGACTCATCTTCGCCGATGAGGCTTTCGAAATGATTTGGAACGCCCGCCTCGGCCAGCTTCGTCATGATAAATGCGTTGAACTGATTGTTTACGGCACCCTTTCGATCGAGTGCCTCTTTCTTCAATCCATCAAACGCGCTGGTATCGTTTCGAAAATGCAGTACAAGTCGCTGCGGATCGTCTGTGGCGTACACGGACTTGGCCTTACCGGTGTACAACAGTTCTTTGCGCTTCATCATTTCACCTTCACTATTGGAGCCGGTCGTGGAGCTGCTTTAGCACCGGCTCTGCCTGCTTGTTCTCGATTTTTTCGCCACTCTTGTCACGCACATAGACATTCGTAGCTTCACCTTCATCCTTCAACACGATCTGGTATTCACGCTCGTCGTTGCTCGACCCGAACCAGCGCGCAAACCATGATTTCTGTTCTTCCT
The DNA here is from genome assembly GCA_002450895.1 of Proteobacteria bacterium UBA6921. Lineage (GTDB taxonomy): Bacteria > Pseudomonadota > Gammaproteobacteria > SG8-11 > SG8-11 > UBA6921. The sequence goes on from DKAR01000223.1 coordinate 18,107, forward strand.
CTTTCAGGTCTTTGAGCGGTTCTCGCGACGTCACGTAGAAGATGCCGTTGGAGCGGTCGCGGTCATCAATCTGAAACCCGGCACGGTCGAGCACCATTTCGACGCGCCGCCATGCTCGCGCAAAGTCTTCATCGATGTGCATGATCGTCGCCCCCTGCGCATCGTTGGACAGGGTGACACGTCGAACCACTTCGCGCGGCGCCGCGAGAACGCCCCCTGCCTTCTCCTGCTCGACGCCGAGGTAAACGATCAGCTCTTTCAGCTTTTCTGTTTCGAACTCTACATTGGTTGGCCGCAATCGCCAGGCCAGCATATCGCCCTGTTTCGAGAGTTCGGCGCCCTGGTGCGTTAGATACAGCTCGGTGGTGCCCGGCTTTTCTCCACGCTCGAAGCGAACACGATATTTTTCTCGCGTGGGTATTGTGTAAACGGTGGAGTCATCCGCTTTCCGCGCGCCATCTGAAGGGGAAACGATTTGCTGATTCGTCCATTCCGTCTCGATGATTCCTGTTGCCGGGTCCTCGTAACGCATGGCGAAGCCGTTCTTCAAGAAAAAGCTTCGAACCCAGGGCCAGACCTGCGCGGGTTCGCCGTTCAGCACCAGCCAGCGCTGAGCACCGTCACGCGCCAGATACATGTTCGCCTGATCCGGAAGCACGACCAGAGGACCTTGCGCCGGCGCGGCCTGATCTGGAACTGTTGCCGGCGCGCTTGCGGCAGTTTTTATCTCCAGTGATTCGTCAAAATTCGGCAGCGTCAGATCCGGCGGAACCTCGAGGGGCTTGCCGAACGTCGCTTCTTCATACTCTTTCTTGACGGGATCAGAGCAGCCGGCAACCAATGCGGCCAAAGTAAAGACAACTAAAATTTTTCTCATGAAATAATTTCCGCTTGCTTCATCGCTTCGAGCACGACGCCGTGAAATTGTTCAGACAATCGCGTCAATGGCAACCGAATTCCCGGTCCGATGCGCCCCATCCTGGCGAGTGCCCACTTCACTGGAATGGGGTTGGCCTCGCAAAACAGATTCTTGTGAAGCCCGATGAGTTTCTGATTGATCGACTCGGCGGTTGCCCGATCGCCGCTGCGCGCGGCGGCACACATGTCATGCATGGCGCGGGGCGCCACGTTGGCCGTAACGGAAATGTCGCCCTTCGCACCCATCAGGATCAAATCCACGGCCGTCGCGTCGTCGCCGCTGTACAGGTCGAGACGACCGCCACATCGCTCCAGAATCTCCTTTCCGCGCTGCAAATTCCCCGTGGCTTCCTTGATACCGATGATGTTGGAAATATGCGACAGGCGCTCCACGGTGGCGGGGAGCATGTCGCATGCGGTTCGCCCGGGCACGTTATAGAGAATTTGTGGGATCGAAACGGATTCCGCGATCTTTTTGTAATGCAGATACAAGCCTTCCTGGGTTGGCTTGTTGTAGTAGGGCGTGACCAGTAACGCCGCGTCGGCTCCGGCGTCCAGTGCGCACTGGGTGAGCTCAATCGCTTCGGTCGTACTGTTGGCACCGGTTCCGGCGATGACCGGAATTCTTCCGCGCGCCAATTCGACGACCCGGCGCAGCACGAGGCAGTGCTCATCGAAATCGAGCGTCGCGGACTCGCCGGTGGTGCCCACGGCGACGATGGCGTCCGTTTTGCTTTCTACGTGCCATTCGACGAGCCGCTCGAGCGCCTCAAAATCCAACGCGCCGTCATCGTGCATCGGCGTAACCAACGCAACCATGCTGCCGTGAAACATCCGGATTCTCCGCAGGAAAAAACGAAAGACCGCATGGTACTGCCCTGATTCGGGCAACACAAGAAGCGGTAAAAAAATCGGATAGTTAGAGAATTGTCGCGCCGAGCTTCACGAGGCCGCTCCGCAATTGTTCGAAGGCCGCTTCAACGCGCGCGGCATCGCCTTTGACGCCCACATCGATGTCGCCGTAATCACGTCGGTCCGCGCGCACCCGGGGCAAGCTGTACGTGCGAACCCCCGGATGGGTAAGCTCAATATCCTCCAGCAGCGCGGTAATCTCGCCCTCGCCGATGCCCCGCAGTGTCACCCCGCGCTCCGCAAGCCGCGCTGAATGAAAGATGGCCGAATAGTGCGTTTCCAGAACCCACTCGATCATCGGCCAGGCCATTTCGGGGAATCCCGGGACGAAGTAGTGCGACTGGATTGAAAATCCGGGAATTCCGTTAAAGGAATTGGGAATGATTGAAGCCCCTTGGGGAAACTCGCCCATGCGCCGCCGCACCGGCGTGTACTCCAGATTCAGTTCCTGCATTCGTCGGGCGATAAGCCGGTCTGCCTCCGGGTGAATAAGCAGCGGAACATTCAGCGCGTCTGCAGCGGCCTGTCGCGTATGATCATCGGGTGTACTTCCTATACCTCCACAGCTGAAAACGACGTCGCTGCGGTTGAAACTTGAACGTAGCGCGTCCGTCAATCGTGGGCGATCATCACCAAGGTAGGTCACCTGGGAAAGCATTAAGCCGCGCTCCGCGAGAAGTTCGCGAACCCGCGCAAAATGCCGGTCCTGACGCTTGCCGGACAGGATTTCATCGCCAATGATGATCAACAAAAAATTCATATCGAGACTCTGCGGCCCTTCAGGACTCAAGAATACATCCTTAACCGGAGCACACGATGACCACCATCAAGATTATGTCGCTGCGACACTCCGCGTTTTACAGCCCGCTGCTAATGACGATGGCGGGACCCTACCTCCGCGACGAGGGCCTTGATTATGAATATGCTGTCGCGACGCCACAGCGAACTATCGTCCAGGCGTTGAACGACGGAAGTTGCCATATCGCACAATCCGCCGTCGCGGTCGGCTTCGCAGACCTTGAGCGTGGGATATCGGGCAATATTGCGCATTTTGCGCAAATCAACTCCCGTGATGGATTTTTTATCGCTGGCAGAAAACCCGAACCGGATTTTTCGTTTACCCGACTCCGGGGCAAACGCGTGCTTGTCGATCACCTGTTTCAACCCCTCGCGATGCTGCGCTTCGCACTGCACCTGAACGGCATTGGGATGAATGAATTGACCGTTATCGATGCCGGCGATGTCGCATCAATGGACCGGGCGTTTCGCCAAGGCGAAGGTGACTATGTTCACCAACAAGGCCCGGCACCGCAGCAACTGGAATGTGACGGCCTTGGGTATGTCGTTGCATCGGTGGGTCAGGCCATCGGGCCGGTGGCGTTCAGCAGCCTGTGCGCAGTTCGCGAATTTCTGACGACAGACCTTGCACGCGCGTTTACCCGCGCGTATCGGCGCGCACGCGGGGATACGCTTACCACACCTGCGAAGGATCTTGCGGCGACAATGCGCCAAGCCAATTTCTTTCCCGGAATTGATCCGGAGGTTCTCGAACGGACGATCGCCGCCTATCAGCAGCTCGGCTGCTGGTCCGGCGATATTGAAATTGAGCCCGATGCCTACGAGCGCCTGCTCGATGTGTTCGAGTTCAACGGCATGATTACTCAACGGCATGCCTACCGCTCGCTAATCGCAGACCCGCCCCGCTAGGAGGTCGGTGTTTCGCAGTTGTTACTTCGAAGCCGCCTCTTCCAGCGCCTTTTTCTGCGCTTCCAGCGCGTCGGTCGCCTTGTCCTGCACGTCCTGCGCTTGCTCATATAATTTCTGCTGCGCGGACATGAAATGCTCTTTGGCGGCCGCCTTGGCATCCTCTGTTTTATCGCTGCTGCATGCTCCAAGCAGTGCGATCGAAATCGCGATAGCAGGGCCAACGTTCTTCATGTGCCAACTCCCGAAAGTTGAGAAATCTACCCTCAGGTTTTCGGCCCAAGACCTTCCGGCCTGAAAGGATCACCCGATTACGCCTCGGTTTTCGAGGGTTTGCGCACGGAAATTGCCGCGGTTCCGGTTGCGCGCGCCCGTTGGCCCGCTCAAAATGCCCGTCAGAGACACAATCGGGTCGTTTTCTACGAGGCATCAATGGAACAATTTCTGGTGGTATCGGCGCTGGGCCACGACAAGCCCGGGATCGTCAACGAACTGACACGAACAATTCTCGACTGCGGCGGAAACGTCGTCGACAGCCGCATGACCGTGTTGGGAAGCGAGTTTGCGATCATTCTGCTGGTCAGTGGCGAATGGAACCAGATCGCCAAGCTCGAAACCGTGCTGGATGCGCACCAGCGCACTCACGACATGACGATCGTGACGAAACGCACTGAGCCACGCAAAGAGACGGAAAAATCAGCACCCTATTCTGTCGAAGTTGTTTCGATTGACCACCCGGGCATCGTTCACCAGTTGGCGAAATTTTTGTCCGGATTCAATGTCAATATTCAGGACCTGCGAACCGATCGTTATCCGGCACCGCACACCGGAACATCGATGTTTTCAGTGCATATGATTATTCACCTGCCCAGCACCATTCATATCACGCGATTCCGGGAACAGTTTTTCGACTACTGTGACCAGCTCAATCTGGATGCGATTCTGGAACCGGTAAAGTAATCACCCCAATCGGAAAAGCGCGGAAGCCCCCGTATTTTCCGGGTTGGAAATCGCGACCCGACGCGCTAGTGTTCCGGTCGCAGACAAATGGCCATCAAGGAGCGGTGACATGGCGGGAAAAGTTGAAGTCGGGAAAAAAGTTCCGGAATTCGAGCGGCCCTCGACGGATGGCGGAACAACCAAGCTGTCATCGCTGAAGGGTAAGACGGTCGTTCTTTATTTCTATCCGAAGGACGCCACGTCGGGCTGCACGATCGAAGGGCAGAATTTTCGCGACATGAACGACAAGTTCAAGCGCGCCGGCGCCGTCATTCTTGGCGTTTCGCGTGACGACATGAAATCCCACGATAAATTCAAAACAGCTGAGTGTTTCCCGTTTGAACTGCTGTCGGACGAAGATGAATTACTTTGCGAGATGTTCGGCGTAATGAAGATGAAGAATATGTATGGCAAGCAGGTGCGTGGAATTGAACGGAGCACGTTCCTGATCGATGGTCAGGGAATCCTGCGCAAGGAATGGCGCGGCGTCAAAGTCGAAGGACACGTTGCGGAAGTTCTTGACGAAGTGAAGGCACTCTCCTGAGCATCCATCACCTTCATTCCTTTTCGTCGGCGGCCTTGATCTTTGCCTCGAAAGCTTCAAAGTAGCGGCGAAACATCAGCTCCAGTTCATCGATGACCTCGCGAGCCTCGCGACCGTGCACAATGTGCTGGGCCAAGAGTCCGGAGGTTTCCGAAAGCAGCTGAGCTCGATCCAGCATCGGAAAAGTTTCCGTCAGGCGACGGATGGCGGCGACAACGGTTTCCTTTTCGGGCCGGGGAATTTCCTGCGGCGTACGTTCGACGGGACGAGGTCGGCGCTGCGCTAGAAACTCGGCGTACTCCAGGAGCATTTCGCGACCGGCGTCGTCAGTCAGTTCGAACAACGCCTCGATCCGTTGTCTTGCTTTTGCTGACTTCTGAACCACACCTTAGGCCGGCGACTGGTGCGACGCACAGTACTGCTGGGCGAACTCGAGCAGTTTCTGCATCGCATGCTGCCGAAACTTCTGTTTTTGGTGCACAAACGAAAATGGTCGTTCCAGCGGCGGATCAAGATCCAGGGCAATCAGCGTTCCCAAACGGACTTCCTTGTTCAACGTCGCGCGGGAAAGGATGGTAATTCCGATGCCCGCCTCAACGGCGCCCTTGATCGCTTCCGGACTTCCAAGCTCCATAATGATATTCAGGTCGCTGGAATTGAGGCCCGCGCCGTGCAGGTATTCCAGAATGACCTCGCGCGTACCGGAACCTTCTTCACGGCATATATACGGGTAATCGAGTATTCGATTCAGCGGAATCCGGCTTTCCTTCGCGAGGGGATGCGCCGGCGGGACTACACAAACGAGCTTGTCGACGCGACACAGCTCAACTGCCAAATTCTTGTTTTGGACGGGCGCTTCAACGACTCCAAGATCGATCAGATTGTTTTCCACCATCGAAACAATCCCGTCGGTGTTCGAGACACGCAAGCGAATGTTCACATCCGGATATTTTTGCTTGAAATCGCCCAGCAGCCCCGGAAGCATGTATTCCGCGATGGTCGTACTGGCACCGATGATGAGTACTCCGCTTACATCGCCGGTGAGCTCGCGGACGGCATTTTCCATTTCGTTGTAGAGGACAAAAATCTTGTCCGCAAACTCGAAAACGCGGCGCCCGGCGTCCGTCAGGCTGATTCGATTGTGGGTACGGTCAAATAGCCGGGTATTGAAATGCTCCTCGAGCTGGCGAACCTGGAAAGTGACCGCGGGCTGGGTCATGTGGAGCGCATCGGCCGCTTTGGTAAAACTCAGAAATCTCGCAACGGTATGAAACACTTGCAGTCTGCGGTCGGCCATAGGCGTGTCCTTCCCAGAGAATTGTTATAGAAGCAGCCTACCTGAATATAACAACTAATTTGGTGGAAACAAGCAACTCGACCCTGCTCAAAAGGGATAGCCGGCGGCTTCAAGACACAGTCAATCGCCATAATTTTTGGGAATTGTGGGAGGCGATACTTTATTTCTTCAATTTGGGGACTTACCGCACCGTCGCCGCGGTCCAACACGTAGCCAGGCACCTGTTTTGGCAACAAGTAGAATTACGACTTCGATCTTGCGGAAAAAACATCACTATGGGGCTGTCATGAAGACACTATCGCTCATTTTTTTGGCTGCTCTGCTCGCTGTGCTGGGTGGTTGCGCAGGCACCTACCAAATCCGCGTCGACTCCATCGCCGAAAGCGCAGCGCCCCATGGCAACAAGTACGTGCTCGTTAGCGGGATGACCGATGTCAACGAGTCGGATCTATATTTCAAGGAATTCGCGTCCCACTTTCGCCCTATTCTGGTGGCCAAAGGCTTTACCGAAGTCGCAACGCGCGAAGCGGCAGACTTTGAAATCGCCTTGTCCTACGGAACGTCCAGCGGGCGGGCCGAGTACTACACCTATACACGCCCGATTTACCACGTCACCGGCGGCGATCAGATTCGGTATCGCGAGGTCCGCACGGATGCGAGCGGGCAAAAAACCGAAACCACCGGGACGTTTTATGTACCGGTACGCACGGAAGTCATCGGATATACGTCGGAGCTGAACAGCCAAACGGTCTATACGAGCTATGTCATCCTCGAGGCGACCGTCAGCGCTGCGGAAAATGGAGCGACGGTTCGTAAACCGCTCTGGAAAACCACCCTCCGGCTCACTGACCCCTCGAACGATCTGCGCCAGCTAATACCCCACATGGCCGCGGCCGGAGCGCCGTATATCGCCACCAATACCGGAGCTTCCATCAAAATCGAGCTTCCCAAGACCGCACCCCAAAATCCGCCGGCTGCCGCCGCCCCAAAGCCATAACCCGCTACTTCGAAACACCGGGAACCGACCGCCAAGCGCATCACACTTTTGGAGGATAAACGAAAGGGAAACGTAGCCATTGTCTAAAGCGATTTTTTGTCTCGCCGATAGAGCTAATAGAGGTTCGAAGTACGCCGTCTACGACGCCGGAGTCGAACACCACCCAAATCGCGTAGACGTTCAGTGTTCCCCACGGGGGATTCCGGCCAGACGCGCGAGACAAGATGTCGCAAGACATCCCGGAGAACCGAGTATGCGCCGACTCATTACTGGCCTGGTCTTCGCCGCAACAGCGACACACAGTCTGCTTATCCTTGCCGACACGGTTTCCCCTGACTCCGTACGCATTGCCAAGATCGCACCACCCCCGCAACAGGGTTCCATTATTTCTGAAGAATCCACTGTGGCACACGACGAATGGCGCGCGCTGACACGGCAATTCGTTGAAGATTTTAATTCGGGCAATATGACGGCCGCGTTCAAGAGCGCCAACGACGCACTTGAAACAGCGATGAACTACTTCGGCGAAAACCATCCGCTCACCGCAGACAGCCTGAACAAGGTTGGACTGGTCTTTGAAACCAAGGGCGACTACGACAAAGCCGAAAACTACTACGCACACTCGATGGCCATTCTTGAGAAGCATGAAAAGGAATTCGGCGCCGAACTGGCCACAGCTCTGAACAATCTCGGCAACATTTATGTCCTGCGTAACAAGCTGGATCAGGCGGAACGCACTCATCTTCGCGCGCTTCGCGTACGGTCCACGGCACTTGGCGCAGAAAGCGCCCCTGTCGCGCAATCGCTTTTCAATCTTGGAAACGTGTACGCCAAAACGGGTTCCGAGGAAAACGCCGAGTTGCTTTACAAACAGGCCGCTGCCGTCTGGGCAAGGGTTCTTGGCCCCAGCAATATCAACGTCGCCAGCAGCTACAACAAACTGGCCGATGTATATGCCGCCGAAGGTCGCAACAACGAAGCCGAGCAGTTGTACCTGAAAGCTCTTCAAATTCGCCGTGACGTGCTCGGCGAAGGGCACATCACCGTTGCGGAATCTCTGATGGGCGCGGGACGCGCTTGCACCAAACAGGAAAAATACGACGAAGCCGGCCCGATGTATCGCGAGGCCGCGATGATACTCGAAGATCAACTGGGCGAAATGGATCCGCGTTTGGCCGTCGCGCTCTACAGCCTGGCCAACGTGTATCACATCCAGGCGAAGCTGGAAGATGCATTCAATCGCGAGTTCGCCGCGAAAATCATCCCGGTTGGAACTTCGGACACCAACGACACGCTCGGCGCACAGCGACAGACTGCCCTACAAAATCAGGTCAAGCTTCGCGCCGCCTATGTGCGAGAACTTTATCAACGCGCCGATCCGTTGTATGTCCGTGCAGCGACGATTTTCAAAGAGCTCTATGGCGCGGATCACCCGACGATCAAGATGATCGACGACGAACTGTCCATGCTCCGTGAGACCATGCACTCCAAGAGCGCCATGGTTACGCTGCCGCAGTAAACAAACGCTCTTTCAAGATGTATCCGGGATATCAACGCGCGCTTCGGCGCGCGTTTTCTATTTCCTTCGACAAAATCGCCCGCCAACGCACGTAACGATCCCGCAGCGCAGATGAATCCTGGCTTGGCTCAAAACGTCGCCCCCCCGGAGGGTCCAGCCAGGCCGAGGGCATACCCGCCATCACAAAGGCGGTTCCCCGTGCGGTCGCTTCGCATTCGCCGGGGCGGTCCACCGCAACGCCGCTCAGATCAGCCAAACACTGGCATATTGGATCGATTTTGGAGATACCTCCCGTAACGAAGAGCCGGCGTGGCGCGATGAACATATCGCCCATTTCATCCAGATTTGCCTGGAGCAGGAAGACAATGCTCTCTGCGACAGCCACGAGTTTTTCCTGCGCTGTTCCTTCACCGATGAATTTCGATTTTAGCCGCGGCACCCAAAACGGCGAACCCAGCCCGGCGATGCCGTTCACAAACAGCAATGACGGATTCGGACGGGTCATCCAGTCGGAAATCTCTCGCTCCGCTGTATTTTCGTCAATCCCCAGTTGGCGCTCAATCTCCACCAGCGCTGTACCACACCCGTTCACAGTACCTTCGAGAACATACGAAACTTCGTTGCCGCGCTGCAGAACAACACTGGTGAGCAAGCGCGGCGAGTAGTCCGCATTTCCTCCTGACATTCGCTGCACGAATGCGCCCGTCCCCATGTTGACGTATGCGGTACTGTTTGAAGGGAGGCCATAGGCGTACAGCGCTGCCGCCTGATCGCCCGTCATTACCGTAATCGGAACGTCAATCCCTGCAATCTGCAGACGTCCATATGCGTGTACAGTCGGAACGCTGCGAGGCAAAGGCTCCGGCGGTAATCCGAACAGATCGAGAAGATTCTCGTCCCACTCCAGATTCTGAAAGTTCCACAGCAATGTTCTCGATGCGTTTGATGGATCGACCGCGTGAATTTTTTCCGTCGAAAGCTGATAGAGCAGATACGATGCCAGGGGTCCCCACAGACAACGTCGCTCAGCCTGGGCTTCGCGCACTTCGCGCAAATTTGTCAGACACCAATGAAGTTTGCTGACCCCGTAATGAGCGGTTACAAACAACCCGGTCGAACGGTGTATTTCATCATCGCGTGGTTCAAAATGCCGAATCCAGTCGGCGGCACGCCGGTCTTGCCAGCTGATCGCCGGCGACAGCGGATCACCGGTGTCTCGGTCCCAACAGACGATCGTCGACCGCTGCGTAGCCAAGCCTGCGGCAACAATCTCGCGTTTGCGATCCCCAAGCGCCGCAATTGCTTTTTCAATAGCGACCACAACGGATTGAAGCAAATGCTTCGGCTCGTACTCGACCCAATCCGCCTGCGGCTGGAGCGCGATGATTTGCTCATACCCCTGCGCAATTAACGCCCCGCGCTCATCAAACACCAGTGCCCGGCTCGCGTGCCCGCCCTGATCGATGGTCAGATACAGACTCATGGCACCTCGCAGCAACTAGGATTCATTGAGTAGCAACTCGCGCGCAGACGCAGTGGCTCGACGCGCGGCCTGCGCGCGGTTTATTTCAGTCCCTTGAACAGTTTTCCGGCCTTTTCCTTCGCTTTGTCAGCCGCCTCTTGCTTTTTTTCTTCGGTTTCGGATTTCAACTTTTGCTTAGCCTCGTTGCTCTTGCGCTCAGCTTCGGACTTTTGCTTCTCGACCGCCGCGCGCAAATCCGATTCCGCTTTGTCGAGCTTCTCAGCGAACTGTTTTCGGCGCTCTTCAATTTTTTGTTCGTACGACTTCAGCTCGTCGAGCTTGGCCTGAATGCGCTTCATGGCTTCCTGTGCGCGCTGTTCGAGCTGCGCCTTTGCGTCCGCCAGCGCATGGTCGATTCGGGCCCTAAACTGTCGGTTCAGCGCGTTGCGCAAACGCTCATCAAGGTCCGAGTGAAGATCGAGGGTATATTTGCGTAGCGTCCCGCCCAACCGGGCGTTTGCGTTGAACTGCTGCACGTCGGCAAGTGCATCGGCCACCACCTGACCCAGCTCGCTCTTTTCACCGTTGACAGAAACAAAACTTGCCGTCTTGAATGCGACGCCGATTTCGCTGTCGAGCTGCTCGGCATCCTTGATCTCCAATCGGGCATCCAGATCCACAGCGCTGTTGCGCAGGCGCAGTGGAAATGTTTTTCCACCGATGATTTTGTAGTCATCAATTGCGATTCCGCGGGCTTTCATTCGAACCTGGTCCGACGTTGCCTTCGGATTTACATGATTGAAAGTTCCTTCAATTTCCAGATCCTTGAGGCCGTGCATTTCCTCACCGAAAAAGCTGAACGTCATCGGATGACCAAGCGTTGCCTGATCATTGGTTACGTTTCTTATCTGTCCGACCATTTTTCCTGCCGTGACATCCACGCTGACCTTGATGTTCCGAATCAGAAACCCGGGAACCTGATTACGGTCTTCAAAACGCACGTCGATTCCTTTTAGCCGTTTTCGCTCGACTGTCTCGGTCGGCTTGCCACTGGCGGGAATAAACGGCTTCGCCTTCAAATACCAGTACTCACCCGTTTTCAACCAGTCCGCGACTTGAGGTCCGAACAATCCGTTACTCACATTCGCCAGACCTTTTGCATCAAGGGAGTATTTCGCTTTGAGCCGATTGAAATCCTCCTGCGGCGATGCCAGAACCATCTTGGTTCGATCCGCCCACGAACCCAGATCTTCTCCAAATGCACGCTTCACCGACTGAACCTGCTCCAAATCCGCTCGGGCATCGTCACGAATCTGTTCGAGTTCCTTGATCGCTCTTGCGATTTCCTGAACGTCTTGCAACGTCTTTCCGTCAAGCGATGGTTTCGCCTTGGTCAAACGAGATTCGTATTCGGCGAGTCGTTTTTCTCCCGGAATCTGCGAAAACCGCTGACTCCATTGCTCGCGCGCCTTGTCGAGATCATCCTTGAAACTTTCCGCCAGTCTTCCCGACTGAATATCCTCGCTCGCCAGCAACTCGCTGGTCGAAGGCATCGACATTGATGGCATCGAGAATGAACTTTCGGCGGAGCCCGATTCAGGCTCAGGCTCCGGTGGAGGGTTCGGGATTGCGCCACTCACACTGCGCGGCGTGTTTGTGCGGACACCCTCCATGGACATTTCAGTAATGACGAACTTGCGCCGCAGCAGCGCAAAGCCATCCAGCGCGAACTTGATGCTCTGCACCTGCAGTGAGTTCTGCATCGGAGCTCGCGCGTCCGCGACCTGCAGGTTATTGAGCGCAAAACCGAACGGATTGAACGTCATTTGCGCGGAGTCAAGGTCGACGCGCGCACCATTCATGCTGGTTCCCCAGGACTCGACGGCGCGTTTGACGGCCCAGTCGGCCAGAAGAAAGACGCTCGCGGATGCGCCTCCGAAAATAACCACAAATGCGATGAACCCCCACCAGCGAATGTATTTGCTCATGACGGCGTCACGCGCGACAGCGACTGATAGATTTCATAAAAGCGGCTGCTTTTCAGCGCCATGACAACTCGATTGTTCTTGAACCAGCCCGGAACATGGGCGCGATATCGCAGGACCAGCCGATTGCCACTCCAGACCACCGGGACAAACAGCGCCACGGAAATTAGCAAGCTACCCATGACGACCGTATTGTAGAAATGTTCGAGTCGCCCCCAGGCGCTGTTATACAAATCGGTCCACAGCCCCTGGAGCGCCTCAGCGTTGAGCACCAGAGCGCCCAGCGAATGAAACACCGGATCGAGCGCGAACGCGAAACCCGAAAAAATCGCAATGCCGAGGAGAAACGCGGAGAGATTGACGCGCAAGACGAGTACAAGCAGCAAGACCAGAACATTGTGCAAGGTGAGCATCGGGGTAAATCCCATCACCATGCCAAATGCGAGCCCCAATGTAATCTGGGACGGCTCGGTTTCCGAGTTCAACACCTGGAGCAACTTTGCTAGTGTTCTTAACATGCGTATCTCTTTGTCACTTTCTGGCAGCGCTACACAAGTCTAGTCAACGATTTCGCCATCCTGCACGAAACTATGGCCACTTTGCATTTCGCCAATATCAAACTTCGTCTGCGGGCGCGCATTCCGCTGCGGGCGCTTGTCCAACTGCTTCCGGCGCGGCCCGATAATCTCGGAGACGAGTTTGCAAGACAAGTCCACAAATCCGTAATTGCATCCGGACTGGGCTATTACCCGCCGCTCGCGTACCTGAAATCCCAAAATCTGGTTGCTCCCTACTTGCTTGAGGCCGTCGAGCAAGTGGCCGCAGCCAGCGACCAGTACCTCCGCAGCATCATTAACGAACGTCTCGCACCGGTTTTTTCGAACGTCGTTCTCATTTCGGTGCAATTTCCCGCCTTTGCCTTGCCACCCATTCGACTGTCGGATCCGGACGCAATTGCGCGCCTGGCACGACACTACATACCCTACGAAATCAAATGTGAGTTGAGCGTTAGCATGATACGCAAACAACCCGGTGAAGAAGGGCTCGATAAATTTGCCATCTCTGCCTTCAAGCGTTCGCTATCGGAGCTTTTGGACGAACTCGATGTCACTCCACTGGAAGCCAACTAGTCATCCTTAAGTGCGACCAACGCCGTATTCCCGCCGATCGCCGCCGTATTCGTTGTCCGGGTTCGCTCCGTTGCAAAACGCGGCAGGTAGTGCGGCCCACCCGCCTTTGGTCCAGTCCCAGACAGTCCCTCTCCGCCAAAGGGCTGGACTCCGACAACGGCGCCAATCATGTTTCGATTAATGTAAGTGTTGCCCACGCGCACGCGCTCGCTGATGTACTGAACGGCATCTTCGATCCGGCTGTGTATCCCCAATGTCAAACCATAATTGGATCGGTTAATGGACTCGATAACCGAATCGAGGCGATTTCCGCTAAAACGAACAACATGAAGTATCGGCCCGAAAACTTCCCTGGATAAAACATCCAATGAGGCCACTTCATAAATACATGGCGCAAAAAAGCTGCCATGCTCCGTCCCGGACGGCAGCGCCAGCCGCTGCCACTCACGTCCGCTCTGCCGCAAATACTGCGCGTGCTCTTCCAGCAAACGCCGTGCCGGCAAGTCGATAACCGGGCCGACATCCGTGGCCGGGCTGCCGGGGTCGCCAATGTGTAGCTCACCCATCGCGTCACACAGCAAACGTTGCACGCGGTCTGCGATATCGTCCTGAAGAAACAGCACGCGTAACGCTGAGCACCGCTGTCCGGCACTGTTGAAGGCGGACTGCAGGACGTCAGTGACCAGTTGCTCCGGCAGTGAGGAACTGTCCGCCAGCATAACGTTCAGCCCCCCGGTTTCCGCGATGAACGGCACGATAGGCCCTTGGCGACCCGCGAGGGCTCGATTGATGGTCCATGCGGTTTCAGTGGAGCCGGTAAATGCGGCTCCCGCGATGCGCACATCGCCCAACAACGCATCTCCCAGCTGCGAACCGGCACCGGGAACAAAGTGCAAGACGGCGCGCGGAATACCCGCATCGTGCATCAGTTTGACGGCACGCATCGCGACCAGCGGCGTCTGCCGCGCCGGCTTCGCAATGACGGTGTTCCCGGCGAGCAACGCAGCGACCACCTGCCCCACGAAAATGGCCAGCGGGAAATTCCACGGGCTGATGCAAACGAACACGCCTCGCCCGTGCAGCATCAACTCATTCCGCTCTCCGGTCGGCCCCGGAAGCACAGACGGACAAAAATCGATTCGCGCCAGTGCCGCGTAGTACCGGCAGTAGTCGACCGCCTCGCGCAATTCCGAGCAGGCATCGGCCAGGGTTTTCCCAGCCTCACGAACCAGGAGCGCAACAATTTGCCCGGCGTCGGCTTCGAGCAGGTCACCCAACCGCTCGATATAACGCACCCGCTCTTCGACTTTGGTTGCTGACCATTCAGCCACAGCAGCATGGGCGACATTGAGCGCGCTCATCGCGACGTTGACGGTCGATTCCACAACAGTGCCGACGATTTCACGCTGATCCGCCGGATTTCTGATGCCACGCGTTGAGCCGGTCGCGTCGACGCCGTCGACGATCGGTGCGGCGACAAATTCCGTACCGCGACTTCGCTCAACAGCCGATCTCAGGTCGGCAAGCACCGTCGCGTCATGCAGATTGAATCCGCGCGAGTTGCGACGCTGCGGCGAAAAAATTTCGGAGGGCAGCACGATCCGAGGGTGGGATTTGTGTGCAAATCCCTTCAGCTTGGCTACAGGATCCTCCACCAATTCCTTGATTGGAACGTTGGCGTCTTCAACGCGATTCACGAATGATGTGTTCGCGCCGTTTTCCAGCAAACGTCGCACAAGATAGGGCAATAGATCTTCGTGACTTCCCACCGGCGCATAGACTCGGCAGCGAACGGCATGTTTGGCCATGACCGCCAGATAGAGCGCCTCGCCCATTCCATGAAGTCGCTGAAATTCAAATTCCGATGCACCGGCGAATTCCAGGACGGTCGCCACTGTACGGGCATTGTGCGTTGCGAATTGCGGGTAAATCTGTTGTGACGCAGACAGCATCTTGCGCGCACAGGCGAGGTAGGAAACGTCAGTAGATACTTTCCTCGTGAACACGGGATACCCGGCCAGCCCTCGTTCTTGCGCACGCTTGATTTCCGTATCCCAGTACGCACCTTTCACCAGCCGTACCGGAATACGGCGCCCGTGTGTCGCCGACAAGGCAATCAGCCACTCCAGCGTCGGTAACGCACGCTTCTGATAGGCCTGAACAGCCAACCCTAATCCTTCGTAGTCACCCCAGGAATCGTCGGCATAGATGGCGGAAAACACATCCAGAGACAGCTCGAGGCGGTCGCTCTCTTCGGCATCGACAGTCAGTGCGATTCCCGCGCCGCGTGCATCCTCTACGAGCAGGCGAAGTCGCGGCACCAACTCATTCAATACCTGATCGCGATGTGCGATGTCGTAACGTGGATGCAGGGCCGAGAGTTTCACCGATACGCCAGGGCGCGCATACATCGGTTGCCGGCCATCGACGCTCCGCCATATCGCCGCAATCGCACCCCGGTAGGCGGCCAGATATCGTTCGGCATCCGCATTGCTCAGCGCCGCTTCACCGAGCATGTCAAAAGAATGGCTAAACATTTTTTGACCGGAGCTGCGACTTCGTTGGACTGCCTCATCGATGTCTCTTCCCATGACGAACTGTTCTGCCAGGATCCGCATCGCCTGCTTGAGTGCAGCGCGAATCACCGGCTCGCCCGTTCGTGCGATGACCGATCGAACAGTGTCGAGAATGGACAGATTGCGCAATTGCGCCCAGTCCAGCAGATCACCGGTTAACACAAGACCCCACGTCGAGGCATTCACAAGCAAAGAACCGCTGTGACCGACATGCGACTCCCAGTCTCCACTGAGCATCTTGTCTTCAATGAACTTGTCCGCCGTGGCGGCATCCGGAATCCGAAGGAGCGCTTCCGCCACGCACATCAGAACTACACCTTCCTGAGACGACAGCCGATACTCGTGGAGAAACGCTTGGGCCACGCCGGAATCTTCGTGTTGCGCACGCACCGATTTGATCAGATCTTCCGCGCGCGTTGCGATCGCCAAGGCAACTGCCTCCGACGATTGAACGAGCTGAAGCAACGACTCAACAGACTGGCTCTCATCGACAAGCCACGCGGATGCAATGCGTCGCCGCGCGGCGGCGCAGTCAGGAGTTACGTTGGCGGGATTTGGAGGTGCGACCATACACCAAAGGTAGACGATCCCATGTTGGGGCGGGCTCCTTTGGTGTCGGCATTTTTTCGGGAAGTTACAGCAGAGTTACGGCGCCTTTGCCGCATTTTTTGCCGGCGAAACATCGCTCGCGCAACGGAACCCGAGGTCAGCGTGGGATGAGTCCGGGCTGAGGTCAAAGCGGTAGGCGCCGCGCTGGAAAAGATGAATGGCGTAGTGGCCCTCGCGCCCCCAAGCGGCGCCGCGGATCACTTTGAACTTGGTACCAAAGTCGTCGCTCTTGTAGTCCGAATTCGCGTAGGGCTTGTACCAATCAGAGACCCACTCCGATACATTTCCCGCCATGTCATAGACGTCAAAAGGCGATTTGTCGGTTTTATAAGATCCCACCGGCGCGACACCGTCATCCCAGGACTCGTCACCGGTATTGGCCTTCGCCGCGGCCCATTCATTACCCCACGGAAATTCATTACCGCCTGCCCCGCGCGCCGCCTTTTCCCATTCAGCTTCGGTAGGGAGACGCTTGCCCGTCCATTTGCAGTATCCATCCGCATCAAACCAGGTGACATAGGTTACCGGCAACGTATCCATATAGGCCAAACGATCCTTGATCGCTTTCAGCAACTGATCCTTGTCCATCTTGGTCGTATCGACATCAAGGTGAAACACCTTGGTTGCCAGATTGCGCAGTTGCTCAACGGGCAGCGGCGTCACCTTATCCATTTTCAGACTGAGGATGTAGCCACTATCCACCCACGCGTTGGGCGGGGCGTGCTGTTCTTTGACGACAAATTCGCGATATTGCGCGTTGGAGGTCTCATATCGGTCAATCTTGAAAGCCGCAAGTTTCTCTTTGTGTTGTGGATGCTCGTCGAGATACCACGGTTTTACGTTGCCGAATTCCTTACGGGTTTGGGTATCCTCTTTCTTGTCGCTGCCCATGATGAACTCACCGGCAGGCACTGTGACCATTCCGTCGTCAGCCGCGTGCGTGACGCCAAACATCAGCGCGACCAATCCGGTTACTACGTGGCGAATCCACATTGAACGTGCTCCCTATTTTTGCGGCGCGTCCTTCGCGCAGCGGAATCCGAAACTCTTGTTGCGCGTGCCGCGCAGAAAGAAGGCGCGATTATACGACGGCGCCGAAATACCACACTGGTAGAACGAACAATCCCACCATGAGCCGCCCTTCAGCGTCTTGTACGTCTCGCCATAATTTTCAGAAATTCGAGTATTTCCGGGGTACGCGCGATACCAGGATGCGGTCCACTCCCACACGTTTCCGGACATGTCATAGATCCCGTACGGGCTCTTGCCCTCTTCAAACGAGCCGACCGGCGCCGTATCGCCTTCCTGCTTCAGCGCCTCCCAGCGCACCGGATTGTTCGACTTGTTCATGTCAAATTCGTTGCCGTACGGAAAATAACGTGCGTCGGTACCGCGTGCCGCTTTCTCCCATTCTTCGTCCGTAGGCAAGCGTTTGCCGGCCCATTCGCAATACGCTTTTGCGTCGTCCCAGGATACAAACACGACAGGATGATCGATTTTTCCGTCCGGGTACGTGCGATTGCTCCAGTGCTGCGGCGACTTGTGTTGCGTGGCATCAATGAACTTCTTGTACTGCAAATTGGTGACCTCGTACTTATCGATGTAGAAAGCTGCCACAGTCACGCGATGCTCCGGCCCTTCATCCGAGAGTCGTACGTTGGTTCCCATCGTAAATTCACCGGCAGGAATCAGGACCATCGCGTTGGGCTCGGCACCAATACGGGATTCGTTGTAATACATCATTTGGCTCATGCCGGGACCGCGTTCGTTTCGCGTGGGAACGCGCTCGACATCGGATCTCTTTTCATTCTCCGCCTCTGCCGCCGCAATGATTACGTTCGTCGGCAAAGGCACGGACTGGGAATGGCACTCCTGGCAGCCATCGCGCTCACGCGAGGTCAACGTAACGGGCTCGCTGGAATGGCACGCGGCACATCCACGGGCACCACCGTGCCGGGCCACCTTTTCGGCATGCGACGACGGGCTCGCGATGGCGCTCACCGGAAGCGCAATCCAAAAAAATAAAACACCGAAGAATCGGAAACTGAACACAAAGACCTCAAATGCGCGACAGCCCAAGGAAACGGCGGCAAGTATAAACAGAGTGGAGCGAGTTAGGAGTAATTCAGAGGGAGGTAGAACCGGGTTTCTTAACCCGTCCGATCCGGGCGGCGGTAAAGGGGGTGTGGGATACCGCCGTCCGAGTCGGTTTCAGGGAAATATCAAGTTGCGACTACGAACGAGCCGCTTCAACTACCACGGAAACGATGCTGATTAGGCCCATCGCAATCGTTGCATAGAGCATNNTGATGTATCTGGGATGGATTAAAGCAGCGGAAATTGACCATGTCAATAGTACGTGAATTCATTACTATTTCACTTATGTATTTGACTGACAAGAGAACTTAGGTATTCGCCAGTCCACAGCCAGTGCCATGCAGAAACAGGGTTTAACCTCGCCCAATTTGAGTCAGAGTTCCCCAAGTTGGCGCGATTCGCCGCCAATTCGGCCCTGAGTTCGCTCAGCAGTGGCTTTTGGCAGTTCGTCCTCCCCTTCGTCGCTCCACGACGATGACACGCCCTGATTTGCCTCTGCGGCGGCGATGGCGCTTCACGGCGTTTCCACTCGATCTACACAGGGAAGGCATAGGTGAAACAGTTCGCGCACCATCGCGGCCAAGGTAAGGACTCGAAAGTGGCGAAAATATACTCAACCCGACCCTTTGTAACTCACGCTTATGACACGCCCCGATTTCACGCAAACGAGGCGGGGTAGACGTCGAATGTTTTTACAACTCATAACGTAAGCGATGGTTTTTGTTGAAACTTAAAGCAACCGGAACGTAGAATGAGCGCCACGTTGTTCAACAGGGCCGTTGAAAGTTTCTTCGAATAAATTTTGTAAGGGGGCGTTTCGAGCATGTCGTCTGTGTCGCGTTCAAAAACTTCAAAATACGTGGGAAAAACAGTCGCGATCGGGCTGTTGGGTTCAAGTGTCGGAACAGCACTGATTTCTCCGGCCCAAGCAGACGTCGATGCCGATATTAGCGGCGGCGTAACCCTCATCGCCCAGCAATTCAGCTTCACCCCCGACTCCGGGGACAACGGCGACTTTGGCTCGACGTTGTCGGTTGACCTCAATATTGAAAAAGAAGTCGGCGACGGAAAAGTCACGGTCTACATCAACCACGCCGAGGGGTATCTTCCGGATAACGATCCCGGCGTGAACAGCGACTTTGAAGGCGCTGCAAACGATGGCTCGGATCCTGGCTTCTCAGGTACACGCGTGGCCGAAGCCAAGCTGGAATACCCCTTAACCGACGCGCTGACCGGCACGATCNNAACCCGCCAATTCCTCGGCGCCCCATTTGTCAACAACGGCACAATCGCTTTTCCTGGCCACATGGCAATGCACGCCTATCCAGGCGGCGTGGTCGGCAGCTTTGAAATGAGCGATACCGTGACGTTGATCGGCGCAATTTTCGAAGACGCGCAGGACTATGCGGGTGTGTTCAAGAACAATTTCGTGATCGGCGAGGCCGACGTGAAACTGGAACTATTAGACGGCGAAACAAACGTGCGCGTGATTTATTGGAAGAGCGACCTTTCCGAATCGAACGGTATTGCAGTCAGCGCGGACCAAACCTGGGAAGATTACATCTTCTTCGCGCGCTACGGCTCTGTCTCTCTCGCAGCAACCGCCGGTGACGACGAAATCAAGACGCAGATCAGCGGCGGCGTACAGCTGCCCTTTGCTGATGACTACACCGTTGGAATCGGATACGCCATTTCCAATCCGAACGTGACAAGCGACGAAATTGCTGCGGAAACCTGGCTGGAAGCGTACATCGCCATGGATCTCTCCGAAGAGATTCAGATCGCGGCGGACTACCAGCAAATCAAGAATCCCGGCTTTGCAAAGGGTGACTCTGTCACTGCGATCGGCGGCCGAATTCAGATCGATTTTTAAGGAAACGCATCCCGGCGGGCGCCGGAGTGCTTTAGAGTACGGCAGTAACATTTGCAGTACAGGCAACACCAGAGTTAGTAACACGGGAGATGACCATGAAACTCAAGACCCTCGGCCTTAGCATAGCTTTGTTCGTTCCGATGTTCGCGGCATCGCAAGCCTTTGCGATGGACGTAGACACCTATCTCTCCGTGGCGGAACAGACCGTTAAGAAGGTCAAGAAAGGCAAGGTCAAGGATGTCGACACGTTGATTGCACAGCAGGAAGAGCTGATCCGCCTCGGTATCGAAGGTGCGTTGAAGTTCGCTGAAGAAAGCCCGGAAAACCGCAAGATGATGCATTTGCTGGTGCTCAACTCCGAGCGCATGAAGACCATGAGCCTCGAAGACATCGAAAAAGCGTGGCACGGCGGCGAATACATGAAAAGCCACGGCATCGACATCAACGAAATGGCGCACACTGACGCCGCGATGAACTTTTACGACGCGATCGTCCACCCGGCAACCGCCCTCATTGCCCTGAGCGAGTACAAGAGCAAAAAGGATCCGGAACTGCTGTCGCAGGTGGAAAACGAATTGACGGAAGTCATGATGCATGTCGAACACCTCAAGCCGGAAGGCGAGGTCAAGCGCAAGAAGTAATCATTATTTGGGGCCAAACCCGACGCAAGCAGTTATATGTCTCCGCACCGCCGGGATGAACGGGGCGCTGACAGGGAGTAACGCCGAGGCCGACCGTGAGGCAATTTTTTCGGCAACGTTGGGTTTGTGGAGCAACAGTTTCGCCGTATCAACATATAGGTCGTTTAACGATGAAGAGCTGTAATGAAATGAAATCTGTTTCAACACGTAATCCGATGTTCAGCGCCGTCGCTGGCTTGTTACTGATTGCACCGCTGGTTGCCTGCAATGAAAACGTAACGGATGAAGGGAACATCATGACGGGTGGTGGCGGTGGGGCGATCGAGCGTGATCCGGTCGAAACATTGAACCCCAGTCTGCTCGCATCTGTTGTCGCCGGCGCGCGCATCTACGACAAGTGGTACGACGAGCTTGGACTTACTGCCCCGACGACGCTGAATCCAATGAGTGTTTACGCCGACAGCCCTAGCGGCTTCGCCGCAGATTTTGCGGGAGAAGAAGAGAAATCCTATCGCTGCAAGTCATGCCATGGCTGGACTTACGAAGGCGACTGGGGGTTCCCCGGAGTCCTTGAAACAGCGGGCTCGATGACGAAGGAAGAGATCATGGATGCCATCGGCAGTGGCTTCACGTTCCAGGTCGGAACCACCGGTCCGGAGACCATCCATAATTTTGCCGATCTTGGCCTGACCGATCAGGACCTGGAAGATTTGGCGAATTTCATCATCTACGGTGTCCTCGATACCTCGGCATACATCTACTCATTCGGCGCGGCCAAGGGCGATGCCGTCAACGGGAAGACGCTCTTCGACACCACTGCGGGCTGCGCTGGCAGCTCATGTCACGGCGCGGATGGAAAGAAGATCAATTTCGGGGCGCCGACCGGATTCGAGTACGTGGGCACCATCGGTCAGGATGAACCCGATGAAATGCTGCACACGATTCGTTTTGGACACGCAGGCGATTTCAGCATGCCTGCGCTCTATGATGATCCGCAGTTCACAACACAGGACGCAGCCGACATCCTGACTTACACGCAGCAGTTACCGGCGAACTAGGTCGTAACGAGACGCAAGAATGAGAAAGCCGCCCGAGGGCGGCTTTCTTTTTTTAGGACACGATTTTAGTCGGTATCGCTATGGGACATATCGAATGTAGATATCAAATGTATCGCTAATTCGATCTGTTTCCGTATCACCTGCGAGATAAGGTCCAGACACGGCAGGCAACTGATATTCATTCGACGTCCCAAACGAACCCTTAGCCGCCGTAGCACCGGTTAGGGTATATGGGATAAGTGTACCCGGATAGTACGCCGTCCCCGTAGGATCGCTAACTGAAACTAGCAGCCATAACTTAAACGGCGAGTCATTCACGTTTCCAGCTGCAACTTCTTTTAATATGGACTTCGGAATAAACTCCATCGCTGTTTTTGCTTCTGTACCGAAGACCAACGTCGACCCGCTAGCTCGCACCTTGACCCACTCTGCAGAGTCTTTCAAATAGACGAAATTGAATGGGGCTGCACCATTGGTTCCAGTTGTTACCGTCGGAGGACCGGCGCCACCATACGAGGCGGGCGGATCCAACTGCCCGTTCAAATTTACGTCTTCGCCGGGATCCAACACGCCGTTTTCATTTAAGTCTTCATTCTTGAACGTACCAGTAATAACTGGCGACCATTCATCGTCGCCGGTGACTGGATTAAACACTTTTGCCCAAAATCCGGTGTAATAGTACGTTGGCCAGAAATGAAGCGTTACCTGGGCGCCCGACACTGCAGCTCCAGTTCCGTCTGCGACCAAAGCGGACATGACGTACGTATTTATTGAACTGTTATTGTCATCTTCAAAGACTTCTCGCGGCGTTCCGATCGCTACAGACCCAGCGGTGCCGCCAATTTCAACAGTTGTAAAGGCCGTAACAGTTGGGTCAGTTTGCACAGTTGCAATAATTTTCACACCTTCTTGACCGGTCGACGTCACCCCAGATACGAGATTCGTTTCAAAAAACCCGTAAACATCAGTGTATCCAAAAGCCTGTTGTAGAAACTCACCTCCACCAGTGGAGTTTTGCAGTTGCAAAACTACAGGGACGTTCGCGATGGGGTAATTCCCCAAAGTCACATCGGTGTACACCTTTATTTTTATTTTAGTCGAGAAAGTCGTTGAACCACTGTTCGGAAACAAAGTCTCCGTCTCCGGCTGAATAGTGATGTTTGCCGCATCCGATACCGGCGGCGAAATTGCAACCTTTAGCGAGTCGTATCGGGTGCTATCTGGCTCATAAAACGCGTATACGGTCGCAAATCCATGATCGGTTGAAGTTGCCGTAAGATTTGCGATCGCTGAAGCTGTTGAACCGTTACCATCGTCGACAAACGGCGTCGTGAATGTGGCTGATCCGCCGAAGTTTCCAACTGTGGTCGCGAAGACAACATTTTGTCCAGCCTGTACATTGTTCAACCCGGCGGTAACTTTGATTTGAAGTGGATTCGGTTTGCTAGGCGAACTAACCCCTGAAACCAATTCAACGTAGTCAGTATTGGCGGACGGTACCGGAGATACGATCTGAAACGCGAGCTGATCTTGGATCTGAAATACTTGGCTATCGTAGGTCTCACCGTTCGGGATATCCGTTATGTACGCTTTGACGTATACCTGACCCGTTGCCGATCCCGACAGGTAGGCTGTAGCCACACCAGAAATGTCTGTAACCGCAGGGTTGGGAGAAACAGTGGCTCCTGCTGGTGCCGCCGTCAAAAAGTCCTTATCCCCATACACTTCGTAATTAACACTTACACCATATACACCAAGTCCCGCGGAATTGGCGACTCTCGTTTCAAACGGCAATTGCGTCGACGTAGTTGTTACTGTCACCGTATTCTCATTATCTATCAACGATACATCCACGGTCGTTCCGACAACATTAATCGAGACAGGATAACTTCCAACGTCTGTAACTGAGGCGAGAATGATGGCAGCGCCATTGAATGGACTATCCGGCGCAGCGGTGAATTTCACTGTGGCTATTCCGTTGTCGTCCGTTTTGACAATTGACGCACTCAACTTGCCACGGTCCGTAGAAAATACGACTTCAGCTCCCTTAATCGCCGCACGATCCTGATCAAGAACGGTCGCCGTAATTGTCGCCTCGTCGAATCCGTCTGACTTTACTGAGGACTTATCCGAAACGGCAACGATGTAACCGGGGGTTACGTCGCAACCTGCGAGCGTCGGATCGGCCGTGCAGTCCGCGGAATTGGCTTTTGAGGCGCTAAATGAATCGCCGCTACAGCCCGGCAATACAATNNCGGGACAATGAGTGTGGCCAATAGCCCCGCCAGCATGAGTGAGTGTCCGGCGTACGAGCAGTTATCGCCCAACGTCGCTGATAACTTCGCTATGAGCTTTCGCATCAAGTCCATAATTTTTCGTCTCGTCTAAAGGCAGTTGAACCAGGGACCCACAGTGTGTCCGTTGAGTTTTTGCCGCGTTCGCCAGGGCATGCTGCGTCCGGGGACCGGGAAGCGCTGATGCGTCGCGTCGATATATCGCGAAAGATTATCGGTACGTCTTTATATCGACTTTAATGCGTGCCAAATTCGGGTTCGCGAGCGGCGATTCAGGCCGTAAAATGCCCGGCCCTGCACGTCAACTTGAGTGTGGGCTTCGTCACAACTCAGGGATGAACCGGCCCCTAATGAACCCAAAACAGCGCCTGGAGTTTTTTTCGCGACTTCGTTCGCACAACCCCCATCCGACGACGGAATTGGTCTATTCGACGCCCTTCGAACTGCTGGTCGCGGTGATTCTCTCGGCGCAGGCAACGGACAAGAGCGTGAATCTGGCGACGGCGAAACTCTTCCCGCACGCCAATACGCCGGAACAATTACTGTCGTTGGGATTATCGGGATTGAAGCGCTACATTCGAACCATCGGCCTGTTCAATACAAAGGCTGCCAATATCCTCAAGATGTGCGCCTTGCTGATAGAGAAACACGACGGCAAGGTCCCACGGACGCGTGAGGCGCTCGAAGCACTTCCCGGCGTCGGCAGGAAAACAGCCAATGTCATCTTGAATACCGCATTCGGGGAACCCACGATCGCGGTCGACACGCACATTTTCCGGGTCGCTAATCGAACCGGGCTGGCCCCCGGAAAAAACGTAGTCGAAGTAGAAAAGAAGCTGCTAAGGGTTGTCCCGGATGATTTCCGGCACGATGCCCACCATTGGTTGATCCTTCACGGCCGCTACACTTGCGTGGCTCGCAAACCCCGGTGTGGCTCATGCGTGGTGGAAGATCTGTGCGAGTACAAAGACAAGACGGAGGACGCGTAATGTTGTACGGAAATGACCGATCACAGATGCGCCGCTACTTTCACGAGACGTGGAAAAAATACAAAGAGAATCGTCCTCTCGAGCCACTGGAATCGCTGATTGCACACGTTATCGCCGCGCATCCTGAATATCACAACTACATCGAAAGCCCCGAAGATGTCGAACGCGACTTTACGCCGGAGCAGGGGCAGACCAACCCGTTCCTGCACATGGGTATGCATCTCGCAATACGCGAGCAATCAATGACGGATCAGCCGCCCGGAGTTCGCGAAGTCTATATTGCGCTAACGCGACGCTTTGGCGGCGACCATGAGGCGGAGCACCAAATGATGGAATGCCTCGGGGAGGCGCTCTGGAATGCGCAGCGCGCAGGAACTGAAGCCGATCCGGAAAAATATCTCGAGTGCCTGAGGAAGCGCGCGGGGATGTGACGCGATGCGTTACTCAGCCAAAGTGGCAGATATAATCCAGCAACTCGCTCACATCGATTTCAAAATGGGAGTTTTCGGGAATCTCGATACTCTCCCCGGCTTCGAAATCTTCCCAATTCTGTGAGTTCGCCAGCTTGACCCGGCAGCGCCCCTGCAACACGTCGATCACTTCGGCGGCTTGCGTGTTGAAGCGATAGATTCCCGGCTGCATGATGCCGAGCGTCTTCATCTCGCCCTTATCTGTCGTGATCGTGCGGCTGGTAACTTTTCCGCCGTCGTAGATATTGGCTTTGTGTTTGACCGTAACGTTCTTGTATTCCATTTTTGATTTTCCCGCAGTCTGAGCAGTAATGGCCTAGGATTTGGCGCTGCGCTTCTTCGCCGCGATGCGCATGCGCAACGCGTTGAGCTTGATGAAGCCGGTCGCATCCGCCTGGTTATAGCTTCCTGCATCTTCTTCAAACGTCGCGATCTTCGTATCGAACAGGCTGTCGGTATCCGACTTGCGACCTTCTACGACGACGTTGCCCTTGTAGAGTTTCAGGCGCACTACGCCGTTCACGGTCGCCTGCGACGCATCGATCATTTGCTGCAGCATTGTGCGTTCCGGCGACCACCAGTATCCGTTGTAAATCAGCGACGCATAGCGCGGCATCAGTTCGTCTTTGAGGTGCGCAACTTCCCGGTCGAGGGTGATCGATTCGATGGCACGATGCCCCTTCAACAGAATTGTTCCACCGGGCGTTTCATAGCATCCGCGCGACTTCATCCCGACATAACGATTCTCGACGATGTCCGCGCGCCCC
>DKAR01000023.1 GCA_002450895.1 Proteobacteria bacterium UBA6921
TAGTTGATGTCGATGACCTGTGTATTGGCCAGTTGCATCACCAGCTGGCGCGAAGCGGCGGTCGAGGACAGGTCCACCACGGCAGCCGACAGATGCCGCACGTCGGTATTGATCGCGTAGCCGAACAGCAGGATCTGGATGATCGGGATGCCGACGATCATCCCGAACGTTAGGCGGTCGCGACTGAGCTGGCGGATTTCCTTCCACAGGATGGCAAGTATGCGGCGCAGCGACTTCACGAGGGACTCCGTCGTTCGCTTTTCTGCGTCGCCACGGCAAACACGTCCTCCAGGTTTGGCCGGGCGATTTGTAGTTTCAGTGTTTCGCCTCCGCGTTGCAGCGCATCGCGCAGGTATTCATCTGGCGCTGAAACAGAGCGCTCGACCAAGACGCGCAGCCGCATCCCGAGTTGCGTGATGTTGAGTACATGCGGTGTCTTCAGCAATTGCAGGCGCATCTGGTGCAGGTCGGCGTTTTCAAGTTCAACCACGTGCGCGTCAATGGCGGCTTCCAGTTCCTTTGGTGCGCCGTTCGCCACGATGGCGCCGCGCTGCAGAATGGCAAGTGCATGGCAACGTTCCGCTTCGTCCATATAGTGTGTCGAAACCAGAATCGTGGTGCCGCGGTTGGCAAGGTCGAATAGAAAGTCCCAGAAGTCGCGCCGGCTCTGCGGATCGACGCCGCCGGTGGGTTCGTCGAGGAACAGCAATTCCGGTTCGTGGATGGTGGCGGCCGCCAGCGCGAGGCGCTGTTTCTGACCGCCGCTCATCGTGCCGGTGCGCTGGCGAACGACGTTGCCCAAGCCGAACACTTCGATCTGGTGCGCGATGCGCGACTTGCGTTGTTTGCGCGACAAGGAATAGATCTCGGCCATGAAATCGAGATTCTCGACGACGCTCAGATCCTCGTAGAGCGAGAACGCCTGGGTCATGTAGCCGATCTTCAATTTCAGTGCCTCGGCCTCACGTGGCACGTGGTAACCGAGCACTTCAGCGTCGCCGTCGCTGGGTTTCAGCAGTCCGCATAGCATGCGGATCGTGGTGGATTTGCCGGAGCCGTTCGGTCCGAGAAAGCCATAGATGTGCGCGCGCGGAACGGTCAGGTTGATGTGGTCGACCGCAGTCAGCGCGCCGAAACGGCGCGTGAGATTGTTGGTGCGGATGGCGATATCGCCGTTCATGGTGTCGCGACAGAGTGCGCGCAATTAGTGCGGCGCTTGTTCGAGGTTCACTTCCACGGGGATTCCGCCGGGAAGATCCTGGGGGCCATCGACGAGATCGATTTTGGCCAGATAAGACAGCCGGCCGCGATCGTGTTCGGTCAGCGCGAAGTACGGCGTGAACGCCGGATCGGCGCTGACGGTGCGCACGACGCCATGAGCCGGTTCCGCGACACCATCGATGCGCACCTGGGCTGCGTCACCCGGTTTGACCTGGGCGCGATCTTGCTCCGGTACGTACACCCGTGCATACGGGCGAGCGCCTTCCAGAACGACGGCGACGACCGCACCGATCGTCGGACGTTCGCCGACGCGAAGCGGCACGGCGTCGACGCGCGCGTCGTGCGGAGCACGCACAGTGAGGCGATCCAGAGTGACTTCCAGCACGCGTGCGCTCGATTCGGCGGCCACCACGGCCTGACGCGCCTGTTCGATTTCTTCCTTGGTGTTGCCGGCCTGCAGTTCGTCGAGCACCGCACGCGCGGCGTTGCGATCGGCCTGCGCGGTTTCATAGGCGGCACGCGCTCTGTCGACATCTTCCGGGCTGGTGAGTTTCTGCGCCAGCAACTGCTGCGCTCGCTCCAGTTCCTGCTTGCGCACATCGAGCACGTGCTCCGCGCCGGTCATGCGGGCACTGGCCTCGAGAATGCGTTCGGCACGCGGTCCGCGCACCAGTTCCTTGAGGCGGGCAGCGGCCTGATTGCGGTTCGCGCGGGCGGCGTCAAGCTGTGCTTGGACGCGTGCGCCATCGAGTTGCAGGATGACCTGACCTGCCGTCACGCGGTCGCCTTCCTTCACATTGATTGCGGCGATGGGCTCCGCAGCGTCCGCCACCAGCTCGACACGCTCCCACTCGAGCGTGCCGACCCAATGTGGCGACGTGGGGCCTGAACAGGCGGCGAGCAGCGCCGCAGTCCCGAAGGTGATCCAGCGTAAGGTGGCGGGCATGGATTCTTGTCCTTGGCAACTGGAGGTGGGTTGCGCCGGGCGCGACAGTAATTCGCACGACTGCATTTGCCGGGTACAATTCGCGATCCTGGATCATCGCGCGTATGGCGCATTGTAATCGAGTGGAGACTCTTTATGGCAATGGACGAAGTCGACTACGAAATTCACGGAGCGGAGATGCAGTTCGTCGAAATCGAACTGGACCCGCAGGAAGCCGCCATCGCGGAAGCAGGCGCCATGATGTACATGGACGACCAGATCGAAATGGAAACGGTGTTCGGGGATGGTTCCCAGCAATCGCAGCGCTCCGGTCTTCTGGGCAAACTGGTCGGTGCCGGCAAACGCCTGATCACCGGCGAATCGCTGTTTACGACCGTATTCATCAACCAGGGCGTTGGAAAGCGCCGTGTCGCATTTGCCGCACCGTATCCGGGAAAGATTGTGCCGGTCCACCTCAAAGACGTGGGTGGAACGCTGATTTGCCAAAAAGACTCGTTTCTCTGCGCTGCCCGTGGCGTCTCGCTGGGCATTGCCTTTCAGCAAAAGCTCGGCGTGGGCCTGTTCGGTGGCGAAGGGTTCATTATGCAGAAGCTTGAAGGCGACGGACTCGCGTTTGTCCATGCCGGCGGAACTCTGACTGAACGCGTTCTCGCGCCCGGACAAACGATTCGAGTCGACACCGGTTGCCTGGTCGCGCTGCAGCCGTCAGTGTCGTACGACATCCAGTACGTCGGGAAGATCAAGACCGCGTTGTTCGGTGGCGAAGGCCTGTTCTTTGCGCAGTTGCGCGGTCCGGGCCGGGTTTGGTTGCAGTCATTGCCGTTGTCGCGCCTGGCGGATCGCATCGTGCGCGCTTCGCCTGCGGCGGGAGGCCGGCAAGTTGGCGAAGGTTCACTGCTCGGCGGATTGGGCGGGTTGCTCGACGGTGACAACGATTAATAGAAATCGAAGCGATACGCGTTTGTTGATTCATTGTCGGTTGACCACGGACGGTCGGGTATGAGTTCGGTTCCCATTTCCATTTTGTGTTTCGGTCCCGGGCTGCCCGCAGGCGGGCAGCGTGCGGTTGCGCGCGTTCTGCCTTCGCGATTGGAGATCGAGCTGGACGATGGACGCGTGATTTCCACGCCGTTATTTACGCTGGAGGTTGCGACCGGGGGATTTGATCATCAGCAGTTGATTCTTTCCTGGGCCGATGGCGCAGATTCCTGGTCCGCCATGCCGGTGGACGCCGATGCGCGCGCGGCGTTGTTGAACTGTGACTCCACTGAGCTGCGCGCGCGATTGACGCGCTGGACGAAAAAGACGGCCGGTACCCGGCGCGGGTTTCGTCTGGGTTGGGCTGCGCTTTCGCTGGTTATTGCGAGCCCACTGCTGTTGTTGATCGTCTTCTGGTCGCATGGCGAACGAATCTCCGGTTGGGTGGTCGATCGCATTTCGCTGGACACCGAACGAAAGCTGGGAGAGATGTCGCTTTCCCAGGTTCAGTCGAATACGCGCCTGTTGAAAGACGGGCCCGTCGTTGATGTCATCCGGGATCTCGGGTCAAAGCTTACTGTCAGTTCGAAATACCACTATCAATGGTTCGTTGCTGAAGATCCTGTTGTGAATGCCTTTGCCATTCCGGGCGGTTTCGTGGTTGTGAATTCGGGACTGATTGCGGCCGCGGACAGCGCCGAGGAAGTGGCCGGAGTGCTCGCACACGAAGTGCAGCACGTGGAACGCCGTCACTCCCTGAAGGCCTTGGTGCAAGCCATGGGGTTGCAGACGCTGATTCAGCTGGTGCTCGGCGATGTGGCTGGCGAAATGGGGGCAGGCATTGTGGCCCAACTTGGAACGCTCAAATTTGGCCGCGACCACGAGAGCGAGGCCGACCGTTTAGGCTTGGCGGCATTGCAGCGGGCTGGAATTGACGGTCACGGCATGCTGCGTTTCTTTGAAAAACTGGCAAGGCAGGACGGCTCAACACTTACGTTTTTGTCCACCCATCCGGCCACGGCCGACCGCCTGGAGGCGCTGCAGCGGGCCCTTGAAGCTGCCGATACCCATCGTGTGGAATCGCTTCCGATCGATTGGGCGTCCATCCGCGCGTCGCTTCCGAATCTTAAGGGTCGGGACGCGACCCAACCGGCGCGTGCAAGGGGCCCGAACTAAATGCTTTCCAATTTTTGAAAGTGGAATCAGAATGCAGCGTTGATCCAGGGAGCAGTTTGTGTAGTTCGGCCGTACTACATTCGTTTCGGATAACCGCAGCCTTCGTAAGGCGAGGTGGCAGGACACTGTTGATGAAACGACAATTCTTAATGACGGCATTCCTGGCGCTCTGGGCTGCAACGGCCGGTGCGGATGAATACGTATTAAACAACACCAACGGTCCGCCCTTTACGACGTCGCGCGGTGACGGATTTCTGGATCGAATTGCCGGAATGGCGTTTGAAAAAATCGGCGGGCACCTGCGCCTAATAGAACTGCCGCCAGAACGTGGACTGCTGAATGCGAACGCAGGCGTCGAGGACGGCGACCTGACTCGGATTGAGGGGCTCGAAGCCCAGTATCCCAACCTAATTCGCGTCCCGGAAAAGCTGATGGATTGGAATTTCTCGGCGTTCTCCAAGCGCAAGGATATCCAGGTCGATGGTTGGGGTAGTCTCCTGTCCTACCGCGTCGGATTCATTCGTGGCTGGAAAATTGCGGAATCGAATCTCGGCGGTGCAGCCGAAGTGGTTCTTGTGGACGACGAACAGGAACTCTTCGACTTGCTGCAAAAGGACCGCGTCGATCTGGTGATTTACTCGCGTGAAATGGGGGCGGTGTACGTTCGCCGGAAATCGATGTTCGAAATCAGTTTGCTCGAGCCACCCGTGGAGACGCGAGAAATGTACATTTACCTTAATCGCAAACACTACGCGGTCATTCCGAAACTCGCACAGGCGCTGCGCGAGCTAAAGGCAGACGGCACCTATGACCGCGAGTACCGCGGTTCGGTGTCGTTTGCGACGACACGAGACGCGCCATGAGAGCGCCATGGAACGGACTCGATTTTTCACGTGCGGATATTTCCGTAGTGTTAATTGTCGGCGTGATGCTGCTGTGGATGGAGAACATCTCTGCAGCGGAGCTGGTATTGAATAATGTCAATGGTCCGCCGTTCACGACGCCGCAGCATGATGGATTCCTCGATAGAATTGGCTCAATGGCTTTTGGGAAGGCGGGCGTACAGTTGCGACTGATCGATCTGCCTGCCGAGCGTGGGCTGGTGAACGCCAATGCCGGTATCGACGATGGAGATCTGACTCGAATCGCGGGATTGGAAGCGGTTTATCCGAACCTGGTTCGCGTTCCGGAGAAACTCCTGGATTGGAACTTTTCAGCGTTTTCGCGGAAGGCGAATTTCAAGGTGGATGGATGGGGCAGCCTGTTGCCCTATCGTGTCGGATTTATTCGTGGCTGGAAGATTGCCGAGGCCAATGTGGGAGCGGCGGCGAGTGTCGTGATGGTCGATGACGAGCGCGAGCTATTTGATTTGTTACGTAAGGATCGCGTGGACATTGTGATTTATACCCGGGAAATGGGAGCGTCGTACTTGCGCCTGAACAAGATCGACAACGTGAAGCTTCTTGAGCCGCCGATTGCAGTGCGTGAGATGTTTATCTATCTCAACAGGAAACACATCGACCTGGTGCCCCGGCTTGCCAGCGCACTGCGCGATTTAAAAGCAGACGGGACCTATGATCGAGAATATCGCGCCGCGGTGTCCCTTGCGGTTCGGAGCGCCACGCCGTGACCGAGACACGCACCGTGCGTCGAACTTCACCGCTGGCGCGGCGCATGATTTTATTGACGATTGCGTTTTCATCTGCGGTTACTTTGGTTGTGACATGCTTTCAGTTGTATCGCGACTACAGTCGCGACATTACAAACATCAACGACAATCTTGCCCAGATTCGCGATGTTCACCTTGACTCTATTTCCGAAACGTTGTGGTCCACCGGGCGGTCGCGGCTGAAAATTCAGCTTGATGGCATGCTGCGCATGCGCGACATGCACTATATTGCGGTGCGCGATGGCGACATGATGTGGGCGGAGGCGGGCAAGCTGACCTCAAATGATGTGATTCGCACTGACTTGCCGATCTTTCACGAGCATCGAGGCGCCAAGATCCAGATTGGAACGCTGACGGCCGTTGCGTCGCTCGAAGATGTCTACAGCCGGATCTACAATGAAGCGTTCATTATTTTGGCCAGCAATGCATTAAAGACGTTTCTCGTTGCGGGTTTCATGTTGATGATGATCCGTGCATTGGTGACCCGCCATCTTGAACACATCGCGGACCATGTTCGCAATATCGAGTTCACAGCGGACTCCCCGACACTGAAGCTGGATCGAAAGAAAACAATCGGCGACGAACTGGATACGACCGTTGACGCCATCACGAATCTCCAGGCGGCGGTACGTGACGCGCTCGAACGTTATCGTGCCAGTGAGGCGAACTATCGCGGGCTTTTTGAAAATGCGAGCGACGCCATTTTTGTTATCGATCCTAAGGATGGATCAATTCTCGACTGTAACCGCAACGCTGAGGCGACCTACGGCTATTCACGCAAGGAGTTTTTGCGCATGACGATCCATGACCTCGGGCCCGTCGAGGATCGCACGCGCGCAGACACGCGCCTGCGGCTCATCGACTCACGGGGCTCAATGGTATTTGAGCGAAAGCATCGTGTACGTTCAGGGGATTTGCGGCAGGTGGAAATCAACAGCACCGTCATTGATGCGGGCGAAAGGCGCGTCATTATGAGCATTGTTCG
Source organism: Proteobacteria bacterium UBA6921 (assembly GCA_002450895.1). Taxonomy (GTDB): domain Bacteria; phylum Pseudomonadota; class Gammaproteobacteria; order SG8-11; family SG8-11; genus UBA6921. The sequence goes on from DKAR01000023.1 coordinate 6,976, forward strand.
CGATATGTCAGAGCGTGAGCGATCCATTCGTGCGCTTCGCCAGAGCGAAGAGCAATTCCGGTCCGTTGTTACCGCCATGGCGGAAGGCGTGATCATTCTGGATGCGCAAGGGAAGATCCTTTCCTGCAACGCGGCAGCGGAACGAATTCTGGGTATTTCCGCCAACGATGTTGTGGGTACGTATTCCCACGATCAGAAGCCGGCATTGATGAGCGAGGATGGCTCGTCCTTTCCCGCTCCCGAGCTTCCGTCCGCTTACACGCTACGAACCGGCTTGCCAAGGCGCGATGTTGTAGTGGGAATGGTGCGCGCTGACCAAAAACTGGTTTGGGTGAGTGCGAACAGCCAGCCGATTCCAGGCTCGCGCGAGGGGTCGGTGGCTTCCGTTGTTGTTTCTTTCACGGACATTACCGCGCGCAAGGAAGCGGAAGTCGAGCGCGCGCGGTTGCAGGGACAATTGCAACAATCGCAAAAGATGGAAGCCGTGGGGCAGATGGCCGGTGGTATTGCCCATGACTTCAACAATATTCTGGGAAGCATCATTGGATATGCGTCGTTGGGACTGGAGCGATACGTCGATGATCCGCAGGGCCGGGTTGCGAATTGCCTGCGTGAAGTTCTTACGGCGGGTGAGCGTGCCCGTGACTTGATCGCCAAACTGTTGGCCTTCAGCCGGGCGCGGCCAGTGACGCCCAAGACGATCGATCCGGGCAGCATCGTGCGTGAAGTGTCCGACATGCTGATGTCAACGATCCCCTCATCGATCAGTTTGCGAATGGAAATTGAGCCGGACATTGCGCGGGTCCGGATTGATCCGGTGCATCTGCAGCAGGTCGTGATGAATCTCTGCGTCAATGCGCGTGATGCGATCGAAATGCGCGGCGAAGTTTCAATCAAGGTGCTGCATTCGTGGCGCACGCACGCCATTTGCGCTTCATGCCAGAGCGAAGTCACTGGCGACTATGTCGAGATTTCCGTGCGCGATACGGGTGCGGGCATTCCGGCGGAGCAACATGCACGGGTGTTTGAGCCATTTTTTACGACGAAGNNGGGCAAGGGAACGGGCATGGGGCTCTCGGTCGTGCATGGAATCGTTCATGACTATTCCGGCCATATCGTTCTCGATTCGACGCCGGGTGAAGGTACGACGATCAAGGTGTTTCTGCCCGCCGTGTATGAATCGGCTGACGTGGATGCAAGCAAGGATGGGCCGTTGTTGCGTGCGGCGGGGATCGAGACGGGGCGACATGTTCTCGTTGTGGACGACGAAGACGTGCTTTCGCGTTTGATGGCGGAAGTGCTGCGTGCCCACGGCTATCGCGTGACATCTTTCAGTGATGCGCCGAGCGCGCTCGCCGCATTTATGCACAGTCCTGAAAAATACGATGCCATAATTACGGACCAGACAATGCCGGGTCTGACCGGGGGCGAATTGGCGGGGNNGGGGCAAGTGCTGAAAGTGCGGCCGGAACTGCCGGTGATTCTGTGTACCGGCTACAGTGACCAGATCGACGAAAAGGCGGCGACCGAAATGGGGATTCGCCGGTTTCTGATGAAACCGCTGAAGCCGCCAGAATTGATCATCATGCTGGATGAAATTCTCGCGACCCATCACTAGTTCTTTGCGTTGCTGTTGCGTGTCGTTTCGTGTTTCAGTGCCGTAGCGATGGCCTGTGCGAGCGGAATTCCATCGCCACGGGAACTGACGCTGTCGGTGTGCCAAATGCGCTGCACACCGGCGTCCCGCATGAATTCAACTGCTCCCGGTTCAAACAACCCGTGTGTTACAGCGGCGTCGATGGTTGCGACGCCACGCGCACGCAGCTCGCGGGCGGCGGCGGCGATGGTGTGGCCGGTGCTCGCAATGTCATCCACGATAATGGCGGTTGTCGTTCCCCCAGGTATGTCAGGCAGTCTTACCTGAACGGCGCGGTCTCCCTGGCGTTCTTTTCGCGCGGTCACATGCGCCCAGCCCGCGGCGCGCGCGGCGGCGGCGACCCATTGCTCTGATTCTTCGTCGGGGCCTATCAGCAAGGCTTGGTCATGTTGTTGAGCGAGAAAGGTCCCGATTGTTTCTGCAGCGGTCAACGCGATCGCGCGCTTCGCGGGAACCGCCTGGTCCAGCCGCGCAACACGATGCAGGTGCGGATCAACAGTGACAACGGCATCGAACTGGCCCGCGAGATAGCGGCCAATAATCTTTTGGCTTACGGATTCTCCCGGTGTAAACGCGACGTCCTGTCGCATGTAACAAAGGTAGGGCGCGACCAGGGTGAGATGTTGTGCGCCGAGCTGGCGGGCTGTTTCCGCGCATAGCAGAAGCTCGACCAGTTTTTCATTGGGCTGGTCCAGCGAGCGACACACGATGACGTGCTTGGGAAGCTTCGCCGGAAGGCGAATCCGAGATTCGCCGTCGGGGAAATGATGCACGTCGACAATGGCGAGATTGTTGCCCAGCGCTAAGGCCAGACGCTCTGCTTGTTGGGTGTACTCTGCGAAAGTGAGGACGAGCATGGGCTGGATCCCGCCGTTATGGATTCTCGCGCCTTGTTTCAAAGCTCCTGATAGGTGCGCGTAACTTCGTGCGGATCTCCAACGTCATATCCGCTATTGGAGTTCGCCAACTCACGGGCAAAACCATAGTCGGAGCGGAATTCAGCATGAATGCGATACAGCGGTTGCCCTCGCGCCACGCGGTCACCGAGTTTGGTTAACAGATCCACGCCGGCGCCCTTGTCCATCGGTGCACCTGCCAGGCGTGCAATCTTGGCCAACTGATAGTTGTCGATCGCCGTGACGACGCCTTCGCGCGGTGCAGCAATTTCGATCGTGAGCGTGCCGGGAACAAAGGGTGTTGATGTACGGCCTTGGGCGTCGATGATGGCTTCCATTTTTTGCAAAGCGCGACCGGAGTCCAGAATGTCACGCGCCATCGAGTAACCGTAGCCGCCGCGCACGTCGGGATCGAATTCCAGAACGCGGCCCGCGAGGCGCAGCGCTTTTTGGCGCAGGTCTTGCGGCGCATCGCTTTCGTTTCGCAGCACCTGCATGACGTCGCGTGCTTCAAGCACGGGACCAATGCCGCGACCGACGGGCTGGCTGCCGTCCGTAATGATGACTTCGAGATGAAGACCGAGGCGGTCGCCGGCGTACTCGAACAATTTGCGCAATTGCAGCGCCTGATTCATGTGACGCACCTTGGCGGTGGGGCCGACTGGAATATCGATCAGCAGGTGCGTCGAGCCGGCTGCGAGTTTCTTCGACAGGATCGAGGCGACCATTTGGCCTTGCGAGTCGATCCCGAGCGGTCGTTCGACGGAGATGAGGATGTCGTCCACCGGCGCGAGGCGCGCCGTGCCGCCCCAGGCGAGAAACGCACGCTGATCGTGGACGATGTTGTGCATCTGATCCGGGGTGAGATTGACCTGGGCCAGGACTTCCATGGTGTCCGCCGTGCCTGCGGGTGACGTGATTGCACGACTGGAGGTTTTGGGCATCACCATGCCGTGCGCCGCAACGATCGGGACAACGAGCATGGACGTTCGGTTGCCGGGAATGCCGCCGATGCAATGCTTGTCGACGACGCGTGGTTCGTTCCAGGTCAACCGGTCGCCGGAATCCGTCATTGCCCGGGTGAGATGAAGGATTTCCTCCCGGTCGAGGCCGGATTCGCCGGAGGCGACCAGGAAGGCCGCCAATTCTGTTTTCGAGTAACGATTGTCGACGATGTCATCGGCGATGGCGCGAAAGTCGCTCGCGGTCAGCCGCTCGCCGGAGATCTTGCGACGCACCGCGTCCATGGATTCGGGTGGGCCGGCATGAGCAACGCGAACCAGGCTTCCCGGGGCCAAGCGCATTTGCGTGAACGCCTGGATCGAGAGCCCAAGCTCGTCCGGCTGGACAATCGAGGCGTCGTCCACGACGTTGAGTACGGCGTTGATTCGATTGCCGTTCGCGCTGACTTCGATTTTGGAAAGTGCCTGGAAACCCTCGGCCCGGTACAGCTCGCAATCCCGATGCAGATAGGCGACGTTTTCGCGGTAGGTGTCGATCGCCACACGCCGCAATTTCAGCGTGGCGGGCTTGGAATCGACGGCGGGCGGTTGATTCATTGGTGACACCCAGGGTAGCTCTGTCACCATTGTGACGCAGTCGCGGAACGCGCGCCTGCGGATTTCCCGTTGTTGCAAAAGCCGCTGATTCCGCTACAATCTCGCCCACATCGAATGCGGGGTGGAGCAGTCTGGCAGCTCGTCGGGCTCATAACCCGAAGGNNCGTAGGTTCAAATCCTGCCCCCGCTACCAAATTCCTTTGTCTTCAGAAATCAGATTTCTGAGTGCCCCGTCGATCGTACGTTTAGGTTTTGAGTCCTTTACTCAACTGAATGTGGCCCGATGTCGGGCGCGTCCATGTCCACCAAACAGCGGGATGTTGGAAGATTCCCCGGTTGCGATCACGGGGCGAAGAAGGTTGATTTTTGTTAGTCGCTTCCTTTACAGGTACAAGAAGTTCGGTTTCTTTAGTGAGGACAGTCAAACTGTCAATCTCAAATCCGAGCGAGCGATATTGACGGTTGAATTGGATGCCTGAGTAGTGGGCGTACTGACTAAATAAACCGGTAATCGACGAGTCAACTGTCTGACCATTGCTGGTTGTTCCTAGGTGGGCTAATCAAAGAGTAAATGCGAGCGGTGATTCATTTGCCTGGGCAAAACCAAGTCAAATCAAAAGTCTTTCATTTGTTTTTCGCGTATGCGCTTTCTTTTGCAGTTGTCGGCGCATCCTATATTGCCTATTCGCGCATCCTCACACCGACGGAGTTTGGGCTGTATTCAATTGCGCTCGCGATCGCAAGTTTCGCGCAGCTTGCGCTCGACGGCGGTCTGAAATCAATACTTATCAAGTCATCTAAGGACTTAACTGACGAAGAGCAGCGAACGCTTGTCTTTTTGATGATTGCGACCGCCGTGCTATTGCTTGGGGCAATAGCTAGTTTGACGAAGCCTCTCAATTGGTATTTCCCGACTACGAAGGATGACTACGAATTTTTGGCGGTGTTTTCCGCCGTATATCTGGCCAGCTATCCTTTTATTTTTTTGCCAACCGCACTTCTTGAGCGTGAGTTTAAATACGAAAGGATCGCATGGATCGAAAGTATTTCGATTCTTCTGGAGCGAGGTAGTCCAGTAGTACTTCTCGTTTCGTTCGACCAAGGGATCTATTCGTTCGTATGGGGCGCAATTCTCGGGCGAGCATTTCGCGTTGTTGCCGTCGGATTGTGTCACAAGCCGATTTGTCACGTACCTTCTGTTTCACAGATCAAACGAGTGCTGCACTTTCTCCGCGAGGGTTGGTGGTTTCAGTCAGGAACAGCATCGGCTCTAGTCCGCGATAATCTCCACGTCATACTTGTCGGTCCGTGGTTTGGTAAGGAATGGGTGGGATTTTATGCATGGGGTCTGCAATTGTGCATGATCGCCTCTCAGGTATTCGTCCAGATTTCAGCGCGAGTTTCGTTGCCGTTTTTTGCCAGAGCGAAAGACTTTTCAGCTAGGTGGGAGTCTTGTCTGTACCAGGTGCGCCTACTAACGATGTTAACGGTTCCGATACTTGTCGCCATATTGATTACCGTTCGAAGCTTCGATACGGTGCTGTTGCAAGGAAAATGGGATATCGCAATTGGATTGCTGCCGTTGCTTTTTTTTCGAATGATTCCGGGATTGGCGACGACGCCCACAAGCACACTAGTCCTTGTTGAGCGGGGTGGTCGAGAATCGGCATTCTCATCAATAATATGGACTTCTTGCGAAATCGCGTTTGGCCTTTTGTTTTTGTATTGGGTTGGGCCAGAAGGGTTGGCATGGAGCTTCAGTTTCACTGCATGGATAGGAATATCCGTGTTGGTCCGATCGTTCAGGAAGCAATCATTTGTGCTGGTCAGATCAGTTATAGTTGCGATCATTAGCTCATCAAGTTTTTGGATCGCGGTCGGGGCCTTGCTATTCACGATAGTCTTCCGGTTGATTTTCAGTGTTGAGACCGGAAACCATTTGACGGGATGGCTCGTTGTCGCGTTGCTTGTTGTCACATTTGCATATTGGTCAGAACCGGAATTGCGACTCGCAATAAAGGGGTTGTCGTGAATAGCAGATTGAAACGTCGAAAACTCCGGCTGTGGGCACCTGACTATTTGGTGAATCGCTATATGTGGCCGAATATTGAGAGCTCAGTGATGCGGGCGAGAACCGAATGTGGTCAACAAAGCCCTGTTGTGCTGGATGTGGGTTGTGGCAATCAACCATATCGGGATTTGTTTTTAGGTTGCGATTATTTTGGGTTGAACATTGGAACTGAAGACGCTATGCCCAGCATTGTTGGTGACGCAATGCAGCTACCGATTCGAACAGCGAGTGTAGATATTGTTTTATGTTCACAAGTCATCGAGCACGTAGCAGAGCCCCGCGCGATGATTGGCGAATTATGTCGAGTACTGAAACCGGGTNNAAACCGGGGGGGTACCTTGTGCTTACCGGGCCATTCTACTGGCCATTACATGAAGAGCCTCACGACTACTACAGGTTCACTAAGTACGGTTTTGAACGCTTGTTAATAGATTCCGGGTTTGCAATTCTTGAAATGCGTGAAGATGGTGGCGATGTTTCCCAAGTGTTCCTATCAATAAGCCTGTTGCTTAGAGGAAGGATCCTGGCGCCGCTAAGATTGGTTGTGAACATGGTGGGTGAATTTATGAATCTTGTTGCTCCACTCAAGAGCTCCCCACCAAACTACACTATTTTGGCCGAATCAGTCCAAAGAGCATGATGATTTGGCAAGATTGAACAATTTCTGAATGTGGTAAACGAAAGTATGGATGTCAATTACAGCATTGAGCTACTTGCGCGCGACAAGATTGGACGTTCTCATGTCATAAATGAGCTGTCAAAGATTAAAGAGCAATACAGCGTTGTTGGGCAGAAAGTTGTCGAGCTCGGGTGTGGTCTTGGGCAAAACTTGGAAGTTTTTGCCGAGACTAATGACGTAGTCGGAATCGAAGGCCTGCAAGACGTAGTTCGAGAGGCGAACAAGGCTGGTCTATGTGTCTTGCATTCAGACTTGGAAAAGCCTTTGTCTATTCAGGACTCCACTCAGGATTTAGTGCTCTGCCTAGATGTATTGGAACATCTAACTTATCCGTTTAACTTGATGCAAGAAATTAAGCGAGTATTGAAGCCTACTGGATTTGCAGTACTTAACGTGCCAAATCATTTGGATCTTGTCGGTCGAATTAGAATACTCTTCGGGTCTGGTTTGGATACACATAGATTTTTTCCAGGCTCACATGATTGGGATAATCCTCATTTACGGTTCTTTACATTCTCCGGTTTTGTCGACCTCATCGGAAAGTCTGGATTTAGGGTCGTAGAGAACCGATCGAAAAATCTGCCTAGTTTTCCATTCAGTTCCGCGCTGCGCAAATTTGGGGTTAATAGTGTTTTGCGAAAATTGGCGACAGTATCTCCATCCCTCTTTGCGGGTGGGTTCTTTTTTGTCGTTGCAAAGAAATAGAAATTTCGCGCGGACGGAAAGTCCATCGAAACTTTGAAATTGTTGGTCAAATGGGAACAACAAAAATTCTCTTCTACGACGATGCGCCGGAGTTCGGTGGTCATCAAGTTATGACCGTAGCGGCTGTGCGCTCGATACTTGAAGGTAACGCCAATATTGCCGTTGGATTTATCTATTTCGAGGGAAACGGTCGGCTGCGGGATATCTTGAATAAGATTAGTGCGGATAGACAAAGGTTGACACTACTTCCGATTGCACACAGTTCGAGCAGGCTGCAAAACCTGAGAACTTTATTTTCGCCTCGGAAGATTCGAAGCATTTCAAGAATAATGAAAGACTACGCGCCCAATGGAATAGTAGTGGCACAAGGGAGAATCGAAGCGTGTACTTTGGGGCTTGTAGCTGCGAAAAAAGCTGGCGTCCCAGTGGTGAGTTATATACCGATGGCGCATCGCGTTGGCATTTCAGGAAGCCACCGCGGTGCGGCAATTCGCGATATGCTCAACAAGCGGTACTATCGCCTTCCTGATGCGTTCATAACGCTAAGCGGAAATATGGCGGAGGAACTGCGGGCTCGCGGCGTTACCCAACCAGTTGAAGTTGTTTATAACGGAATCGACACGGCAGCTTATCCGTTTCGAGAAAGGAAGAAATCCCGGGCCAAATTCTTGCTAGAGGCCGACGAGTATGCTTTGGCCATCGTCGGTCGCATTCAGTTCAAGCAGAAGGGGCACGATTTTCTGGTGCGAGCACTGGCGCATTCTTTGCCACGGCTTGGGAAACTTCGGCTAATGATCGTCGGCAGCGGGCCTGACGAGTCTCGCCTGCGAGAAATAATTGAAGACTGCAACATAGATTCTATCGTGACATTCGTTCCCTGGTCGGATGATCTTTCGGATGTTTACTCAGCAATCGACATGTTGGTGATTCCTTCAAGATTCGAAGGCATGCCGATCGTCATGCTAGAGGCGATGTATTATGGGGTGCCAATCGTGGCGTCCGCAGTCGATGGAATGAAAGAAGTGTTGCCAAGACAATGGCTATTTGAGTATGGAAATTTTTTGAGTTTTGCTGAAGCTGTTTGTCGAGTTCAACAATCCGACAATTCAGAACTCATTCTGGCCAACAAAAATCGGATTGACACGGATTTCTCCCAGCAAAGATTTGGCGTCGATTTCTTGAAATCTCTCCTCAAAATACTTTCCAGAAACAAACCAAGAGCGTTAAGTAGTGGCTACTCGACTCGAAAGGGGGCGCAGTGATCGAAGCAACTATTTGCGGTTCGCTGGTAATCCTAATAATTTTCTATCTGTATTTCTCGCGCCGCGAGCGAAGTTTTATAAACGTCTTAACACCGTCGGTCTTAATCTTGGTGCCGACGAGCTATGTTCTCGAGTTGGTTCACATTTACTATTTTGGCTACTCTGGTGATGAGGTCTGGTACCTCTATTGCTATTTGACATATGCGGTCTCCATTGTTGCCTTTGGGTTGGCGTATTTGCTGACTCCACAGTACAAAGTGAAATTACCATTTGTACGAAGCCGTCGCGACCGGTGGTTGATCCCTTATCTCTTTCTTGCTGGAGCCGTCTTACTGTACTTGCCGATAATTTGGGAATACCGAGATCTTTTATCGACGCCGCGCGAAATTTATACTCGCACGCGTTCAGGTTACGGACCGCTATTTTTTCTTTCGGCTACTTCTGCCTATTTGGGGTTCATCTCGTATCTTTTTCGGCCCCGCATCCGAACGTGGAAGATTGCATTCTTTTTTCTATTCAGCGCGTGTGTGTTGCTTCTTCATGGTAGTAAGGGGCAAGTGGTAACGTTAGTTTTGATTCTGATCATGTACCTTGTGTATGTTCGCGAAGTCCGCGTCGGATTTAATAAATTCTTGCTTTGGGCCGGCGTATTTTCACTGGGAGTAACTTTACTTTTTTTGGTTACTCTCCCCGCCCAGAACAACTCTAGCCTGATTCAAAGAATGAGCAGCTATTCAGATTACACTCGAAACGCAATTGTAGTAATGAGTAGTAACATGCCGCTAATGGGGGGGCAGCTTTCGGTCGAAAATGAACTTTTTGCGAGAATTCCGCGAGCAATTTTTCCAGATAAGCCAAAAGACTTTGGTTCCTTCTTTCTAGCCAAACTCTTCTACCCTGATTGGTATGAAGTTGACTCGGGGTCGCCAGCATTTGGCATCGGAGTTCAATATGCAGATTTCGGGGCTGCCGCAATTTTTATCATACTATGCTGGTCGATTCTTTCGGGGGTACTGCTCAAGATTTTCGTTGTTCGACTTCATGACTATAAGACTCCTTCCGACTTCATAATGGTTCTCTTCTTATCCGGAGTGGCTTTGTTGTCGGTTGGAGTCGGTTACATGCTTCCGGAACATTTGCTGCTGGCTCTTGGAGTCAGTGCAGTCTATCGTTTTCGTGTTCTCCATTCGCGTCAAACGTTTTCTGAGTCGAAAGCGTGAGAGTTAGGAGCGGAAAATGAGTGACGACTTAGCGCTTGACCTCTCGAGAATTGGCCGGAATGGTACTGGACCAGCTCGATTTGCTATGCAAATACTTGATTGCCTTCTCCAACAGCAAACAAATATCACCGTAGTGGCCAATTCGGAGCTTCGCCTCGATTCACGCGTACAAGTGATTCCTGTGCCAAGTTGGTTAGCTATGACTCAAGCGGTGTCTCGCGTGCGTCCATTGCTGTGGCTGCTCTATGCGTTTCTTTTTTTTCCGCGTCAGTTACGTCGCGTTATTACGCCAACACATCATGTGATTCCAGGTGCGCGGGAACAAGTCGTCTGCGTTTTGGACTTGCGCCCATATTTTTTTCCGGACAGTCTCTTGCAGCGAATCTATTTTCGCTATTTGCTGCCGCGTTCTTTAAGTCAAGTAAAAGCAGTGCTCACAATTTCTGAGGCCACAAGAAAGCTAATCATTGAGTACTACCGAGTGCCGCCCGAACGGATACACGTTGTTCATTGCGCAATTGATGTGACGAAGTTTAGGGTGCCGGCGCGTAACGAACGTGCAGAAGTGCCGTACCTGTTGGTTATTGGGGCAACTTGGAAGCACAAGAATGCCCATGAACTTTTGCTAGTTGCGCATCTTTGGCGTGAAAACTTTAAAGTAAAGATCGTATGCGGGCACGGAAGTTATTCCATGATGCTCCGATCAATGGTCCGAGAGAACGGATTGACGGAGAGCGTTGAGTTTTTGGACTACATATCAGATTCAAGGCTGTTGACTCTCTACCAAAACGCGGCGGCATTGGTTTATCCATCTCTCATGGAGGGATTTGGGTTGCCTCCGCTTGAGGCTGCAGCGTGCGGAACGCCGGTAATTGTGTCTGATATTCCAGTTTTTCGGGAGATTTATGGAGATTTTCCCATCTACGTTCAGTTGGGTCGTGAAGAAAGTTGGCGGGATGCGATAAATCTTTTAGCGAATGTCGAGGTGACGGCTTCAAAGATCCAGGCGGGGTTCGAGCGATCGAATGAATACAGTACTGAGCGCATGTGTCGAGAACTTCATGCTGCGATTGAGGAAATATGGCCGCAATCGCGATAGGACGCGTATGGCGGAAGTTGTCTAGTCTGGCGGCCTTGGATCGAACTCAATCCAGTTCGCGAGTGGAGTTCGTGCCGAGCAATGTCGTTGTCGCGCTCATATTCTTCGCAAGTTTGATGCATAGTTTTTGGGCGGTTGCGCAAGGATGGTGGAATCCGATCCTCGAGCTTCACGATTTTCGGCAGACACAAACCGCGATTTCTGCTTTTTTTATGCTTCAAGGTGGGCCATGGCTCGCATACGAAACACCAGTTCTGGGTGCCCCTTGGTCTATTCCGTTTGAATTTCCGCTCTATCAATGGCTGGTCGTAATTACCGCGAACACGTTTGGTGCGCCCCTGGACCAAACGGGTCGAATGGTTAGCGTCATATTTTTCTACTTGTCCTTGGTTCCCGCGTACATGTTTTTAGCTTCACTAGGTATTCCCCGGGCGGGCCGTTTGGTCTTCTTGACGCTCTTCCTCACGAGCCCGCTTTATCTATTTTGGTCTCGCTCGTTCATGATTGAGTCGACTGCGCTCTTTCTTGGTCTGTCGTATCTGTACTGCGTTGCGGCTTTTCTCAAGAATCGCAAGTTAAGACTTCTTGTTGCAGCCTGCGTCTTTGGAGCGCTCGGCGCTTTAGTAAAGGTGACGACTTTTTTTGGATTTGGATTTGCGGCGCTGCTGGTGACGAGTCGCGACTTGTGGCTCACGTCGGATCGCAATGTGATCCTCAGTAAAATCAGACATTATGTGTTGCTTGCAATTTCTGCCGCTGCAATTCCATTTGCTTTGCTCGTACTCTGGACGAATTTTGCCGACACATTAAAAAGGCTGAATCCACTCGCGAGAGATTTCATAACTTCTGATCGCTTATCGGGTTGGAACTTCGGATCAATTGAACAAAGATTCTCTGCCGACTTTTGGTTTCAGAGTCTGTATCAAAGAATGTTGCCAGATCTCTTGGGTAATCAAATTGTTTTTGCCGCCTTGTTAGTTCTAGTCATATTTTCAGCGTTTGGAAAAGTGAAAAATCGCGGCTATATCTTTGCTGCAATAGCAACTTTTCTGTCTGTGATGCTGGTATTTACAAATTTGCATATCGTCCATAACTACTATCAGTATGCGAACGGACTCTTTCTTATTGGTGCTGTTGGCTTTGCAATTCAAGGGCAATTGCAATCTGGGTGGCTACGATCCGGGGTAGCGCTCGCTGTGTTCTTTTATTCCGCTTATTCCGGACTTCAAACATACAGCGCGAGGTTCTTGCCCGGGCAACAAGCGGACATAACAGGAATTCCGCTAGTTGCCGCTAGCAAAGCAATAAGAGCTGTGACACAACAGTCAGATGCGCTTCTCATCTATGGAAACGACTGGAATTCTGCCTTGCCATATTACAGTCAACGGCGTGCAATCATGAATTTTCACGGGTTTAGCGATATGGGCGACAAATACCTCGGTGAAGCCCTTTCAAAACTGGGGGACACGACGCTCGGCGCAATGGTTGTGTGCAACACGGCCAGATTGCAGGCGAAGGAAGTTCGGCTGCGTCTGAAAATGCACGGTTTCAGTCAGGAATTCATTTACCAAAATGACCAGTGCGACGTGTACCTGCCAGAAAGTAGTCCTCTACAACGGTCGCATTCAATACCTTCAAGTGCGTGGGAGCTCGAGGGTGGATGGTCAATTGGCGGGGCTTTCGGGTCAATTCCGAATGCGCCCGGGGCGACCTATGTATTTGGGTCTTGGTCCGGCAGCGACTCAAATACCGGGCTGTTAAGATCAACCGACCTCATGGCAAAGGATGTGTCGGTCATTTCGATTCCAGTTGTTTGTGGTCCATCGGTGTCGGGGCTTGAGTTAGTCGTCGAGGACAGCGATACCGGCGAAAAAATACTAGGCTATCCAATGTCGTCATGCCGTGCGTCTTGGTCTGACTGGGTTCTTACGGGCCACGAGCTCGGGTTTCATAGCCGATTTCGCATTGTGGCTCGTGACCAAGGGGCGCAATGGGGGCAGTGGATGGCAATTGG
>DKAR01000171.1 GCA_002450895.1 Proteobacteria bacterium UBA6921
GGCGCCGGGAAAAAACGACAGGGAAATGTTCTTCAGGATTTCGCGTTTGGGCTGAACGACCTTGCCCACGCGATTCATCGTGTAGATGTATTGAGCCATGGCGCGCCGTGCTTCCGGTGTGGAGAAATTCGGAAGCGCAGTATAACGAAAAAATCAGGAAGCGCGGATGCCCGTTCGGTCCGGCGCTATTTCATGCAGGGCCCAGATATAAACGAATCGGAAGCGTTATTGCTTCTGCGGCATCGTGTGTGTTTCAAGCGGCGTGTTGTCCGGCGGCGGTGCTTCATCTTTCTTAGCCGGTGCAGCGGCCGGTTTTGCTTGATGGTCTTTGCGCCAATCCCACGGCGGAATGGCGTTGCCGGCTCGCCATAAACCCATGGATTTCTCTTTGGCGAGGTTCTGCGCGGCGGCATAGCGTGCCTTGTCACTGCCGCTGAAGTTCACGGTAATCGCGCCCGTGGCCCAGGCCGAGCCGGTGCGAATTTGTAGCTGGTTGATGTCGCCGTTGTTCAGCAGCACTTTGCCGATCTTGACGCCTTCCGCGGTCGTCTTGTTCCAGATAATCACGACGTTCTTTTTAAGCAGGCGACGTTCCAGATGCTTCTTGGACGCCTGGCCGTAGGGTTGTTCGAGTTCCGGCGCATCGATGCCATCCATCTGGATGATGTGGCGTTTCTGCGCCATGTCGATGACAGTAATCGTATCGCCGTCATTCACGAGGGCGATGCGCGCCTGCATCTGTTTCGCCGGGGCCGCGTGCGATGCCATGGGGATGATAAGCAAGGCGCAGGCGAGCAGGGAGGCGGTTCGGATGGAAAGGNNGGGCTGCTAGGTTTTCGGCATTCTCGCGCGTAAGTTTACTGCCGCCCGGGTCGGGGTTGGGGCGGACCGCGCGGTGTGCTAACGTTACCCGCCATGTCCTTCGGCCGCGACGCCATCGAGCAACTGCACACCATCCAGGATTTTATTCGCTGGGGGGCCAGTCGTTTCAACGAAGCCGGCCTCGTTTTTGGCCATGGTACCGACAATGCCGTCGATGAAGCGGCCGGATTGGTGCTGCATATCCTGCGCCTCGACTACGACGCGGCACAGGGGATGGTCAATGCCCGCCTGACCACGGCGGAAAAACGCGCCATCGTGGGTTTGTTCAACCGCCGGATCAAAGAGCGTGTGCCCGCGGCCTACCTGACCAACGAGGCCTGGTTCGCCGGTTTGCCGTTTTTTGTGGACGAACGCGTGCTCGTGCCGCGCTCGCCGTTTGCGGAGTTGATTCAGCACCGCTTCAGTCCCTGGATCGAGCCGTCACTCGTAAATTGTGTGCTGGACCTTTGCACTGGGAGCGGGTGTATCGCGATCGCCTGCGCCATTGAATTCCGCGAGGCGCATGTCGATGCGGTCGACGTGTCGGCCGATGCGCTCAAGGTCGCCAAGCGGAATGTGGAAGCCCACGGCGTTCAGGATCGCGTGCGGCTGATCCGATCGGATTTGTTCAACAGCGTGCCGCCGGAAAAATACGACGTCATTGTGAGCAATCCTCCCTATGTCACGACGGCGGAAATGAAGAAACTGCCACCGGAATACAAGCGTGAACCTGCGATCGGACTGCGCGCGGGCCAAGACGGGCTGGAGTTTGCTATTCGAATTTTGAAAGACGCGCCGGATTATCTGGCACCCCACGGCATTTTGATTGTCGAAGTGGGCGACAGCGAGCACGCGCTGGTGGAACGATTCCCCGAAATTGAATTCACCTGGGTGGATTTTGAGCGAGGTGGCGGCGGCGTATTCGCGTTGACCGCCGACCAGCTGAAAACGGCAAGGAAGTTTTTAAAATGAAAAAATGGCTGGGGTTGGCGCTTGCGCTCGTCTGCAGCGCAAGTTGGGCTGGCGTGATCCACGATTCCTCACTGACCTGGTACACGCTGAGCAGTCCACACTTTCACTTGCACTATCACGACGGGTTGGAGGACTCCGCCCGGCAGGCGATCGCGATCGCTGAGCGCGTGCACGACAAGCTGGTGCCCTTGCTGAATTGGGAGCCGCGCGAACCGATCGACATGGTCCTGACCGACGAAATCGATCTGGCCAACGGATTTACTACACCGTTTCCAGCAAACCACATTGAACTGTGGCTCACACCGTTTGATGACGGTCTGCTGGATTTCAGCGCCTGGCTGGAATCACTGATCACGCACGAATACACGCATCTTCTGCATCTCGACGCCGTGGCGGGCCCACCCGCGAAATCACGCCAGATTTTTGGGCGCAATCCGTACACGCTGGCTTTTCCGGCCATCTTCCAGCCGACGTGGGTTCTCGAAGGCATTGCAACGTACGTTGAAACTGACAAGTCGCGGGGCGTCGGTCGCGTGCAGAGCAGTTACTTCGACATGCTGATGCGCATGGAAGTCGAGAACGGCGTGCGCTCAATCAACT
This sequence comes from Proteobacteria bacterium UBA6921, assembly GCA_002450895.1. Lineage (GTDB taxonomy): Bacteria > Pseudomonadota > Gammaproteobacteria > SG8-11 > SG8-11 > UBA6921. The sequence continues at coordinate 2,434 of DKAR01000171.1, forward strand.
GGGCGAATCAGCCCACCGCCGTTTGGCCGAGTGGAACGGTGGCCTATCTGTATGGCAGCGAATTCATGGCGTTCGTCGCCGACAAATACGGCGAGGACAAACTCTTTGAATGGATCACGCGTTATCGCAATTACCTGATCCCCTGGCGCATCAATCACAACGCGCGACGCGTCTTCAACGGCAAGCCGCTCGCCGTATTGTGGGATGAATTCAAGAACTGGTTGTCGCTTCGATATCAACCGCAGTTGAATGCGGTGACCAAGGCGGGAATGGTGGAAGGTGACGCCATCAGCCAGTCCGGGTACAGCACCAACTGGCCGCGAACATTGCCGGATGGAACGGTGTATTACGTTCGTGAAGACGGACATTCCAGAGCGACCCTGATGCAACTCGCGCCCGGCGCGAAAGAAGCCAAGGCGTTGCTGGAAGTTGCCTCCGATGCGCGCATCGACGTGCATCCGCAGCGCGGCATCGTGATCGCGCAATTCGAGTTCCACAACAATGCGCGATTGCAGTACGACCTGTATCGCTACGATCCGAAAACGGGCGACTACGAGCGGCTGACGAAACACAGCCGATATCGTTTCGCGACGTGGACGGTGGATGGCGAAAATCTGGTTGCGGCGCGCAACGAAGCTGGAAAGTTTCGCGTCGATCTGCTGAAGGCCGATGGCGAGTTTATCCGCACGCTGTGGGAAGCCACGCAAGGCGAAATCGTTTCGACGCTGAACGCATCGCCGACGCAGCGCAAAGTGGTCTCCACCCTGTGGACCGAAGCCGAAGGTTGGCAACTGGCCGAGTTGTCGATCGACGATGGCCGCTGGAATGTGTTGACGCACGATACGGCGACGCCGTTGCATCCAACGTATACGCCGGATGGAAACTCGATCGTGTTCAGCGCGGACTACGACGGGATCTACGACGTGCGCCGTTTCGAAACCTGGAACGGAAAAATGACCACGCTGACCCGCGTGCGTGGCGGCGCGTTTTATCCGATGGTTGCGAACGATGGCACGCTCAACTATCTCGGCTATCGGGCGACCGGATACGACGTATTTCGTGTTCCAGGCAGCGCACAGATTGCCGGCGGCGTGACACGAACCACCGGCAGTTCGGGACAGAGCTATGGCTGGGGCAAGGAGAAATTCGATGGAGCGCCGACGGCGTACGCACCGGTCAACAACGGATTCCCGACGTATTGGATGCCGATCCTCGGCTGGGGTCGGGATCTGTTCTTAGTGGGCGCCTCCACCAGCGGTTCCGACGCGTTGCGGCGCCACAACTATGCGCTCAGCGCCGCGTATGAGTTCGTGCGCAAACAGGGCATCGGTTCGTTCGATTACATCTACGACGGGTTCTATCCGCTGTTCTCGTTCCACGCCTCGCGCGACATCAGCATTGAACTCGACAATGACGGTCAAAAGGTGGACGAGTTGCGCGCCTCGTATCTTTATCGTGGCGTGATGACCTTGCCGTGGATCCAGCGTGAACACCGCTGGTTTGCGCATTTCGGTGCCGTCGGCGTGCGTGAGAACGACGTCTATCTTCGCAGCGGCGTGACGGGAGATCCGCGCGAAATCGACCGCGTCGGCGCGGTCGGGCTGACGTTCGACTCGACCGAGTACTACCCGCTGGGAATCAGCCGCAGCACTGGCCGCGTCGTGAACGCGGCGTGGGAAACGAGCAATGCATTCAACAGTGATTACTCCGGAATCGCCGAGATCATCGACTGGAACGAATACATCGGTTTATTCGGCGACAACGTTCTGAAATTGCGTGCTGCCGTGGGCAAAGGCAGTGACGGGATTCGCCCCTTCGAATTGGGCGGTGTGACGACCGCCGACGAATTCCTCGCAGAACCGTTTCTTGGCAGCGCTCCGCCGTTCAATCGTCGTGAGTTCATCCTGCGCGGCTATCCCGAAGGACTCTCGCAACTCACCGGAACCAACATGCGGCTGTTCTCCGGCGAATGGCGCTTTCCGATCGTGAGAATCGAACGCGGCTGGATGGGATTTCCGCTCGGCATCGACAAGATCTACGGCAGCGGATTCGTCGATACCGGCGGCGTCTTCACGGATGGCAGCTCGCCGGACAAGTACTACACCGGTGGCGGTGTCGAAGTGACCTTCGATCTGGTCTTCGGCTACTGGATCGGTATCAATATCACCGTTGGATACGCGCACGGGTATGACAAGGATCTGGGTGAGGATCAGGCGTATCTCACGCTGCGAGGTACGTTGTAGCGGTTGCATGAGTCGCCTGCGGCGACGGATGAAAGCGTATGAGGCGCTGGGTTGCAGCGCGCCCAAGTGACTTTCTTTTGCGTCGGCAAAAGAAAGTCACCAAAGAAAAGCCGACCCAGGCTCGACGCCGCGCGCGCAGCGCGCGGGATCCTGTGCTTCTCGTCCCGGCCGGGCCCGCCAGACGGGCGATCCATCGCCCGCTGTCAGGTTGCGAACATCCATGTTCGCAACCCCTTCGGGGCCGTCTTCGTCCGGGACTGCGATGCTCGGCGTCTCACACGGGAGTTGAAAGTCAAAGACAACACCACTGTCATTCCCGCGAATGCGGGAATCCAGATCTTTGAATGCAGTAACAGGCAAATGATCTGGATTCCCGCATTCGCGGGAATGACGGCATAGTGGCAAATTGATTTTGAATTTCACCCCCGTCTGCGCGGCCGAGCATCGCAGACGCGAGCGGATCAGCCCGAAGGGTTGCGCACAGGGATGTGCGCAATCGGCCAGCAGGCGATGGATCGCCTGTCTGGACGGCCCGCTCACGGCGAGAAGCACAGGGCACCGCACGAAGTGCGGTCGCGCAGTCGGGTCGGCTTTTCTTTGGTGACTTTCTTTTGCCGACGCAAAAGAAAGTCACTTGGGCGCGCTGCAACCCAGCGCACCCAAACAAGCCGTCGCCGAAGGCGACTCAATCAAATAGAGAATTGAAGAAAGAACAACAGAACAGCTTAGGCTTTCCGCCCCACATACTCGCTAAATACGCCCGAGATGCAGTGTCGGCGCACGTCGACGAATCCGGCGCGCTTCATCGCCTCGATGATCGACGGCGGGGGTACGCAGGATTCGATGGTGTCCCAGAAGTACTTCATCAACGTTTTTGCGTCTTCGGAGCGGGTGCCCAAAAGAGCAATCGTCGGGACCACCGAGTTCAGGTAGAACTTGACGAACTTGCGGCCGACGGCAGACTTCGGCGGCGTCAATTCCATGATCAATACAAGGCCACCCGGCTTCAACACGCGGTAGTACTCGGCAAACGTGTCGTTCAGGTCGTCCACGTGACGCAGGGCGTAGCCCATGCTGAGGAAATCGAACTGTCCGTCGCGGAATGGCAGGTCTTCGGCGGAGCACTGAACCGGCGGGGTCGGAACGGTTTTACGTGCCACATCCAGCATGTTGTAGCTGCGATCCGCGCTGATGACCGAGCCGGCGGGTCCGACGATTTCACGTTCAGACTGGGAAACCGGGCCGGTGCCGCTGGCCACGTCCAGGACATTCATCCCCGGCCTTAAGCCGGCGCGCAGCAGGGCCTGTTTGCGATACCAAGTGCCTGAACCGAAGGACATCGCCTTGATGATCCAGTCGTAATACTTGGCGGTATCGTCGAACAGGGTCGACACGAATTCGCGTCGATGCTGTTGATCTGCGTAGTACTGCGGCAGAACCTGATGGGGCGGGAGCTGGGACGAATCTTGGTTTGGTGAATTCATGTCGCGTAGGGTAGTGGGGCTCGGCGGCAATGGCAACGAAAATTTCTGGACCGCCGTCCCGTCAAGAATTCGAGGCGCAACCTGGCAGACTGTCTCATTTTTGTTGTTCTTTGGCCGAAACGTATGGAAAATACAACCTCACCAGCTCCCGGACCGGAACCGTGTATTCGTCGTCATCCAGTGAATCACTTCAGCCGCGCGCATCCGCGCCGGACGACAGCGTGCTGACCGGCGCCGCCGCGAGTCGCGCGCAGATCGGAGTATTCGCTGGTCATCGTGACGAAGTGCGCGCCCGCCTCGACGCCATTTCCGCGCCGATGGCAGTCATCTCCTACGGTTCCAATGCGGAAGCCTTCGACGGTGTCCCGCTTAATATCTGTGTCCCGCTTGAGCCGGTGGCCGGCGGACCGGAAACCGAAATCTGGTATGCCCAAGGCAAGGTCACGACCGGCACGTCGCACGGCGTTGCGTATGCGCAGGCCGACGATGCCGTAATCGGATATTTGTCACTCGCGCAGGGCAATGAAACGCTGGAAGGCACGGCACAACGCGCCTATGCGCAAATTCTTTCCGCGCTGGACGAAGTTGGATGTCCCCATTTGCTGCGCGTGTGGAATTACTTTTCCGCGATCAATGCGGATGAGCAAGGCATGGAGCGCTATCAGCGCTTCTGTGTGGGCCGCCATCGCGCGTTTGAACATCACTACCGCAATCGCATGATCGAGCGCTTGCCGGCGGCCAGTGCCATCGGCACGAGTGACTCCGAATTGATCGTCTACTTCATTGCCTCGCGCAATCCGGGTCAGCACCTGGAGAATCCGCGTCAGGTCAGCGCGTACTGCTATCCAAAAGAATACGGTCCGGCGAGCCCGACATTTTCGCGGGCGACGGTGAAGCACTGGGCCCGGGTACCCGCGCTGTATCTTTCCGGAACCGCCAGCGTGGTGGGTCACAAAAGCCTGCATGCCAACGACCTCGAGGCGCAAACGCGCGAGACGATTTCCAACATTCGGGCGCTGTTTGCCGCGATCCCGCCGGCGCAACGCGTCCCAAATGAAAAGACGGCCCGGGTGCTGAAGATTTACGTGCGCAATGTGTCCGACATGGATGCGGTGCGTGCGCTGGTGTCCAGCGAACTCGGCGACTCGGTTACGCTGCTTACCTTGCAGGGTGATATCTGCCGACGTGAGCTGTTGCTGGAAATCGAAGGCGTCTACGGCGCTTAAAAAATAGCGCGCCGTTTAGCTGTACATTCCCCCGTTGATCGAAATGACCTGTCCGGTGATGTAGCCGGCGTGATCGGACGCCAGAAACGCGACCAGATGGGCAACGTCGTCCGGCGTTCCCGCGCGATTCGCCGGCACCATAGCCTTGATCTGCTCGGGTGGAAACAGATCCTTGGTCATTTCCGAAGTAATTATTCCAGGCGCGACCACGTTCACGGTGACGCCGCGTGACGCAATCTCGCGCGCGAGCGATTTGCTGGCGCCGTGCAGGCCGGCTTTCGCGGCCGCATAGTTGGATTGCCCGCGATTGCCCGCAACACCGGCGACGGACGACATGGAAATCACGCGACCCCAACGCGTTTGCATCATGGGTAGCA